>JAIXXA010000170.1 GCA_027490975.1 Rhodospirillaceae bacterium
CAGCGCGCAGCGCTTCAAGGCCATTTTGCTTCGGATGATTGCACCGCACCGTCGACCGGCACGATTGCCGAGATCGTCGCGCGCGCCAGAACGGTTCGCAGCGATTCTTGATCGCGTCCTACCAACTTTCGCGCGCCGCTGCAAAATCGCTTGCAGAAATCGTTGTCCATTCAGATGCGAGGTTCGGCGCCACGCAAACCGCTGCCTATGTGGCCGGCTTAGAAGACAGTTTCAATCTGATAGTGCGCTACCCGCATATCGGCACGGCCGCGTTTGAAATCAAAGCGGGCCTGCGCCGCTACCGCTACCAATCCCATTACATCTTCTATACCGAGCAAGGCGATACGCTGCTTATCGAAGATCTGATCCACGCGCGCCGTACGCCGCACCGAGACATTTTTACCCCCTAAAAACGTGCCTACCGGCAATACAGCGCCTGTCACCCAAACCGCACCGCCCGCATAATGCGCGACGGCGTTCGGCGTGATGCGAAGGTAACTGGCGCAGATAAACTTGCATCCATGCAGTTAGATATTGCGCCTAAAAATCGATCGCACATTAATAAAACAAAGTTGTAGTGTAGTTTACTGCCGCTTTAGGATGCTGTAGTCTTAAATTGCTGTTATCAACAAGTCTGGAAATACTATGCGAATATCCCTTTATCTTGTCGCGGGCGCGCTAGTCTTTGGATTCGCTTCACAGGCTGATGCCCAAAGTTTGCACACGGCGCCACGCGGCACAAAGGTGACGGGAAGCTTCGAGATTGGTGGCGCGCAATTCCCACTTCCTAACGGAGATTGGGTTCTTGCTGGTCGCGGCGAGGTAACTGGAACGACATCGACGGGCATCGCTCGTATCGCGAGCGCGTACCTAATCGAAGTCGTGAATGGAAAAATCGTTAGAGGTGTTTGGGCGAACGCAGCGCTTCGCGGTCAAGGCAGCGGAACAGGCTGGAGTCGCGACAAAAACATTTGCGATCGAACAAACACTTTGTTCAATGTTTCTGATCGCAACTTTAACCCACGCGATGCAAGTTGCTGGAGTGTTAATCATTTTACTTTGTCCAGCCCAGCCAACCCAAGCGATCCATTGAAGGATCTTTTCGCGTATCTCGACGAGCAAAGACTTTTGCTTCCAAAGATGAGAGTTGTTACTGAGCATTGGCTATCGAACACGGCAGTGTTCTTGCGAGCGAACTATTTTTTTGATCCCGAGCACGTTGGAGTTGACGGCGGTCCATTCGAGAGATGGGATTCTGCAGATTGGAATAAGACGCGTATAAGTTCTTTCCCGGACAAGCGTGCATTCGCCGACAAGGTCGAGATTTTCGGCAGAGAAATTCACAAACAACTTGAACTCGGACTTGCGCGACGTCTTGATATTGGCAAGCCGATCAACATTCAGGTTTCCGGTTGGCCTGCTCCAGTCGCTTTGCAAGCGCCCGTTGATAGTGGCGTTCAATTTCCTGCTCGTTCACCAGCGGAACGCTTAGGAGCACTTGAGAGTTTAAAATCTCGCGGCCTGATAAGTGACTTAGAATACCAACAGCAACGCCAGCGAATCCTCGGTGAGATGTAGCACGGCGCTCTAGGGACGCTTCGGGATTCCAGAAACGCTAATCTCGACTTTCCTTGTTGCATGGACAACGCGCTTCGGTCTCTGTCGTTTCGCGCTCGCGGCTGAGGCATTCGGCACGTTGAGCGATGCGTCGCGGATAGTTCCAGGGAAACCATACTCGTCTCGGTCCGGTCCTGACGCCGCAATTTGGCCCCGACCGTTTGCGCGGCGCGCGACGGAACAGTGCTTTGACGGATTGTCGCGCACCTTGCGGTTGGCTGGCGCTTGCGCTACTTTAGTTCGAACAAATAAAGCAGACGGCAAACTGCCGCCCCTCGCCTCGGTACAACCGACAGGGAGAACGTCCATGCTTATTCGCACACGCGCTGCGTTGGCTGCCGTCGTTCTGGTCGCACTCTCGCCTCACGTCGCCCCCGCGCAGACTGTCCAGGCCCAAGTCGCCGATCCCGCCGCCGTCGCGCGCGGCAAAGCGCTGTTCGCCGACACGAGCCTGTCGGGCAACGGGCAGATTTCCTGCGCCGCGTGCCATCCGGCCAACGGCCATACCGACAACAAGACCTATATCGGCGTGGACATCGTCGCCGACGGCAATCCGCAGGGCCGCAGCACGCCGAGCCTGTGGGGGGCAGGTCTGCGCTCGGCCTATTCCTGGGCGGGAACAGCACCCAGCCTCGAGGCCAATATCCGCGGCATCATCGTCAACCGCATGAAGGGGCCCGAGCCCGCCCCCGAAACGCTGGCCGCCCTCGCCGCCTATGTGCGCGCACTGCCCGTGCCGCGCGGGCCCGGCATGGGCGACGACGGCGCGCCCGTTGCGGCGGCCAGTGCGGGCGTCAAACGCGGCTTCGACCTGTTCGTGGGGGCGGGCGGCTGCGCCACCTGCCACCAATTGCCGAGCTTCGACAAGAAGGAGGCCGAAAATGTCGGCTCCGGCGGCGCATTCAAGGTGCCGTCGCTGTGGGCCGTGTCGAAGACCGCCCCCTATTTCCACGACGGCCGCTATGCCTCGCTGGCCGAAGCGGTCAAATACATGTGGGAATTCCACAACGCCAAACTCGGCACGCCGTCGAGCCCGAGTGCGGCCGAACTGGCCGACCTTGTTGCCTATCTCGAAGCGCTGTGATCGCGCCGCGCAGCGACACGACGCAAGACAGTTCCAATTAAGTTCTTTATAGGTTATATTGTCTTCATAGGACCATTCGCGAGAATGGGCTTGGCGCTGTTTGACATGGTGAAAAGAGAAGCGACCGCCGGGGCGGTCCAGGCGCACGCCGGATTTTCCGTGCGATTCGGTTGCGTGCGAAAGTTACCTTAATTGAAATTCAATAACTTGAGGCGCAAAGCTAAAGTCGAATAGTCGGAAAATGTCGCGTCCATGTCGCACGAATGGCGCATCGATGTCGCGCTTATGTCGCGCGGATGTTGCGTAACGTCGGCGTTGGCGGTCGAGGAAACTCAGCCCCAGCTGCGCACGGGGCCGGTGTCGATATGGACAAAGTCGCTGCGCGGATACTGCCCCACCCCGCCGGCCTGCAGGCCGATCGCGGCTTGGCGGATGGCGCGGACCGAGCGGTCGGTGAGGTCCACGTCCAAAGCCTTGGCTTGGATGTGGAACGAGTTGCGCGCCACCCCGCCATGGGCGCGGCGCACGGCCGCATTGGTCTGCGGCGAGCGGTAGGCCGAGATCACGCGCCAAGGCTCACTCGACCCCAGCCGCGTATGCAGTTCCCACAATTGGTCGTAGAGCTTGGGGTCCATCTGGGCGACTTTGCCCGCACGATGGTCGCGCAGCAGCGCATCGAGGCGGCGGGTGGCCTCGGGCACGTAGGCGCCGTCGCGCCAATAGACGCCTTGCCAGCGTTCGCCCGTATTGACGACCTGGATGCGCAGGCTGCGGGTTCCGGCGGCCCGCGTGCCGACGGCAGGGCCGGCTGCCGAAGGCCGCGGGGCCGGGCGCGGCGGCGGCGGAACGCTTGCCGTTTTTGCGTTGGCCCAGCTCGGGGAAGCCGGCAGCAGCGTGCTCGCGGCGGCAACGCCGGCAAAAAGCAAAAAGCCCCGGCGCGTCGGATCGGTCTTCGGGTCGGTCATCGGGGGGGCTTGTATCCCTGGCGGTTGAGTTCGTTACATAGCTGTTATGCGCAGAATGCACAGCCATGCCGCCGAAGGCAAGCCCAAAGAAACAATCTGAAACAACCCCTTAAAGGGCTGACAAAAAGCGTATTTTAGGGCGCGAGGGTGGCGGGCGGTGCCGCCCCTTCGCGCGGCAGGCGCAGATCGGCGATCGGGCGCCGCTCGAGTCCGGCCACAAAGCGCGCATCCACGCCGTAGATGTCTTCGCGCAGATGCAGTTCGCCATCCTGCACGAAGGCCGTGAAATACACGAAATGCAGCGGGATCGGCCGGCGCACCTGGACGTTTCTGGTGACGGCGTCGGCATCCGCCGCCTCGATCGCCTCGCGCGTCCACCCCGGCGTGTTGCGCAAAACCCATTCGGCGAGGTCGATGGGGCGCTCGAGCCGCACGCAGCCCGACGACAAAGCGCGCTCGGCGCGGGCGAAATAATGGCGATCGGGCGTGTCGTGCAGGAATACGTCGTAGATGTTGGGCAGGGTCAGGCGGACCTGGCCCAGCGCGTTTTTGGGCCCCGGATCCTGGCGCACCCAATAGGGCACGGCCCGCGGGCTCACTTTGCGCCAATCGACCTTGCGCGGATCGACTTCGACGCGTTCGTCGCCCGAACCGCGATAGAAGCGGAAACCGAGATCGACCAAGGCCTGCGGATTGGCGCGCAGGCGCGGCAGCAGATCTTCGCGCACGAGCTTGACGGGCACGGTCCAACTCGGATTGAAGATCACCTCGGTCACGCGGCTCGAGAAGATCGGCGTCGCCCGCGCCTCGCGGCCCACAACGACCGGCATCTCGAGGCGGGTCTCGCCCGCTTCGACGGCGCGCAAGCTGAAACCCGGCACGTTGACCTCGATGAAGGTCGCCTCGGCTGCGGGCCGCGCGCGCAGCCGGTCGAGATTGGCGACGATCTGCACGATGCGCGCATCGACCGACCGGTTGAGCGCGGCAAGCGTGCGGCGCCCGAGGCGCCCATCGACGGCAAGCCCGTGGCGGGCCTGGAAACGCATCAGGGCCGCAACCAGTTCGATGTCGAAAATCTCGCCGGCATCCGCGTCGGCCGGCTCCGTGGGCGCGCCGTCGGTGATCGCCAGGCGCCGGCGCAAAGCGGGAACCCGCGGATCGCTCGCACCGGGGTCGAGCGTGGCCCCGCTTGGGATGTTGCGCCAGCCGCCGCGGGCTTTGATGGCGCGGTACTGGGCCAGCCAATCGCGCAACTGGGCATAGGCCGGATCGGCGGGCGCCAGCGCTTCGAGCGGGCCCGCCGGATCGTCGCTGCGGGCAAGCTCGCGCAGGATGCGTTCGGCATCGAGCGGACGCGGCACGATCCTGACGTCGGCCGGCAGTTCGATCGCCGCCACCCGCGCGCCCAGCAAGTCGGCGGCGTAGCGCAAGGCCGCGCGGCTCAGCGCGAATTCGAGCCGGGCCAGGGTTTGGGCGTCGGCTGCGTGCAGCAGCTGCTCGATCTCGGCGACGTTGTAGTCGAGCGCCGACAGGCCGTGGCGGTCGGCGCTTTTGAGCAGCTCGATCAGGCGACCGACGCGGATAGCGGGCGCATTGTCGGCCAGCCAGATCGGGGCAAAGCCGCGCGCATCGTAGAAACCCAGCAGGCTTTGGCGCTGGCGTTCGGCGATGGAAGCAGCCGCCGCCTCGGCAGCAGGGGCATAGGCGGCAAGGGTCGCGCGCAGCACTGGCCGCAGGTCGCCTTGCACGGCGGCCGCCCCCGGCAACGCCCACAATAGACCGGCCGCAATGCCGATGACGCCGACGCGAAACATTCCCATGCCGTCAATCTAGCATGGTCAGATTAAAGAAAAAGGCATGCCCGCGCGATTTTCGCGCGGTCGAGCGCCGCAGCAACAGGGGGCGTCAGCGCCCCTGCAGCAAATCGGCCGTGCCGATCGAGACGGCCGGGCGCATCTGGCGGTCGAAAAACGCGATCGACCGTTCGATGGCCGTGCGGCTTGCCGCCCCTTGGAAGAAATGCTGCTGGTCGGCAAACAGCGCCATCTCGTGCGGCACCGACAGGCGCTTCAGCATGTCGCGCGTCTGGAGGGCGCGGGCAACCGGGACAGTGCGGTCGCGCTGGCCGTGGATCACGAGCGTCGGCGCCAGGCGCGTGGTGCTGCCGGCGACGTTGCCGGGCATGCCGCCGCCCATATTGACGACCGCGGCCACGCGCTCGTCGCGGCTCGACAGGCCCAAAGCCTGGAACCCGCCCAGCGAGAATCCGAATGCCGCCAAGCGCGCCTCGTCGACGCGCGGATCCTTGGCCATCGCATCGAGGGTCGCGCGCACCGCCTCGTGCTGCTGCTCGAACTCGGCGATCAGGGCGCGGCCGCGCGGCCGGTTGCGGTTGCGGTCGCCCAGATAGTGGGGCAGATAAACGACGTAGCCGGCTTCGGCAAATGCTTCGGCAGCCCCGCGATAGAAAGCGCCGTTGCCCATGCCCGATGCCCCGTGCAGCAGCAGCACCGCCGGTCGCGGACCGGCCGTGTCGGGGCGGTAGATTTCGAGCGTCATCTGGCGCTGGCCGATTTTGAGCCTCGTGTTGGCGCGCGCGATGTTGACGGACACATTGCGCAGATTGGCCCCTGCCCCAAAACTCGTGGCGGCCTTGGGTCGGCTCTGCCATTGCGGCGCCTGGTTCGCACTGTCCGCTTCGCGTGCCGCCAGCAATTCGAGATCGTCTTCGGGGCCGGTCGTCGCACCCGCAGACGCCGTGGGTGCGGGGGCCGGCGTGCTCGGCAGGAACACAAACGGCAGCGACGGATCGAGCAGGAAATTGCTGTCGAGAACGACGGTGTTTTCGGCAACGGTCTCGGCAGACACCGCAAACGATGTCGTTTGGGAATCGGTCCGCTGGCCCAAATCGGGGCTTTGCGAGGCCACTGCCACGGCAACAAGAAGTTCGATCATCCTTTGCCAACCCGCCGAGATTATTGTTTCGGTTTATTGCAGTCGGTTTGGGGATAACATAGGCCGTCGGCAGGTGGGAGTCGTTTTTACTCAGACTCGCCGAAAAACTTTTCGAATTTTTAACGATCGTTTTGAATCAATAGGTTACGGCGACAATCGTTTCTAAGTTTTCGCCTGTTTTTGTGTCAGTTTTCGGCGTTGCTCGAAAAACCGGCGGCTTTTGGGGACTCGTGGCGCTGGGGCATCAGCTGTCTTGGCCCGCCCGTCAGGGGGCCAAAGCCGCGAGCGCATCAACATCGCCTTTGACCAGAACGGGCACGGCCGCCGCGATTTTGGCAGCCGGCCAGTCCCACCAAGCGAGTGCAAGGAGCTTGGCGATGGTGGCATCGTCGAAACGCATTTTGACAACCCGCGCCGGGTTGCCGGCAACCATCGCATAGGCCGGCACGTCGCGGCTGACGACGGCATTGGCCGCCACGATGGCGCCGCTGCCGACCGTAACGCCCGGCATGATCGTGCTCTTGTAGCCGCACCACACGTCGTGGCCGATCTTGGTATTGCCCTTGTTGGCCCACGGCGTTTCGTCCGGCGACAGGGCTTGCGCCCAGGTCCCGCCGAAGATCGGGAACGGAAAGGTGGACGGCCCCACGATCGCGTGGTTGGCGTCGGACAGGATGAAGGTTGTCTCGTGGGCAAAAGCGCAGAATTTGCCGATGTCCAGACGCGCTTTGCTGCGCGAAAAATCGTAGCGCACGTTGCGCAGAAAAAACCGCGTCGCGTCGTCGAAGTCCGAATAGTAGCTGTAGTCGCCGACCGAGATGTTGGCGCGCGGCGGATCGATTTCGTCGAGCAGCGGCTTCAAGAACACCGTGTGGCGCTGGGAATGGCCGAACGGGAACAGCTGCTTGGGATCGACCGTCGCGGGATGGTCCATGGCCTAGATCTCCACCTGCGTTCCCAATTCGACGACGCGGTTGGACGGAATGCGGAAGAACGCCGTCGCACTGTAGGCATTCTTCGACAGCGCTATAAACAGCTTTTCGCGCCAGCGCGGCATCAACGGCTTGTTTTTGGAAACGAGGTTTTCGCGGCCGAAGAAGAACGACGTTTCCATCATCTCGATCTTGAGGCCTGTGGTACCCGCCTGGCGCAGCACGCGCGGGATATTGGGTACTTCCATGAAACCGTAGCGCAGCACGAGGCGCCAGAAATTCTTTTCGAGCGGCTCGAGCTTCATGCGGTCCTTGTCGGCGACGCGCGGGATGGGCTCGGTGACAACGGTCAGCAGCACCACGCGGTCGTGCAGCACCTTGTTGTGCTTGAGATTGTGCAAAAGCGCATAAGGCACGCCGTCGCGGGTACCGGTCATGAAAACGGCCGTGCCGGCCACGCGCGGCGGGTTGCCGTCCTTGAGGCGGGCGATGAACGGCTCGAGCGGCACCGTGCTTTCGTGCAGACGCTCGACCAGAATCTGGCGGCCGCGCTTCCAGGTGGTGAAGATCGCATAGAGGCACGCCCCCACCACGAGCGGCATCCAGCCGCCGTCGGCGATCTTGACGACATTGGCAAGGAAGAACGACAGGTCGATCGTGATCAGCACGGCCGTGACCGCCCCCGCGCGCAGCCGCGACCAGCCCCACACATGGCGGGCGACGACATAGGCGATCAGCGTGGCGACGCACATCTCGCCCGACACCGACACGCCGTAGGCGGCGGCCAAATTGCTCGACGACTGGAACGTGACCACGAGGGCGAGCACGAAGATGCACAATATCCAATTGATCTGCGGAATGTAGATCTGGCCAATTTCGGTCTCGGAGGTGTGGCGGATCTCCATGCGCGGCAGATAGCCGAGCTGCACCGCCTGGCGGGCGAGCGAGAAGGCGCCCGTGATCACGGCCTGCGAGGCGATGACGGTCGCCGCCGTCGCCAGCAGCACGGTCGGCAGCAGCATCCATTCCGGCACCATCAGATAGAACGGATTCTCGGCCGCCTCGGGACTGCGCATCAGCAATGCGCCCTGCCCGAAATAGTTCAGCACCAACGCCGGCTGCACGAAGCCGACCCAGGCAAGGCGGATCGGCCGTTTGCCGAAATGGCCGATATCGGCATAAAGCGCCTCGGCCCCGGTCAGCGCCAGGAATACGGCCCCCAGCACCAGAAAGCCGCGCCAGCCGTCGCTCCACAAAAAGGCGAGGCCGTAATACGGATTGAGGGCCGCGAGCACGGCGGGCGTCTGCACCAGCGACACGACGCCGAGGATGGCCAGCACCGTGAACCAAACGATCGTGATCGGGCCGAAAAAAGCGCCGATGCGCGCGGTGCCGCTGCGCTGCGCCAAAAACAGCACGAACAGAATCACGCAAGCGATCGGCACCACGTACTTGCCGAATTCCGGGGCCGCGATTTTGAGCCCCTCGACCGCCGACAGGACCGAGATCGCCGGCGTGATGATCGCATCGCCGAAAAACAGCGCCGCGCCGAACAGCCCGGCCGCCACGATCGGCACGCCGCGATGCACGCCGAGCGGGGCCGCTTTTGTGGCGAGCGCCATCAGCGCGAACATGCCGCCCTCGCCGCGATTGTCGGCGCGCAGGATGTAGAGCACGTATTTGATCGTGACGACGATGACCTGCGCCCAGAAGATCAGCGACAGCACGCCCAGCACATGCGGCAAGGTCGGCTCCATCGGATGCGGCCCGGTGAACGCCTCGCGCATCGTGTAGAGAGGCGATGTGCCGATATCGCCGAACACGACGCCGATGGCGCCGACGGCCAAAGCCAGGATGCGCTTGTCGGGTGCGTCGACGCCGTTTGGAGTGCTGCTCATAGCGTGGTACTGGGCCCCCTCGCCCGGCGCGACATTGCCCTATTTTGCCGTCGTCGCGCTAGGCCCCGTCGCACGACGCGCAAGACCGGGCGCACGGAACCCTCTATACAACGTGGCAGCCGAGTCTCGATTCCGAACGGCAACGAATGCCAACAAGCCAACGCGAACCAGCTATTAATCTGCCGCCGCTCACGCTTGCATTGATCGTGGTCAATGTCGGCGTCTTTGCGGCCTTGCGCCTGTTCGAATCGCGCGTCGTGTGGCTTGCAAACGACGCGTTCGGCTTCACGCCGGCGCGTTTCTCGGGCGATGCGGGTCTCGGACTGTCGGGCATCGTGTCGCCGCTCAGCTACATGTTCTTGCACGGCGACTGGGTGCATCTGGCCATCAACATGGTCATGCTGGCGGCTTTCGGGTCGGGCGTCGAACGCCGCTTCGGCAAGGCCTCGATGCTGTCGCTCTATCTGCTGAGCGGAGCGATCGCGGCGGGTGCGCACTATGCAATCTACGCCGACAGCATCGAGCCGATGATCGGGGCGTCGGGGGGCATATCGGGCCTTGTCGGGTGCGTACTGGTGGCGATGCGCCAAGGCAATGCCGGCAGCCCCGGCTGGCTGCTGGGCGCCGCTGCCATGTGGGCAATTCCGACCGTGCTGTTCGGCATTCTCGGCTTTCCCGGCACGGACGGCAGCTCGATCGCTTGGGTCGCACATCTGGGCGGCTTTTTCGGCGGCATTGCGCTTGCCGCCATTCTTCTTGCAGGGTCGCAACGCCAATCATGAACGCAAAAATGCTCGCCATCCTGCGCCGCGCCATGCTGCCGCTCGACGGCACCATCGCCGATTGGGTGCCCGAAATCGTCGATGCCTATGCCCGCCTTCTGCCGCCCGAGCGGTGGAAAGACCTCGCCATGGTCGATTTCACGGCCGGCTCGTGCCTGATGCCGACCGTCTTTGCCGCCCGCGGCGTACGGCGCTTGACGGTCAACGATTTCGCGCCGCGTTCGCATCTGGCGGCCCAGTTCCTCTTCGGCGGGCGCAAGATCGATCCTGCCCGCGTTGCGGCCCTGCTGGCGGCGGCGCGCCCCGCCCTTGTGCCGCACGTGCCGACCTTCCATTTCGCTTGCGACTATCTGATCGAGCCGGTCTGCGCCGTGTTCGACCGCCTCTACCATGCAAGGGTGCCTGCAGCCGAACGTGCGGGGCTGCAGTATCTCGCTGTGCGCTGGGCGCTCGGCTTTGCGCGCTCGGTCGAGGACGGGTTCGAGATCCTCTACAGCCACGACCCGGCCCAGCTCAAACGGCTGCGCGATCCGGATTGGCGCCCCTATCTGGCGCGCGCGCGCCGGCCTGCCGCCGTCGTCGGCCGGCTTGTGCGCGATCTCAATGCCGCCATCGACGCGATCGGCCCGGCAAAGGCCAAGCTGTTCTGCGCCGACATGAAGGACGTGGCGCCGCAGACGAAACTCAAAGCGCCGCTGTTTGCGGCGGTCAATCCGCCCACGCGCGGCCTCGACGAATACACGATCGACGACCAGCTCGTGCATTCGCTGATGGCCAATCGCTGGCTGCCGCTGTCGCAAACGCCGGAGACGCCGCTCGCTTTCTGGACGCGGCGGGTCGATGCCGCACTGCGCCATCTGCCCTCAGGAAGCCACTACATGGTTTGGGGCGGCGACGGCTCGATGAGTTTCGACGCGTGCCAAGCCGTTTGGGACCTCTATGGCGTTGCAAGGTACCTCAAACGTCTCTCGAGCGATGCGGCAGCACCTGGGTGGGCCATCTACGAATCACACTAAGTATATGTATAACAGATCTCTTTTTTCAAAATTTCTTGTGCCCCCCTCTTGCGATTTCGAGGACCGTCCCCATCTGCTAGTGCATGGTTGAGCACCCCCCCCCGCTCGCCATCGTTATCCGACCTCCCCCCCCCTGGTCGGATAGCCTTCGGCCCCGACGCATCCCCCCTGCGTCGGGGCCTTTTCATTTATCCCGCCTGAAATCGCTGCAGGGGGCTTGGCGGCAGACAGCGGCTTTGCCTATTGTGCGACCTATGAAACTCGCCACACACGGGCGCTACGACTACCAGCCCATTGTCGGCCGCCCGGTCTACGATTGGCCCAACGGCACGCGCCTTGCTGTCTATCTCGGGCTCAATCTCGAGAATTTTGCGTTCGGCGAGGGGCTGGGAGCTGAGCTTGCCCCCGGCGGCCCGCAGCCGGATATTCTGAACTTCGCGTGGCGCGACTACGGCAATCGGGTCGGCGCGTGGCGCATGCTCGAGCTTTTCGACGATTTGTCGCTGCCCTGTTCGGTGCTCGCCAACAGCACAATGTACGACTATGCGCCCGCGCTAATGCGCGCATTTGCGGCTCGCGGCGACGAGATCGTCGGCCACGGGCGCAGCAACGCCGAACGCCAAGGTACGCTCGCCCCCGACGCCGAGGCCGCTCTCATCGCCGAGGCGACCGAAATCCTCACGCGCCAGACGGGCAAGGCGCCAGCTGGATGGCTGGGCCCCTGGATCAGCGAAAGCCCGCACACGCCCGACTTGCTGCAGGAAGCCGGCTACCGGTATCTGCTCGATTGGTGCATGGACGACCAGCCGGTTTGGATGCGCACGCGCGGCGGCCGCATCCTGGCCCTGCCCTATCCGCAAGAACTCAACGACATCCCGATGATCGTCGGGCGCAAAATCGGCGGCGATGCCTTTGCCGATATGATCATCGACAATTTCGACGAAATGCTGTCCCAGTCCAAAGCCATGCCGCTCGTGATGGGGATCGCGTTGCACCCGTATTTGGTGGGCCAACCCTACCGTCTGCGCCATTTGCGCCGGGCACTTGCTCATATCGCCAAGCACCGCGCCGACGTCTGGATCGCAACGGCCGGCGCCGTCGCCAGCCACACGGCATCCCTGCCGCCCGGCACCGTTCCCGGAAGCATTCCCTAGAAGACCTACACGCGCGACTTGCCAAACCCATTCCCATTTCGCAAATATTGAAGCGAAAATCACACGCCTTCGCAAAAAAAAGCCAATCGCCCGCGTGCGGTACCACGATCCCTTGCAAGTCGTACTTGATGGTGCGAGCAAAGAATTTAGACTCCAGATCGGCGTCGCCCTGACCAGAGGGTTTCAGTTTAAGTGACCGACGTTTTTGCAAGCACGCCGCGCTCGACGCTGAACATGTTGCTGCCCTTCGGCAGCGACTACCAAATCCGGCTCGACCAACCGCTGCTCGACTATTCGCGTGCATGGGCGCCGTGTTTTGCCGCACGGCATGTCGACCATCCCGACATGCCGCTGATTGCCTACATTTGCGCGCCCACGCCTGGCGTGCGCATCGAAATGGCGCGTCGCTCGCAGCCCATCGACCGAGCGGGGCTGCTCAAGCTGCTCCATCACGATGCTTTGCCGCTGCCGGGCAAGCCCGACCATTACGGTTTCGTCTACGAACAGCCGATTGCGCCCGCGCCGCCGCGCCGCATGTGGGGCGCATACAATGCGAAACTGCTGACCGCCAATCTGATCCGGCCGGCGATCGCGGCTTTGGGCGCCTTGTTCGACGTGGGCCAAGCGCACGGCAGTATCCGGCCCGACAACCTGTTCTCGATGGACACCAAGCAGACCCTGTTCACGCTGGGGCCTGCGACCTTGTGCCCGCCCGGCTACGACCAGCCGGCCGTGTTCGAGACGATCGAACGCGCCCTCGCCAAGCGCGAGTCAAAGGGCTCGCCCGGCCCCGCCGACGACATGTTTGCGCTGGGCCTTACGATCTATGCTCTCGCGTCGGGAAAGATGCCGGGCGAAGGCGTGGAAGATACCGAAATCATCCAGCGCCGGCTGCGCTACAGTTCGCAGGCCGCCCTCCTCGATACGGCCTCGATGCCGCGCGACATGGTCGACATGATCGTTGGTCTCACCGAAGACGACGTGCGCCTGCGCTGGGATCTGCAGAAACTCGGCCTATGGGCAAGCGGACGACGCCCCGAACAGACCCAGCGGCCCAATCTCGGCCGCCGCCGCATGACCTTCATGATCGGCGGGGTCGAGTGCGACTCGGCGCGGGAAATCGCTCAGGCCCTGTTCAGCAACCAGAC
>JAIXXA010000185.1 GCA_027490975.1 Rhodospirillaceae bacterium
GCCTGGGTGATGATCGACAGATACACGCCCGTCACGCGGCTGCGGAATGCAAGCCAGCCGAAAACGAAGGCGAGCAGGCCCGGCACCAGCACCACCATCAGCATCGCATAGAGAAAGTTGTCGAAGCCCCACCAGGTGACCGGCAGTTCGGTGAAGTTCAGGAACACCATGAAGTCCGGCAGCACCGGATGGCCGTAGACGCCGCGCGGGCCGATCTGGCGCATCAGATACATGCCCATCGCGTAGCCGCCGAGCGCAAAGAAGGCGCCGTGTCCGAGCGAGAGGATGCCGCAATAGCCCCATACGAGATCAAGGGCGAGGGCGAGGATCGCGTAGGTGAGGTACTTGCCGAGCAGCACGACGGTGCCGGTGCCGATGTGGAAAATGGAGTCCGGCGGCACCAGAAGATTCGCAACCGGTACAAGCACGGCGAGGGCCGCCAGCACGGCCAGGAAAATGCGGCCGCGATAGTCCGCCATTTCGAGAAGGCGCGCGAGGATCATTGTTCGACGGCCCGGCCCTTCAAAGCGAACAGACCGCGCGGGCGTTTCTGGATGAACAGGATCAGCAGAATAAGGATCAGGATTTTGCCAAGGACTGCGCCCGCAAACGGCTCGAGCACCTTGTTGGCAATACCGAGCGTGAAGGCCGCGACAAGCGTGCCCCACAGATTGCCGACCCCGCCGAAAACCACGACCATGAAACTGTCGATGATGTAGCTCTGGCCGAGATTGGGGCTCACATTGTCGATCTGGCTCAGCGCCACGCCTGCGAGCCCCGCGATGCCGGAACCGAGGCCGAAGGTCATGGCATCGACGAAGCCGGTACGAATACCCATCGATGCCGCCATGCGTCGGTTCTGCGTCACCGCGCGCATGTGGAGGCCCAGCGCCGTCGCCTTGAGCACAGCGAGCAGCAGGAAGAAAACGGCGAAGGTGAAGACGAGGATCCAGAGGCGTCCATAGGTGATCTGCATGCCGATGAATTCGAACGAACCCGACATGTAAGAGGGGGCTCCGACCTCGCGATTCGTGGGGCCGAAGGCCGTACGCACCGCTTGCTGCAGCACGAGGCTCACGCCGAAAGTGGCCAACAGCGTTTCCAGCGGGCGGCCATAGAGGAAGCGGATGATGCCGCGTTCGATCGCGATGCCGATCAACCCCGTAACGACAAAAGCAAGCGGCAACGCGATCGGCAAAGACCAGTCGAACAAATGCGGCGCGTGGGTGCGGATGATATCCTGCACGACGAAGGTGACATAGGCGCCGATCATGACCATCTCGCCATGCGCCATATTGATGACGCCCATCACGCCGAATGTGATGGCAAGGCCGATGGCGGCGAGCAGCAGGACCGAACCCAGCGACAGGCCGAACCAGAAGGTTTGGCCTGCGCGGCGCAGTTGCTGCGAGAATTCGGCGCGTTTGATCGCCGCTTCGACCGCCTCGCGCAGCGGGCCTTGCGCGTTCGCAAGCGTCTGGCGCAGGAGGCCGATCCCATCCTGGTCGCCGATTTCGCCGATGAAGGCGGCGGCGGCGATGCGCTCGGCGATCGGGGCTTGCGCGTCCGCGAGGAGAATCGCGGCGCGCGCTTCGCGCAGCGCGGCGCGCACGCGCGGCACATTTTCGGTTTCGAGCGCCTTGTCGATGGCAGGAAGCGCACTTGCGTCCCGCGATCGGAACACGGCTTCGGCCGCAAGCCGCCGCCGCTCCGGGTCCGGGGACAGCAAGGTCATTGCACCGAGGGCTGCTTGGGCGAGCCCGCGTAAGCGGTTGTTGAGGCGCACCATGACGGCACCGTCGGGTGCATTGGCAACCGCTTGGCCGGTGCGCGCATCGCTCGTCTGGCCCGCGCGGTCTCGTACCAGCACCGTGCGGCTTGCCGCAACGACGAACAGACGCCGGTCGAGCAGCGCTTCGAGAACTGCAACGCCGCGCGGGTCGCCGGCAGCTTGCAGAGCCGCGATGCCGGCCTCGGTATCGGGGAAGCTGTCGGAGAGAAAACGGTCGATCGCCGCGTCGTAGCTCTGTGCGCGGGCGGGCAGCGCGAGCAGGGCCGCAAAAAGCACAAGCATGGCGAGGAACCCCGCCATGCTTGCTTTTTTCATACTGCGCCGGTGCATGCCGACCGAGGCGGCCATGGATCGCTGCATCGGACGGCGTGCTCCAGCGTCAACGCCGGTCAGGCGCCGCAGCGGTTGGTGACCGTGTTCCAGTTGCCGCACTTGCGGCCAACCCAGTCGCCGATCAGGTCCTTCGAACCTTCGAGATGCTTCGACCAGGCGTCGCCCGGCACGAGGCCGGCCGTCTGCCACACCACGTCGAACTGCCCGTCTTCGCGCACTTCGCCGATCATCACGGGCTTCGTGATGTGGTGGTTGGGCAGCATTTCGGAAATGCCGCCGGTCAGGTTCGCCTGCTTGATGCCGGGCAGGGCATCGATAACCGCATCGACATCGACGGTCTTGGCCTTCTCGACGGCCTTAACCCACATGTTGAAGCCGATATAGTGGGCTTCCATCGGGTCGTTGGTCACGCGCTTCGGGTTGCGCGTGAAGGCCTGCCAAGTCTTGATGAAGGCTTCGTTGTCGGGGTTTTTGACGGACTGGAAGTAGTTCCACGCGGCCAGGTGGCCGAGGAGCGGCTTCGTGTCGATGCCGGCGAGCTCTTCTTCGCCGACCGAGAAGGCGACCACCGGAATGTCGGTCGCTTTGACGCCCTGGTTGCCGAGCTCTTTGTAGAACGGCACGTTGGCGTCGCCGTTGATCGTGGAGACGACGGCCGTCTTCTTGCCGGCGGCACCGAAGGTCTTGATGCTGGCGACGATCGTCTGCCAGTCGGAGTGGCCGAACGGCGTGTAATTGATCATGATGTCCGAAGCCGCGACGCCCTTCGAACGCAGATAGGCTTCGAGGATGCGGTTGGTCGTGCGCGGATAGACGTAGTCCGTGCCTGCGAGCACCCAGCGCTTCACTTCGCCGCCGTCCTTCGACATCAGATAATCGACCGCCGGGATCGCCTGCTGGTTGGGTGCGGCACCCGTGTAGAATACGTTGCGTTCGCTCTCTTCGCCCTCGTACTGGACGGGGTAGAAGAGGATGTTGTTGAGTTCCTTGAAGACCGGCAGGACCGACTTGCGGCTCACCGACGTCCAGCAGCCGAACGTCGCCGACACGCGGTCGCGCGTGATGAGTTCGCGCGCCTTTTCGGCGAACAGCGGCCAGTTCGAAGCGGGGTCGGTGACGACCGCTTCGAGACGGCGGCCGAGAACGCCGCCCTTCTTGTTCTGCTCTTCGATCAGCATCAGCATGACGTCTTTCAACGTCGTTTCCGAAATCGCCATCGTGCCCGACAGCGAGTGCAGGATGCCGACCTTGATCGGAGCACCCTGCGCCCACGAACCCGTTGCCCCGAATTTCAGAATCGCAGCGCTGCCTGCAGCGCTTGCCAGCAATGTCCGACGCGAAACGCGCATAGTTTTGGCCTCCCCGAATTATGTGGAACAGATACCCCGGCCAAGGTTTTGCAAGTGACATGCCAGCAGAACGCATACCTCGCATGCCCGCAGAGCGCGAATTCTCGACAAGGTTGCCTAATTTCTAGGCGGTGCGCTGCAAAATGGCGTTCAGAATGCGACTCAGCTTCCGGGGACGTAGCCGAAGAGCTTGGGGATCGCGAGGACGGTATCCGGCACCAGAATCATCACGAGCAAGGAAGCGACCAAGACCGCGATCCAGGGCCAGATATACTGGATCAGCAGCTTCATCGGTACGCCCGTGATCGCGTTGATAACGAAGAGAAGCACACCGTAGGGCGGCGTGATGAGCCCGATCATGCAGTTCACGATCGCGACGACGCCGAAATGCACGAGATCGATCCCCAGCGCCTTCACCGTCGGGATGAAGACAGGGATGATGACGAGGATGATCGTCGAGGCGTCGAGCAGGCAGCCCAATATCAGGAAAAGCACATTCAGCAGCAGCAGGAACACGAGAGGCGATATGTCGACGCCCTTCATGAGCTGCTGCACCTGTGCAGGTATATTCTCGGTTGCAACGATGTAGTTGAAGATCAGCGCCGAACCGATAATCAAGCCGACCGACGCGGAGGATTTCACGCTGTCGTGCATGACCGAGCGGATGTTGCTGAAGCTCAGCGCACGGTAGAAGAAGACGGCCACCAGGAAGGCATAGGCGGCAGCGATCGCGGCGGCTTCCGTTGGCGTGGTCGCACCGCCATAGATGCCGGCCATGAGAATGATCGGCATCAGAAGCGCGGGGAAAGCTCTGGCCGTTACCGACGGGATTTCCCGCAACGGGATCGGATCCTCGAGCGGCACGTTCATCCGATGCGCCATGTAGGTGTTCAGCAGCATCATCGCCGCGCACATGATGAGACCCGGCAAGACGCCGCCAAGGAACAGGTAGCCGATCGACGCGTCGGATACGATCGAATAGAGCACCATCGGGATGGAGGGCGGAATGATCGGGCCGACCACGGCCGTCGCCGCCGTGATCGCCGCCGCGTAACCCAGCGGATAGCGGTTGTTCTTGACCATCATGTCGATCGACATCTTGCCCATGCCGACGACGTCGGCGACGGCAGAGCCCGACATGCCGGCAAAGACGAGGCTGTTGAGCACGTTCACGTGCCCCATGCCGCCCTTGAGCCGGCCGACGATGGCAAGACAGAAGACGTTGAGACGATCCGAAATCGTGCCGGCATTCATGAAGTTCGCCGCAACGATGAAAAGCGGGATCGCAAGGATGACGAAGCTGTCGTAGAGCCCCTGGATTATCTGTTCGGCGGCGAGCCCCATATCCTGGCCCTTTACGGCCAGATAGACGATCGCCGCGACGATCATCGACAGCGGGATCGAAGCGCCGATCGTCGCCAGAAGGATCAGGACCGCGAGGCACGAGAAAAGCGCAAGGCTCATTGCACGTGGTACCCGTCTTGGATACCGCGTTTGTCGAGCGCTTCGGGATCGGCGCCGCGCGCCACGGCGATCGCGCGCCAGAGATAGCGAATCACCAGCATGGCTGCGAAGATTCCGTAGATGCTGAACACGATGTCGAGACGGATGCCGAGCACGGCGCTCCGCTTGATCTGGTAGAAGGTGATGTAGCTCCAGGTGGCGGGCAGGGCTGCCAGCATGCCGCCGCCGATCGCAATGGCCGAAACCATCGCGAAGACGCGCCGGAGATTGCGGCCGACAGCGACATAGAGCACGTCGAAGCGGACATGGTCCTTTTCCTGGAGCACGAAGGCCCCGCCCCAGAAGACGACCCAGAGCCACAGCGTGAGGCACGCTTCGAGCGTCCAAATTGCCGGCGCGTTGAAAACGTAACGCGACAGGATCTGGATCAGGAAAACGACAAAAAGTGCGCCCAGCATGAGCGCTGCGACATCGAGCGCAAACAGGCGCGCCCTTTGGATCAATCGATGCATCGCAACCCCTGCGGACGGAGCGGCGGTCCCAAGTGGACCGCCGCCGGCCTTTGCCTACTGGATCGCGTTGATCTGATCGAGCATGCCTTTGGGCCAGTCGTTCGCGAATTTAGAGCTGAGATAGGCCTGCTGGACCCGCGTGCGGAAGGCCGCAACGTCGGGCGTATAGACCTTGAGGCCGCGTTCCTTGAAGAAAGTCTCGAGCTCGGTTTCGAGCTTGAGCTGGTTCTGGCGGCCGAACTCGGCCGCGTCGTCGGCGGCTTTCTGCACGGTCTGCTGCTGGGCGGGCGAGAGCCGGTCCCAAACGCGCTTCGAGAACGCGATGTAGTTCTGGTCGACCAGATGGCTCGTCAGCACGATCTGTTTGGTCACCTCGAAGAACTTCGAATCGCGGTTGGTCGGCAGCGGATTGTCCTGGCCGTCGATCGCGCCCGTCTGTAGGGCCGTGTAGATTTCCGTGAAGGCGACGGGTACCGGATTCGCGCCCAAGGCCTGGCCCAAGAACAGCCACGCCTCCGTGCCCGGCATGCGCAGCTTGAGACCGGCGAGGTCGGCCGGCGTGCGGATTTCCTTTTCCGTGCGCAGATTGAGCTGGCGGCGGCCCAGATACATGACCGACAGAAGCTTGACGTTGAGCCTGTCTTCCACGGTCTTCTTCATGCCGTCCATGAAGGGGGCTGCGAAAACCTTCTTTTGGTGTTCGGCATCGCGCAGCAAATAGCCTGCGGTGAAGATCGACCATTCGGGCAGCAGCGTGGCGAGCTCCTGGGGCGAGGTGATCGACATTTCGAGATTGTTGCGCGCGATCGCTTCAAGCTCCGTGCCCTGCCGGAACAGCGTGGCATTGTAGTGCGGCTGGTAGGTCGCAAATCCACGCACGGCGGGTGCAAAAATCTGCTCGAGAGCCACCGCGCGCTGGTCGGTCGGCGTCATCGGGCCGGACATGCGCAGTATCACACCCTGCGCGCGCGACGGGGCGGGCGCCAAGGCTGCAAGCGCTGCGGTTCCGGCCAAACCCGCAAGGGCTGCACGGCGGTCGATTTGTTTGGTCATGCTGGTTCCTCCGTTTGTCTTTTTTTGGATGCTTTTTGTTGTCGCGATGATCTATCTGTTCGCGCGCGACGTCAATATCGCGTTCGCGACGGTTTGGCAACGCGCCCAAAGGGGTTTGGCACGATGATCAGCGGCACCACGCGTCTCATCGCCCATTTGGGCGTGCCGACGGCGAGCTTCAAATCGCCGATGATCTACAATCCCTATTTCGCGCAAGCGGGTATCGATGCGGTCGTGGTGCCGATGGGCTGCGGGCCCGCCGATTATCCGCAGTTCCTGCGCATGCTGTTTCGCCTGTCGAACATTCACGGCGCGCTCGTCACCATGCCGCACAAGGTCACGACCCTGGGGCTCGTCGATTCGGCAAGCGATACCGCACGCATTGCCGGGGCCTGCAACGCCGTGCGGCTCGACTCCGACGGCCGCTTGACTGGCGACATGTTCGACGGCGAAGGTTTCGTGCG
Organism: Rhodospirillaceae bacterium; assembly: GCA_027490975.1. Taxonomy (GTDB): domain Bacteria; phylum Pseudomonadota; class Alphaproteobacteria; order CACIAM-22H2; family CACIAM-22H2; genus Tagaea. The sequence continues at coordinate 6,968 of JAIXXA010000185.1, forward strand.
CGGCGTGCGGCGCAAGGGGCTGGCGCTTGCGGGTATTCGCGCGCTAGTCGTGGGGTGCGGCGGGGTCGGCTCGGCCATTGCTGCGTCGCTTGCCGCAGCCGGCGTGGGGCAGCTTGCGATCTGCGACGCCAATCCGCATCTTGCCGAGCAATTGGCGGGACGGCTGCAGCGCCATGCGCCGCGGGTCGAATTGCGCGTTGGCCGCAACGATCCCGCCGGATGCGACCTGGCCGTCAATGCCACGCCGCTCGGCATGAAGCCGGCGGATCCGCTGCCGTTCGACGTTGCACGCCTCGATCCGCAGACCTTCGTGGGCGAGGTGGTGCTGCTGCCTGAGACGACGCCGCTGCTGGCGGCCGCGCGCGCGCGCGGCTGCCGCACGCAAGTGGGGCTCGACATGCTGTTCGAGCAGATCCCAGCCTATCTCGAATTCTTCGGATTTCCGGTCGCGAGCCCTGAGACGCTGCGCGCGCTCGCCAAGGTGTGACCCGTCATTCGGGCCGCACCCAAGCGGCCCAGCTCTGGTCGTCGGCGCGCGGCGGGTAGGCAAGGGGCTTGCGCATCGCCCAGACGCTGTACTGGTACAGCAGCGGCACGATCCCTTGCGCGTCCATGGCAAGACGCGTGGCGGCACGCAATGCCCGTTCGCGCTTGCCGTCGTCCATTTCGCCAAGCGCTTCGGCCAGCTTGGCGTCGAAGGCCGCATCCGAAAAACGCCCGCGATTGGACGAGCCCATGCCCGTCTCGCGGTTGAAGGTCGCCAAGAGCGAACGCAAGGTCGACGAGGCTTCGCCCGTCGCCGACAACCAGCCGATATAGATCAAGCTGAAATCCGGCCGGTTTGAGCGGCTCGCGAAGGTCGCCCACGGCATCGTTTCGACCTTGGTCTGGATGCCGACGCGCGCCAGCATCTGGGCGATCGCTTGCACGACTTGATCGTCGTTGACGTAGCGGTCGTTGGGGCCGTGCAGCGTGATTGCAAACCCGTCCGGATATCCGGCTTCGGCAAGCAGGCGCCTGGCGAGATCGGGATCGAAGGCGGGCGCTTTGAGGTCCGGATCGCCGCCGAAAAAACCGTCGGGCACGACGCCGCCGGCCGGTACGGCTTGGCCCGAAAACAGCCGCTCCGCGATCGCGGCCCGGTTGATCGCAAGCGAGATGGCGCGGCGCACGCGCACGTCCTGCAGCGGGTTTTTGGGAAGCGCGTTGCCGGCCTTGTCGGTCGCAAACGGGGTCACGTCGCGGAACTGGTCAGGGTGCAGGAAGAAGAAACGCGTGGTGAGGCTGCGGCTCACGCGCAACGCCGGATCGCGCTCGAGGCGCGCGATGTCGGACGGCGGCACGGCCTCGATCATCTGCACGTCGCCCGCCAACAAGGCTGCGACGCGGGCCGTGTCGTTGACGATCATGCGGAAGGTGACACGTGCCCAAGGCACAGTACCGCCCCACCAAAAAGGGTTGCGTTCGACGACGAGCCGGTCGCCGGGTGTCCACGACACGACCTTGAAAGGCCCGGTGCCGATCGCCGCACGCCCGGAATTGAAATCGGCCGTGCTCGCGGCCTCGGCCGCGCGCGAGACGATGTTCACGGCCGACAGATCGTAGGGCAGCAGCGGATAAGGCTCGCGCGTGCGGATTACGACGCGGTTGGGGGCGGGCGCTTCGGCGGACGCGATGGCGCGGGTGTAGATTCCGAAGCTCGACGGGCTGTTCGGCACAGAAGGTGCGCGGCGCAAACTCGCCAGCACGTCTTGGGCGTCGAACGGCGTGCCGTCGGAGAATTTCACGCCGTCGCGCAACACGAATTCCCAGGTTGTGTGGTCGAGCGTGCGCCACGACAACGCCAAGCCGGGTACGGGCCGCTGCTGCGCGTCGGTATGCACAAGCCGGTCGAAAATCTGCGCGGCGACATTGAGATTGGGCGTCGTGTTGTGGAAGTGCGGATCGATCGAGGTCACGTTGAGACCAAGGCCGATCGCGAGTTCTTGGGCTGCGAGCGGCGCCGTCCAGCCAAAGGCCAGACAGGCCGCGAGTGCCAGTTTGCGCAAAATGGTCTCCTCCGTCATGTCGTTGTATTTTTTGCAGTTTAGCGATTTGCGTGGCGCCCGTGAATGGTCGAATCGACAAATCTACGGTTCGCGCCTAGACTTGTCCTGCCGATGAGTCGTTTTTTCCCCCTGGCTTTGATTGCCGTCCTGTCGTTTGGATTGCCTGCAATCGCTGCGGACCGCGCGATCGTGCACACGCCGATCGTGCCGGCGATGACGGGCGACGTCGAAAAATTCGCGATGCGTTGCGACGTGCCGGCCGAAATGAGCCGACTGCAGCATCCGATGCCCGTCGTTTCCCAGCGCCTCGCCGAGGGCAGGCACCTGACGATCGTGGCGTTGGGCGCTTCGTCGACAGAAGGGGTCGGCGCCAGCACGCCTGCCAACGCCTATCCCGAGCGGCTCGAGGTCGAGCTGCACGCGCTGTTCCCGAACATCGCGATCACCGTGCACAACAAGGGTATTGGCGGCGAGGATTCGGCGCAGATGCTCGCACGTTTCGAGCGCGACGTTTTGGCGATCGAACCCGATTTGCTGATTTGGCAGGCAGGCGTCAATGCCGCGATCAAAGGTTGGCCGCTCGACCAATTCGTCGAAAACATGTCGACGGGCATCGACATTGCGCGCAAGCACGGCATCGACGTGATGATGATGGGGCCGCAGAATGCGCCGCGCTACGTGCATGCGCCGCATCGCCGCCAATTCGCCGACCATATGATGCTGCTCTCGCGCGTCAAAGACGTGCCGATCTTCCCGCGCTTCCGCATCATGACGCATTGGATGCAGAGCGGTGCTTTCAAGCCGGACGAGCTCATCGGGCATGACGGTCTGCACATGACGGACACGAGCTACTATTGCCTGTCGCGCGTGCTGGCGCAGGCGATCGCCGCCTATGCGCCCAAGGCGGAAGCGCCCAAGCTTGAAGCGGCAAAACCCGAGGCCGAGAAGACCGAAACGGTCCGATCCTCGGGCCTTGCCGTCAGACGCTAGGCGCCGGTTGCCGCTCGCGGGCGGCGATTTCCTCGACGATGAAGTTCTCGATCGCGCGCACAGGGGCTAGATCGCCGAACAGTTTGTCGGCGTTGCGCGCGATTTCGCCCGCATAGGCTTTGCGCCGTGCGGGATCGCGGGCGAGCTCGGCCGCGAAGGCCACATAGGCGTCCTGCGAAGGGGCGACATAGCGGCCGAGCCCCATGAAATGCAGGATGGCGGCCGTGTGGCGCGCGCGCATCGGACCGCCCGGCGTGGTTACGATCGGCAGGCCCACACTGGCGGCTTCAAGCGAGGTGTTGCCGCCGGACCATCCCAGACTGTCGAGATAGATATCGCCCGCCCGCAAGAACGCGCCAAAACGCTCGAATGCGACCGGCGGCACGATCACGACGCGCCCGGCAAAAGGCATCCCGGCTGCGGCGAACTTGGCACCTAGGCGTGCCGAAAAGATCCTGGTGAGGGGGGCCGCCGGCACGCCCAGAAACGCGAACTGCGCATTCGGCACCTCGCGCGCAATGCGCACGATCACGTCGTCGTCGTCCGGCCGGTACTTGAATAGAGACTGGCAACAGACGAAGACGACCGCTTGTGGATCGAGGCCGAGTTCTTCGCGCTTGAATTCAGGTCCCCCGGCAGGCTGGCGCTCGTAGTCGAAGGACAGGTTCGGCAATCGCAGCAGCCGCTCGGTGTAGTGCGACTGGCCGTCGGCGGGTTCCATGAGGTCGCTCGTCAAGAACACGTCGACATTGGGAATGCCAGTGGTCATCGGGTGGCCCATCGCGACCATCTGCAGCGGGGCAAGGCGCAGGGCGGCGAGCCGCACGGATTGCGATTCCATGCCGATCTCGGGATAGATCAGCGCGTCGAGCGCATCGTTGCGGATCGTCGCGGCCCATTTGTCGATGCCGTCGATCTTGCGCCGCACAGCGTCGAAATCGGCGAGCAGGCCGCGCCCGTATTCGTCGGGTTCGCTCTCGGCAAGGTCGTAGCCGATGACCTGGAACTTGGCGCGCGCCATGTGGCGGATCCAGCCCGCAAACAGCTTCGACACGCTGTGGCGACTGAAATAGCCGCAGGCAAAGCCAACGCGCAGTTTGCGCGTGCCGCCATAGGGAAGCGGTGCGACAGGCACCGTCCATTGCGGATGGCGTTTGGCCGACATAAGCGCGACGATCTCGCCATAGAGGCGCTGCAGTTCGACGTCGTTCTCGCCCTGATAGGCGAGATAGAAAGGCTTGGCGAGGCCGACATGGTAGCCCGCGATCGCAAGTTCGCTGTCGCTGGCGCGCGCGACGCGCGCGCGTAGATCGACGAGTGCTTCGCGGTAGCTGCCGCGGATTGCCTGCATCTGCGGCGTGGTTTCGTAGGCGACAGGCAGCAGCGTCATGGCGCGCGCAAGCAGGTGGCCGAGATTGTTGGGATCGGTCTTCGCCAGCCACTCGAACAGCCGCAGCGCCAGCGCTTGCGCCCCCGCCATGCGCAGCAAATGGCCCAGCAGCGGCAAGCGCGCATGCAACTCGCCCAAGGCCAGAATGCGATCGACCGCTTGGCCCGCGACATTCTGTTTTCCGGCTTTGAGTGCAAGTTCGGAAAGATCGACGAGGATCGCAACGGCGGCCGGCTTATCGCCTTTGTCGGCCAGAACGCCGGACAGCGAGATATAGGCGGTCGGATAGCTCGGCGTGTCGGCGACCAGCTGGCGCAGCACGGCTTCGGCCTCGGCAAGGCGCCCGGCCTTCGCCAAGACCGTGCCAAGATTGTTGCGGATATGCGCTTGCCCGTCGAGTGCCGCTGCCGCCGCGACGAAGGCAACGGCACGTTCGGCATTGCCTTTATGGGATTCGACCATGCCGAGCAGATGCAGATTGTCGGCCTGAACGGGTCCGCCGACGAGTGCCGTTAGGGTGGCCTGTGCCGCGTCGAACTTCTGCGCCATGATCGAAGCAACGGCGGCTTTCTGGGCGACGGCAGGCTCGAGCGGGGCCGCAAAACTGCCCGAGGGGTTGAAAGCGCAATTGCGGCACAGGGCCGGTTCGCTGTCGAGATACGCCGAGAGCCACGCCGCTACACCCGGTGCTGCCCATGCATCGGCAAAACGCAGATCGCGCAAGCTCGTGTTGGCATAGTGGCTGGCGTCGCTGGTCGCAAGGCACGGGGCAAGATTGCCCGCAACGTCGAGCGACGCCGTTGCGAGAGGCTGGCGGCATCTGGTCTGGTTGGGCGCCAAACCAGGCGCCCAATCGAGCGTGCATTTGGAACCCAGCCGCGTCTGAAGCGCGCCGAGCAGCGCCAGAATCGACGCGAGCTCGCTTCTGTTGAGCCTGTCTTCGATCCCGGGCCGGTCGTCGGGCTGAATTGAAATGCGCGCCACGCCGCGTGCCGCGAGCGTTTCGACGAGGCTTTCGATTTCGTCCGCATTGCGACGCGAGACGCGCACGACCACCGAAAAATTCGTGCCGAAGAGTTTGGCCAGAGCCGCGATATTGGCGCCCAACGCGGCGACATCGGTGCCTTTGCGCAAGGCGTCTGCCGTCGGCTCGGCAAGCGAGGCAAGTGCGACGCGCAGGCCAGCAAGGCCGCTTTTCCGCAGGGTCGCGTAGAGCTCAGGGCCGCCCGCAAGACCGTTGCTGGCCATCGCGACGGCGCCGAAGCGGCGTGTGGCGACGGCTGCCGCAACAAGGGCGGCGGCTTGCGGGTGCAAGGCGGGTTCGCCAATACCGGCCAGCAGCAGAAGATCGGCCGGAGGGGCGTGTTCGACGAGTTGCCGGAACGCGTCGGGGGCCATGTCGGCGTTGCGCCACGTGCCGGCTGCAAGACCGTCGGTGCGCGGGCAGGCGGCGCATGAAAGATTGCAGTTGCGCGTGATCTCGATCTGGAGCGTGGCCAGCCGTTGCGGCGGAACAAACGGATTCATTTTCGATTCGGCAAAAGAGAAAGCCACGAGTCACGGTACGCGAACCGCAGGGGCGGTTCAATTGGCGTTGCGTGCGGGCGTCGCCGGCAGCGAGGCCAGAAGCATCTTGATGAGATCGTCGTTGGTCGGCTCCGCCTTGGGATCCGTGCGCGCGGCGGCCGTCTCCGGCGCTGCGTCTTGTCGCGGCAATGGTTCGGCCGTTTTCGGTACGTCGTCCGCGATCGCCATCGCTATCGCCATCGGTTCGGCAACGATCTCTGGCTCCGGCATTGCGGCAGCGGGGACCGTTGCGTCTTGCAGTATCCGGCCGCCCAACGTACCGCTGCGCACGGCGGCCTCGAGCTGGGCCAAGACGGTTTCGAGCGCTTTGCGCTTTGCGCGCTCGTTGCGGATGCGCAAAGCCTGCTGCGCGAACAGCCGCGACGCAGCAAAAGCCCCGGCACCGGCGGCCAGCAGCGTTGCCGCCGCTACGATCGACACGAGCATGTCGTCGCCGGCCGAGGCGCGCCGGCTTGCCTGGTAGATCGAGTTTTGGCGCGCCGTCGAAGCGTCGGCCAGCGCCTCGAAGCGGCTGCTGATCGCCTGGCCGATCGCGAGCACGTCGCTGTCGGTCAGGTTCGCGATCTGCGCATTGATCTCGACCAATTCGCGCCAGCCTGCAACAAATGCCGCCAATCGAGTTTCGGCACGCCGGATGATCGCGGCGGCTTCGGGCTCGGCAATCTCGGCAGTTGCCGCCAAGGCCAAGGGCCGAGCGACGGCAGCGGCGAGATCGTCGGGGCGAAAACTGGGACGCGCGCGCGGTTCGGCAATCGCCGCACGTGCAAGAGCAAGCGGGGCCACAATTGCGTTGAGGCCGCTGCGCTGCCAGCGCGTTGTGTATTCTGCAATGTCGCTGTCGATCTGGCTTGCGAGGCTGCGCAAGCGCTGGTCGGCAAGGATGCGGCGTTTTGAAACGAGATCGAACATCGCCTGCGATGCCTGATCGTAGCGCGCCAACTGTGCGTCCAGTGCGGCGAGCATGCCGTCGGTCGGCTCGTTGCCGCCAGGGCTGCGCACCGCCGCGATTTTTTGGCGACTGCTTTCGATCATCCCGCGCGTCGCTTCGCGATCGACCGGGTCGCCGATGCGCAGATAGGCTTGCGACGCGCGGCGGGCAAGCGAGAAATCGACTTCGGCGTCCTGGATCCCTTGCAATTGCGTGGCGACCGACGAGAAAGCGGAAAATCGCTCGCGCTCGGACAGAATACCGAGATAAAGCAAGCCGACGGTCAGCAATGGCAGCAACACAACCGCTGCAAGGCTCCCCCACAAGAAATATGTGGATTTGGACGCGGCAATTGGCATGTTGGCTCGCGCGGTAAATTCGTATTCTGAATCAAAGAGTTCAGATTTTATATCAATCTTGAATATCCGGCAACTCGACCCGGGACACCTGATCGAGTCAACCCGACCTTGATTGACATCGACCAGGCGGCGTGGTGCGGTTGCCGCAAGCGCAAGGCAAACGAGGCAGCGATGATCGATCTCTATTACTGGACGACGCCGAACGGCCACAAAGTGACGATGTTCTTGGAGGAGGCCGAGCTTGCCTATCGAATCATCCCGATAAACATCGGGGCCGGGGAACAGTTCCAGCCCGATTTTTTGAAGATTGCGCCGAATAATCGCATACCGGCAATCGTCGATCAGGCGCCGAACGGCGATGCAGGGGCGATCTCGATTTTCGAATCCGGTGCGATACTTCTCTATCTTGCTGAAAAGACAGGAAAGTTTCTGGCGGCCGATCTGCCGACGCGAACCGACACGCTGCAATGGCTCTTCTGGCAGATGGGCGGTCTCGGGCCTATGGCGGGGCAGAACCATCACTTTGCCGTCTATGCGCCAGAGAAAATCCCCTATGCGATCACCAGATATGTAAATGAAACAAATCGCTTGTATGGTGTTCTTAATAAGCGACTTTCAGATCGTCCCTTTGTTGCCGGCGACTATTCGATTGCCGATATGGCGTGTTATCCATGGATCGTGCCGTATGAGCGGCAAGGCCAGAGGCTCGAGGATTTTCCGCATCTCAAGCGCTGGTTCGACGCGATCCAGGCACGACCCGCGACGCAGCGCGCGTATGCCAAAGCGACGTCGATCAACGCCAAGCCAACAGTCGATGACGCAGCCAAAAAGATCTTGTTTGGCCAGACAGCCGCGATCGTCCGCCCGAACTGATAGGTGCGTTCTGTCGTGAGGTATCTTTGTATGTTTCAAGGAATGAATTTGACGTTTTCAATATTAATAGAATTTTAGTAAAAATTTGTTACATTCGCTTCGATCTGACCGGGGTGCCTTGCTTTAGCATTAGAAAATCTGCTATATGTCATGGTGACAAAAGGTCGAAGAGTAGGACTCCAGAAGGAGCGACATTCATATGTCGGGTACAGTAGCCACGACGACGGCAGCGCGGGCAGTTACCTACTCGAGCTTGACGACCCAAACCGGCACGGCAAGTGCCGACACGGTCGTTTTCAGCGCGTCGATCGGCGGCGGGCGCTTCGATGCGCAGGCGGGGCTGGATTCCGTGCGCCTTGCGACCGCCAACAACTCCTTCACCATTTCCAACGCCGAAACGATTCTCGGCGGCGGCGGTGCGGACACGGTGACGCTCGGCGTTGCGCAAACGCTTGGCTATATCGATCTCGGGCTCGGCAATGACCGATTGATTCTGGCGAATAGTGCTTCGAGCGGGACGGCGGCGACCGGCGGCAACGTTCTGACCGTGGTCAATGTCGAAACGATCATCGGCGGCACTGGATCCGATACGGTCACGCTGGCAGGCGCGCAACTTGGCGGCCTTATCGACCTGGGTGCGGGCAACGACCGGCTGGTGCTCGGCACCTTCACGAATACGGTCACGGTCACGAACGTCGAAACGCTGATCGGCGCTTCCGGCAACGACAACATCACGCTCGGCACGGTCGTTACGACTGGTAACATCGATCTTTTGGGCGGCAC
>JAIXXA010000156.1 GCA_027490975.1 Rhodospirillaceae bacterium
CTACGCGCTGTTCTTCCTGCAATCGATCCTCAAGGTCGATCTGCTCACGGCCAACGTGCTGATCGCCTGGTCGCTCATCCTGGGCACGGGCGGCTTCATTGTGTTCGGCTCGCTTTCCGACAGAATCGGCCGCAAGCCGATCATCCTGGCGGGTTGCGTCATCGCGGCGGTCACGTACTTCCCGCTGTTCAAGGCGCTGACCGCCAACGCGGACCCGACGCTCTACAAGGCGCAGACCGAATCGCCGGTGGTGGTGAAGGCGGATCCGGCGGACTGCTCGTTCCAGTTCAACCCGACGGGCACGGCCAAGTTCACCAGCTCGTGCGACATCGCCAAGGCCTTCCTGGCCCGCAACGCTGTGTCCTACACGACCGAGGCGGCACCGGCAGGTTCGACCACGACGATCAATATCGGGGCGGTCTCGATCGAATCGTTCGACGTGGAAAAGGCGGGGGCGGAAGCCGCCGCCAAGACGGCGGCCTTCAACCGTGCGGCCGGTGCGGCCATCACGGCGGCGGGCTATCCGGCGGCCAACGATCCCAACCGCGTGCGGGTCTCGGGCTTCTTCGACATCTTCCGCGCCCAGCCTTTCACCATCATCATGATCCTGACCGTTCTGGTCATCTACGTGACGATGGTGTACGGGCCGATCGCGGCAGCGCTCGTCGAGCTGTTCCCGACGCGCATCCGCTACACTTCGATGTCGCTGCCCTACCATATCGGCAACGGCTGGTTCGGCGGTCTCCTGCCGGCCACGTCCTTCGCGATGGTGGCGCAGACGGGCGACATCTATTACGGCCTCTGGTATCCGATCGTGGTGGCGCTCGGCACCGCGGTGATCGGCTTCCTGTTCGTGCCCGAAACCAAGGACCGCGACATCTTCACTTACGACGGCGAAAAGTAGGCCCGTCGAAGGCGAAGACATAACGCCGGTCCTTTGGTCCGGTCCTAACCAAGAGAAGGCCCTGCCGGCGGTTTCGGCAGGGCCTTTTTCGTCGTCTACACGGCCTGCAGCTGCTTCATCATCAGGCTGGTGAAGGGATCGCTGCTGCCGTTCGCACTGCCGCTCGAGCCGCTGTTGTTGAAGAACTGGCTGAACAGCGCGTTGTCATTGCCGGAGCTGCCCGACTTCTGGGCCTGCTCCTGCGCCGACAGGAGGCTCGTCTTGAACTGCGCCTGCATCTGCTCGGCCGCCGACGTGAGCTCGGCTTTCGACAGCTTGCCGTCCTTGTCGCCGTCGGCTTTGTTGAACAGCTCTTCAAGACGGTTTCTGGCGTCCTGCTTCGACTGCGTCGAATTGCTGCCGCCCACCGACGACGTTTTGTCGTTCTTCGTGTCGCCGAACAGCTGCGAGAGATCCGGCATGCCGCCGGCCGCGCCGCTGTTCTGCATCGACAGCATCATCGACTGCATCTGCGACGACAACTGCGAAGAGATCTGATCCTTGAACTCTTTGGACTCGGTGAACGTATTCATCTCGTCTTTCGAGATTTTGCCGTTCTTGTCGGTATCGACTTTGGCGAAGCCTTCGTCGATGTTCTTGCCGTTCGTCCCTTGCGCGCCCTTGGCGAACTCGGTCTTGTCGATGCCGCCGTCGCCGTTGGCGTCGGCCTTGCTGAACATCTTCTCGCGCATCTGCGACAGCTGAGCCGTAGACGGCATGCTGCCGAAACCCATACCCGAAATGGAACTACCCATTTTCTGCTCCTGTGTATTTGCCGACCGGCACCATGCCAACCGTGCAGACAGGGGCATTTCACGGGCCATGCCCCGTAACTTCGTGTTGCGACGGGCGGCTTTCGCGGATTTGCGCACGGCCGCCGCAACGATTCGTTACGCTCGAAACAATCCGATCGGTCGCCTTTGCCGGGCCAATCCCGCACCCGGCGAATTCTGCCGAGTGCGGCCGTTACACTTCGTTACACGGCGCGACACTTCGTGTTTTGCAGTCGCCGATGCGCTCGACGATGCTCGAACCTGCCCGACGAGAACGTTCGGGAGCAACGTCAACGCAAGGAGAAAACCGATGAGCTTCAGCATTGCAGGATCGGGCGGCGCACCGTCGCCCGAACAGATCAAGGCGATGCGCGCCAAGTTCGAAGAGCGCGCCTTTGCCGCCGCCGACAAGGACGCCAACGGCTCGGTCAGCAAGGCCGAGTTCGCTTCGCTCAAACCCAAAGACGCACCCGCCGATGGGCCGTCGACCGACGAGGTCTTTTCGAAGATCGACGGCAACGGCGACGGCAATGTCACGAAGTCGGAGTTCTCGGCCTTCGGCGACAAGCTCGCGAGCCAGCTCGGCAGTCTGCAGGCCGCGGGCGGTCTGCCGCCGCAAGGCCCGCCGCCGGGCAAGGCCGCCGACGCCTACAAGGCGCAGTCGGGCCTGCTTTCGACCTTGTCGAGCGCAAAGACCGACGGAGCGGATGCCGATGGCGAGATCGCCAAGCTTCTCAAAACAGCCTTGAGCACAAGCACGGCCTAATCCGCTACCGAGGCTGCGGGCATTCGCGCTAAAATGCCCGCAGCCGCATTGCTGGAAAAAATGCAGACACGCAAATCCCACATCCTCATCGTCGACGACGACGCCGACATCCGCAGGCTCACGAGCCAGCTTCTGGGCGACAGCGGCTTTCGGGTGACGGCCGTCGCCGACGGCGCGGCGATGCAGCGCCTGCTTGCGACCGAGAGCTTCGATCTTGCCGTGCTCGACGTGATGCTGCCGGGCGAAGACGGTTTTGCGCTGTGCCGCAAGCTGCGCGCGGTTTCCAAAATGCCGATCGTGATGCTGACGGCGCGCGCGGACGAGACCGACCGCGTGGTGGGGCTCGAACTGGGGGCGGACGACTATGTGCTGAAGCCGTTCAGCCCGCGCGAGCTTGTGGCGCGCGTGCGCGCGCATCTGCGCCGCACCAACGAATTGCTGCCCGCCGCACCCAAGCCGCGCGTGAAATCCTTGCGCTTCGACGGCTGGACGATCGACCCCATAAGGCGCGAATTGCGCAACGCCGAGGGCACGCTTGTGAGCCTCACCGGCACCGAATTCGATCTGCTCACGGCTTTGGCCGAGCGCGCGCAGCGCGTGCTGTCGCGCGACCAGCTGCTCGATCTCGTGCGCGGCCGCACCGCCCACCCGTTCGACCGCAGCATCGACGTGTCGATCAGCCGCCTGCGGCGCAAGATCGAACCTTTTCCCGACGAGCCGCGCTTCATCCGCACGGTGCGCAACGGCGGCTACGTGTTCACGGCCGAAGTCGTGCCGCTCGACGAGAGCGCATGATCAAACGCCTTTGGCCGAGCCGCCTGGGGCCGCAGATGGCGCTGCTGACCGTCGGTCTCCTGGTGGCGGTGCAGATCGTCACGGTCGTCGTGTTCGCAGCGATGCTGCCGCGCTCGGTATCGACTTTCGAGTCCGGCTGGCTGGTCGCGCGTCTTGCCTATTTGGCCGACGGCGCCATGGCGCAGCCGCCCGCAGCCCGGCTCGCGTGGCTCGACGCCCAGCCCGAAGCGCGCTGGTTCGCTTTCCATTTCGACGAACCGCCCGAACTCACGTTGCTGCCGCAGGAAGTGCGAGCCTCGGCCTGGCTGACGGCGATGGTCGCCGCCAAAACGACGCGGACATGGGCGCGGATCGAAATCTCGACCGGCCGACCGCGCGCGCTTGGCCCCGTTGCGCCGCCGGGCTTCGAGCGCATTCCGCCGCAGTCGGCCGATGAAGTGTCGATGCCGGCGACGATCGTGTTCTTCGTGGCGACGTTCGTCGCCCCCGACGGCACCGTGCTTGCCGTGCGCCCGTTCCTGCCCGGGCGCAGCCAGAGTGCGGCCATCGTGCTGGCAGCCTGGCTCGTCACGTTCCTTGTTGCCGCTTCGCTCGTGGGTTGGTGGGCGATCGCGCGCATCGCGGCCCCGTTGGGCGTGCTGGCGCGCGCGACCGAACGCTTCGGGCGCGGCATATCCGACGAAGCCTTGCCGCGCCGAGGCGCGCGCGAGATCCGCGTCATCGCCGACAGTTTTGCCGAGATGCGCCGGCGCGTCGCGCGGTTCGTGGGCGACCGCACGACGATGATCGCGGCGATCAGCCACGATCTGCGCACGCCGCTCACGCGCATGCGCCTGCGCGTCGAGCGCGTCGAAGATGCCGATCTGCGCGCCGCTTTGAGCCGCGACATCGACGCCCTCGAGGCGATCGCGCGCGAAACGCTGGAGTTCGCGCGCATCGACGATGCGCCGGGACCGCCCGACCGCGTCGATCTCGCCTCGCTGCTGCAGACGCTCGCCGACGAGCGCGCCGACATGGACCAGAATGTGCGTTGCGCGCCGCAGGCGCCGGTGACGGTTTCGGCGCGCGCCGACGCGCTGCGCCGCGCGCTCGGCAACCTCGTCGACAATGCGGTCGCCTATGGCGGGGTTGCGCGCATCTCGGTCGTCGATCGGCCCGATGCGGTGCGCATCGACATCGACGACGACGGGCCGGGGATTCCCGCAAACCGGCTCGAAGACGTGTTCCGCCCGTTCGTGCGGCTCGAAGGCAGCCGCAACCGCACGACCGGCGGCACGGGCCTGGGCCTTGCGATCGCGCGCAACCTCGCGCGCGCGCAAGGCGGCGACGTGATGCTTTCGAACCGCCTGGCGGCCGACGGCACGTGTGCGGGCTTGCGCGCGAGCCTTACGCTGCCGAAGGGGTCCTGAGAGTCGGCCGCGACCTTGCGCGCCGCTCGATCCGGCGTTCGCTTGCGAGCCGCGCCGCCGCAAGGCTGCCCGCGAAGCTTTCGAGGCGGGCGCGCTGCAGCACCATCAGGCGCGGCCGCGCGGCGGTGCGGCCCGCATACGGCAGCACGAGCCGGTCGAGCACCACCGGGCAACCGGGGGCCAGCAGATGCTGCGCGGTCGTCTGCGTGGGCCGCGGGCACTCGACGAAATTCCACCACGTCCAGAAGGTCGTTTCGTTGTTCCAGTCGAGCGCGAAGGGAAGCTGCGTCAGCGTTCGGCCCGTGAACTCGATGCCGTAGAATGCGACCACGCGCGTGCCCACCAGCGAAAAGCGGAAATCGAACAGCCGCCGATCGAGTTCGACCAGCAGCGTGTCGGGCATCCAGGCGGCCATCTCTTCGGGTTTGAGATCGCACGCGTGCGGCAGGCTGCCAGGGTGCCGTTCGGCCTGGCGCTGCCAATGCGCGCGTGCTTCGTCGAACAGAGCGTGCGTCGTTGGGATCATGGACCGGCCCTCGCGTTTGCGTGCGGGTGGCATTCTATGTGCTGGCCCGCGTCGCACGATGTCGGCCCGGTATCGAATGGTAACGTTGCGTATCCGGGTTGCTATGGGGTCGGCAGCGGCCTATGTTGAAGACGGACGGGGCTGCGGGGTGCGTTAGGCATGCGTATTCCCCGGGGCGATACACACTCCTAGGGGACTGTTCCTTCCGGAACCGTGGTTCCGGAATATGGTTCCCACCTGCTTATAGCGGGCCACGGAGGAAACCAACGCCGACGGCCGCTGTGGCTCCGTCCATTCTTTCATCGTCGCAATTCAGGCCTGCCGGGATCGGAAACCGTCTGTGAGCGCCCGCCCGCCGCCTCTTGTCCAAAGCCCCGAGAAAGCCGCGTTGCGCGCGAAGATGCGCGATTTGCGCGCAGGCGTGCATGCGCTCGAAGCCACGAGTGCCGCGCTGGCCTTGCGCGACCGGTTCTTGGCGCAGATCGAAGTGCCGCAGAGCGCGGTCGTGGCGGCCTATGCCGCGTTCGGCGGCGAGATCGATCCGTTGCCGCTGCTCGAAGCGCTGGGGGCAAGGGGCGTCAGACTTGCGCTGCCGGTGGTCGAGGCCAAAGCCGCGCCGCTTGTGTTTCGCGCGTGGCAACCCGGTGCGCCGCTTGTGCCGCATCGCTTCGGCATGGCCGAGCCGGCGCGCGCCGCCCCTGCCGTCGTGCCCGACATCGTCGTGGTCCCGCTGCTCGCCTTCGACCGCCAAGGCTATCGGTTGGGCTACGGCGGCGGCTACTACGACCGCACGCTGGCGACTTTGCGCAAACGCGGCCGCGTGCTGGCGGTGGGGATCGGCTTTGCCGTGCAGGAAATGCCGTCGGTTCCCCGCGCACCGCACGATGCGCCGCTCGACTGGATCGTGACCGAGCGTGCGTCGTTTGCACCGCTTGCGGCCGATGCGCGCGCCGACCATTGGATGAGCTGGAAAGGCTTTTGAGGACCCCATGATTCGCGTGCTGTTTTTGGGAGACATTGTCGGCCGTTCGGGCCGCGAGGCCGCCGCCCGCCACGTGCCGGCCTTACGCAAGCAACTCGACCTCGATTTCGTGGTCGCCAATGCCGAAAACGCGGCCGGCGGCTTTGGCATCACCGACAAGATCGCGGCCGAGCTCTACGCGACCGGCATCGACTGCATCACCACCGGCAACCACGTATGGGACCAGCGCGAGCTGATGCTCACGATCGACCGCGATCCCAAGCTCCTGCGGCCGATCAACTTCCCCAAACACACGCCGGGCAAGGGGGTGGGCGTCTATCGCCTGCCCAAAGGCGGGCAGATCGTGGTCATGAACGCGATGGCGCGGCTGTTCATGGACCCGCTCGACGATCCGTTTGCGGCCGTGGATGCGGCACTCGAGAAGCACAAGCTGGGTGCGAACGGCGTTGCCGCCATCCTCATCGACCTCCACGGCGAAGCGTCGAGCGAGAAATACGCGTTCGGCCATTTCTGCGACGGGCGCGTGTCGCTAGTGGTGGGCTCGCACAGCCACGTGCCGACGGCCGACGCGCAGGTGCTCGCGGGCGGCACCGGCTACCAGACCGATGCCGGCATGTGCGGCGACTACGATTCCGTGATCGGCATGAAGAAGGAGCCGGCGACGCTGCGCTTCGTGCGCAAATTGCCGGGCGAGCGCCTGACGCCGGCCGAAGGCGAGGGCACTTTGTGCGCGATCTACGCCGAAATCGCCGACACCGGCCTTGCCGTGCGCGTGGCCCCCGTGCGCCAAGGCGGAAGGCTGGCGCCGGCGATGCCTTAGGTTGCAGGCAACTTCCGGCTTTTGGCGGGGCATGGAATTCGCGATTTCCAGGGTGCCGCCGCGCCGATCTTTGCGGAACAAACCGTGACGGGGCGCCAGATTTGGTATAGGTTTTGCCCGAGTTTCCGTATATCTAGCCGATTCGGTTTCGGCGACTTTCGGGATTTATCACCATGGCAGGCCATTCCCAGTTCAAAAACATCATGCACCGCAAAGGCAAGCAGGATGCCAAGCGGGGCAAAATCTTCACCAAAATCATCCGCGAAATCACCATTGCCGCGCGCACCGGCCTGCCCGACCCTGCGGCCAATCCGCGCCTGCGCGCCGCCGTCATTCTCGCGCGCGAAAACAACATGCCCAAAGACACGGTCGACCGTGCGATCAAACGCGGCTCGGGCGGCGAAGACGGCGTGGTCTACGAAGAAGTGCGCTACGAGGCCTACGGCCCCAACGGGGTCGCCCTCATCATCGAAGCGCTGACCGAAAACCGCAACCGCACCGCCCCCGACATCCGCACGATCCTGTCCAAAAACGGCGGCGCACTCGGCGAGACCAATTCGGTCGCCTTCAATTTCGCGCGCGTGGGCCAGATCGCCTTTGCC
>JAIXXA010000031.1 GCA_027490975.1 Rhodospirillaceae bacterium
CGGCGGAACCTTTACAGACTTGTTCTTCTTCGACGAAGCCACAGGCGTTGCACAGACCCGCAAGGTGCCCTCGACGCGCGGCGACCAGTCGATCGGCTTCGTCGCCGGCATCAAATCGGGCGAAGCTGACTTCGGGCGCATCGCTGCCGTCGTGCATGGCACGACGGTGGGCACGAACGCGTTGCTGGAGCGCAAAGGGGCGCGCACCGGCGTGATCATGACGCAGGGCTTTCGCGACGTGCTCGAGATGCGCCGCCGCGACCGTCGCCAGACCTGGGGCCTGTGGGGCGAGTTCGTGCCGGCCATCCCGCGCGATCTGCGCCTTGAAGTGCCCGAGCGCACGCTGGCCGACGGCACGGTGCGCGAAACCGTCGATCTGGCTGCCGTCGAAGCTGCCGCACGTCAGCTGCTTGCCGCAGGCGCCGAAGCGGTGGCGATCGTTTTCATCAACGCCTATGCCAATGATGCCAACGAGCGTGCCGCCCTTGCCGCCCTCAAAAAAGTCTGGCCGAACCCGTACGTGACCGCGTCGCACGAGATCCTGCCCGAGATCCGCGAGTTCGAGCGCGCTTCGACTGCGTCGCTGAACGCCTATCTGCAGCCCGTCGTCGCCTCGTATCTGTCGCGGCTCGACAAGCGCCTGGTCGAAGGCGGCGCCAAAGGCCAGTTGCTCATCGTCCAGTCGAACGGCGGCGTCATGTCGGTCGAAACGGCCGCACGCCTGCCGGTGCGCACCGCGCTCTCGGGGCCGGCCGCCGGCGTGATAGCGGCCGCGCACATCGCCAAGAGTGCGGGCTTTGCCGACGTGCTGACCGGCGACATGGGCGGAACTTCGTTCGACGTCGCGCTCATCGCCGAGGGCAAGGCAGCGCTTGCCGCACAGACCACGATCGAATTCGGCATGGTCGTGCGCACGCCGATGATCGAGATCACGACGATCGGTGCGGGCGGCGGCTCGATCGCCTGGGTCGATCGCGGCGGCCTCTTGCAGATCGGCCCCGAAAGTGCGGGCTCCGATCCGGGGCCCGCCGCCTATGGCCTGGGTGCCACACGCCCCACCGTAACCGACGCCAATGTCGTGATGGGCCGCATCAATGCGGCAAGGCCCATCGGCGGCAAGCTCGCTTCCCTCGACGTTGAGGCCGCCAAACGCGCCATCGACCGGCATGTGGCCGTCCCGCTCGGCCTTTCGACATTGGCGGCCGCAGAAGCGATTGCGCGTGTCGCCAACAGCCGCATGGCCGGCGCCTTGCGGCTCGTGTCGATCGAACGCGGCCACGATCCGCTGCGGTTTGCGCTGATGCCGTTCGGCGGTGCGGGTGCGTTGCATGCCGGGGCGTTGATGAAAGAAACGGGGCTCGGCGCCACGCTGGTGCCACGCTTCCCCGGCGTTACCTCGGCTTTGGGGTGCGTGATTGCCGACATGCGCCACGATTTTGTGCGCACCGTGAACCGCCCGCTCGGCGCCCTCGACACGCAAGCGCTCGGCAGCGCGATCGGCGAATACGCGGCCGAAGGCGAACGCCTCGTGCGCGCGGCCGGCGTCGAGCTTGAAGCGATCGCAAGCGAGATCGAGCTCGACATGAGCTATGTCGGCCAGACGCACACGCTGGCCGTCCCGCTCGCGGATGCCAAGCCGGATGCCGCCGCCATTCGCACGGCGTTCGAGAAAGCCTACAAAGCCGCATTCGGGCGGCTGCTCGAGGGCATCGAAATGCGCGTGCTGACCTTGCGCGTTGCGGTCGTCGGCAAACGTCCGAAAATCGATCTGTCGCGCCTCGCGCCGCAAGGCGGCAGCGTGGCGGCAGCCAAGACCGGCACGCGGCCGGTATGGTTCGACGGTGCATGGGCCGAAACCGCGATCTACGACCGGCTGGCATTGCCGATCGACGCGCGCATCGAGGGTCCGGCCATCCTCGAACAGCCCGATGCAACGACCGTGATCGAGCCGGATCTTGCGGCGACGGTAGATCGCTTCGGCAATCTGATCGTGAGGCGGCGATGAGCGCTCTTTCGACGACGGCCCTGCTGATCTGCGATCTGCAGAACGATTTTCTCGATCCAAAGGGCGCTTACGGGCGCGCGGGCCAGACGAGCGCTGAGATTTCGGCCGTGCCTGCGCGCGTCGCAGCCGTTGCCGCACGCGTGCGGCAGCAAGGCGGCTGGATCGTATCGACGCATTTCACGCTTGTGCCCGGCAAAGGCGGCGCGCCCTTCATCTCGGCGCATCTCAAGAAGCTGCGGCCGTTCCTGGCAAAGGGCGATTTCGCACCCGGCAGCTGGGGGCACGACCTCGTCGACGCGCTGAAGCCGGCCGACATTTCGGTCGAAAAAGTCGCCTACTCGGCCTTCTACATGACGCGTCTCGAATGGGTCTTGCGCAAAGCCGGCATCGACACGCTGGCGATCTGCGGCATCGTGACCAATGGCGGTGTGGCCAGCACCTTGCGCGACGCGCATGTGCGCGACTTCAAGACCGTGCTGCTCGAAGACGGCTGTGCGGCGTTCGATGCGCGCGTCCACGAAACGGCTGTTGCGTCGCTCGGCGCCATTTCGCCCGTGATGCGCTGCGCGGACTTCGCACCCTTGCCATGACCATCCGCCCCGCCGCCGGCGTTTCGTTCGAAGCGCATATCCCGGTGCTGATCGTCGGCGCGGGGGCGGCCGGGCACGTTGCGGCCCTTGCCTGCCGCGACGCGGGCATCGACTGCGCGATGCTCGAACGCGACCCGCAGCCGCAAGGCTCGACGGCGCTGTCGTCGGGCCTCGTGCCTGCGGCGGGTACGGCCATGCAGCGCGCCAAAAACCTCGCCGACACGCCGGCGCTTTTTGCCGCCGACATCCAGCGCAAAGCCAAGGGCGAGGCCGATCCGTTGCTCGTGGGCCGCTTGAGCGAGACGATCGGCGCGACGGTCGATTGGCTTGCCGCTCGCCATGCGATCCCGTTCGAACTTGTGGAAGGCTTCGTCTATCCCGGCCACAGCGCGTTGCGTATGCACGGCACACCGCGGCGCACCGGTGCGGAACTCATGGACTGCCTCGCCGCGGCCGCAGCGGCAGCCGGTGCGGAAGTGCTGACCAACGCGCATGTGGTGGCGCTCTATGCCGACGGCGACGGCCGTGTGCACGGCGTCGGTCTCGTGCGGCCCGACGGCACGCAAGAGCGGCTCGGCTGCGACGCGCTTGTGCTGGCGTGCAACGGCTTCGGCGGCAACGCCGAGATGGTCGCGCAGTTCCTGCCCGAAATGCGCGATGCACTCTATTTCGGCCATGCCGGCAATCGCGGCGATGCCGTGGCGTGGGGCCGGGCGCTCGGTACGGCGACGCGGCATCTCGGCGCCTACCAAGGCCACGGCTCGGTCGCCGACCCGCACGGCATCCTGATCAGCTGGGCCGTGATGATGGAAGGCGGCATCCAGGTCAATCGCGACGGCAACCGCTTCTCGAACGAGCATCATGGCTATTCCGAGCAGTCGGTCGCAGTGCTGCAGCAGCCCGGGCGCATCGCTTTCAACGTATACGACGACCGCTGCCATGCGGCCGCACTCCAGTTCGAAGAATACCGACAGGCAATGGCCCTTGGAGCCGTGCGCAATTTCGCCGATGCGCAAGCGCTTGCCGACGCGTTCGGCCTGCCGCACGAAAATCTCGCGCGCGCGATCGCGCAGACAGAAAACGCATCGCCCGATCCGTTCGGGCGCGACTTTGCGGGCAAGCCGCCGCTTGCCCCGCCTTATTGGGGCGTGCGCGTGACGGGTGCGCTGTTCCATACGCAAGGCGGACTCGTCGTCGACGACGACGCGCGCGTGTGCCGTGCGAACGGCGCCAAACTGCCCAACCTCTTTGCCGCCGGCGGGGCCGCATGCGGCGTTTCGGGCCCCGCCGTGTGGGGCTATCTCTCCGGCAACGGCTTGCTGTCGGCGATCGGGCTCGGGCGCATTGCGGGCGACGCCGCAGCGCGCAGCGTTTCGGGCTAGAGCCCCCAGCCGGGATGCGGGCGCCACCGGTATGGCGCTTCGAGCACAGCGACTTCGGCCGCCGTGAGCGGCGGCATGTCGCTGGCCGCCGCCGCATCGTCGAGCTGCTCGAGTTTGGTGGCTCCGATGATGGGGGCCGCCATCACGGGCTTCGACCACAGCCACAGCAACGCGACCTGGGCGGGCTTGCAGCCGCGCGCGGCCGCGACGTTCTTGAGCGCATCGACGATCGCCCAGTCGCAGTCGCGATAGAGGTCCGGTTTGACGCCCGCGTCGTTCTTGGCGCGCTCGGTGTCCCCGCCCCCGCCTTTGGCGCGGTTTGCGGCCAGGAACCCGCGCGCGAGCGGCGAATAGGGAATGAGCCCGAGCCCCGCTTCGAGGCACAGCACGTTCATGTCGCGCTCTTCCTCGCGCTGGATGAGATTGTAGAGATTCTGCATCACGATGGGGCGCGCATAGCCGTAGCGGTCGGCGACCGCGATCATCTGCGCAAGCCGGTACGCCGGCATCGTCGAAGCGCCGATATAGCGCACGCGCCCCGAGCGCACGAGAATGTCGAGCGTCTCCATGAACTCTTCGATCGGCGTGATGTTGTCGAGACGATGGATCTGGTAGACGTCGACATAGTCGGTCTTCAGCCGCTTCAACTGCGCGTCGATCGAGGCAAGGATGTGCTTGCGGCCGAGACCGTGGCGGTTCGGCTTGTCGCCCATCTTGAGCCCGACCTTGGTCGAGATCACGATCTCCTCGCGCGGCGCGAAACCCATCAGCGTTTCGCCCATGATCGTCTCGGAGAGGCCCATATTGTAGGCATCGGCCGTGTCGAAGAAATTGATGCCGAGATCGAGGGCGCGGCGGAAGAAAGGCACGCTGTCGTCGGCGTCGAACCCGGCCCAAGCGCGGCGACCCTTGGCACCCCACGAATTGCCGCCGAGGCAGACATTGCTGACGATCAGGCCCGACCGGCCCAAAGGATTGAATTTCATCGGATCGGTTCTCCGGTTTGGGGCGAGAAAAAATCGGGCACCACGGCCAGCAGTTCGGCCGTGCGCCAGCAGGCGGCTCGATCGCAAGCGACGGGCGACATCGCGCGACAATAGGTTACGGCAACCGATTTATCGCATTGAATCTACACGATTGTAACCACGCTGCGGATCTTTGGTTACAGGTTAATCGAGGTATCCAGAGACCACCATCCAGCACCGCCTTTCTTCACTTTTCAAACAGCGCACGTCGCCACGGGAGCATAACGACGACGCGCGCAATATCGCATATTTCCAACGAATAAAGGAAAAAAGATTTAAAAAGGAAAATAAACGTTAAACATCAAAAGGCGGCATGCCAGCGCGCCTTTCCTTCCGGCGCGCCTACGCGATCGTCGCCTCGTCGGTGCGCGTTTCGTTGCGGTTGTCGGTCCAACGCAGCGAAATCTTGTCGCCCGCCTTGCCGCCGCGGAACTTGAACGCGAAATAGGGATTCTTCGACACGGCCGGGCCCCACTGGGCCGTCATCACGGTGCGTCCGTTGTGCGTGGCCGTCACTTGGTTGATGAACCAGGCGGGCACAACGGCTCCCGCCTCGGTGCGTTGGCCGCTCTCCATTTCGTGGCTCATCAGCACGCGGACCTCGACGATGCCGTCGCGGCCGACAGCGGCACGGATGCGCATCGGGCCGCTCATGTGCCGCACCCGCCGAGCGTGACTTTGACCTCTTTGGTGGCCGAATAGACCTTGCCCTCGGCAACCGCGATCGCTACGACGTTCGAGGTCTGCGCCATCTTGATTCGCGTGGCAACGTCCGCGACCGCATCGGGCAAAATCTCGAACACGGCCGTCAATGTGCTGGGGTTCTTCTCGACCATCAGCGCAAGCCGCGTGGTGCCCGCAAGCCGGCTTAGGATCTGCACCGGCACCACCGCGCCGTTGTCGGCGATGTCGGGCACGGTCAGCACCAAAGACGCCGACGTCGTCGCGGGCTCGATGCCCAGCGCCTTCAGCGTTTCGGCGACGTTTTTGCCGTCGAACGCGGCCTGGTTCCAGTCGGCCAAGGCCGCAGCGCTCGGCAGCATGCCCGCAGCCGCGAGCATTGCGACCAACGACCAGCCGCCGCCCGTTTTCAGAAATTCCCGCCTGCCTTCGCCGTATGGCACCGCTGCCTGCTCCCGAGTTCTGTCGTACGCACGCCAGCATAGCCCACCCCGGCAGATTTGTAACAGCCGAGCTTTTTTGACAGGAGGCTTTAGCCGCAGGGCGATTGACGGCGCGCAAATCCGCGTGTCAACTGAACATACAAACGTTCGCGCCGACACGTCGTCAAGGCCCGCCTGGAAGCAAGATGACCGAAGCCGCCGCACTCGAATCCCGCCCCGGCCCGCGGCCTTTGTCCGCCCGCACGCTCGACGCGCTTGACGCAACGGTCGGGGCCCTGGCGGTTTTCTGCCTGGTTTCGATCGCCCTCGTGACGCTCGCGGGCGTGGTGTCGCGCTACGTTTTTTCGGCCTCGCTGACCTGGACCGCCGAAGCGGGGCAATGGCTGTTCATCTATCTGATCTTTTTGGGCGTGCCGCTTGCCCATCGCGAGCGCCTGCATATCGCGATCGCGGGTCTCGACGCGCTGCTGTCGCCGGGCCTCAAGCGCGCGCACCAGGTGCTGGTCAACACGGCGGTCGCCTACGCGACGATCGTGGTGATGTTCGGGGCCCAGAAGCTGATCGCGCTCATCGGCGGCCTCTCGACGGCCCTCGCCTTGCCCGCGTGGCTGCAATATGCGGGCATCCCGGCAAGCTGTGCCGTGGGCCTCGTCTATATCGCCTTGCGCGATCTCGACCGACCGACCGACCGCTATTTCGGCGTGCTCGGCGTCGGGCTTGCGGGCGCGCTCTATTGGCTGTTCGACGTCGCGCGCGTGGCAACGCTGCCGGAAATCGATCCGGTCTTGCTGATGTCCGGCGTGTTCTTCGGCGGCCTGCTGCTCGGCGTGCCCGTCGCATTCGCGATGCTGCTGGGCGTGCTCATCGCCAATCTTTCGGTCGATCTGCTGCCCACCGCCGCGATCGTGCAGAATGTCGTGCGCGGCTCGGGCCAATTTCTGCTGCTCGCGATCCCGCTGTTCCTGCTCGCGGGCGCCTTGATGGATGTGGGCGGCCTTGCCCAGCGCCTGATCGAGTTCTCGCACACGCTCGTGCGGCACATGCGCGCGGGCATGGCGCAGGTTACGATCCTCGCGGCCACGCTGTATGGCGGCGTTTCGGGCTCCTCCAACGCCAATGCCGCCCTTACCGCGCGCCTGCTGCATCCCGCGATGGTCAAAGACGGCTACAAGCCCAGCTTCTCGGCCGCCGTGTGCGCGTCGGCCGCCGTGTCGGACAACATCATCCCGCCCTCGGTCGGCATGCTGATCGTCGGTGCGGCGACCGGCATTTCGGTCGGGCAGATGTTCGTGGCCGGCATTGTGCCCGGCATCCTCTTCGGCGCCATTTTGATGGCGACCGTGTGGTTCGTTGCCCGGCGCGAAGGCTACAAGCCCAACGCCGCGCGCGCCTCGTGGCGCGAGCGCGCCGGCGCCGCGGGTGCGGCGATCCCCGTGCTGCTGCTGGCGGTCTTCATCATCGTATCGCTGCGCTTCGGCATTGCGACGCCGACCGAAACGGGTGCCCTTGCTGCCGCCTTCTCGTTCGTGGTCGGCATTTGGACGATGCGCGGCCTTTCGCTTGCCACGCTGTGGCGTGTGCTGTCGCAGACCGCCCTCGATTCCGCGATGATCGGGCTGTTGATCGGGGCCGCAACGCCGTTCGCCTTCGTGCTGACGACCGAAAACGTGCCGCAGTCGATCGTGGCGTTCGGCGAGACCTGGCTCAGCGAGGCATGGGTCGTGCTGCTGTTCTTGAACGGCGTGCTGCTGCTCGCGGGCATGTTCATGGACATCGGCGCGGCGATGCTGATCCTGTCGCCGCTGTTTTTGCCGCTGATCGACCGTTTCGGCATCGAGCAGGTGCATTTCGCGCTGATCGTGATCTGCAATCTGATGATCGGCGGCCTCACCCCGCCCGTCGGCATGCTCGCCTACATCGTCTCGACCGTCACGCGGGTGCCGGTCGTCGAGGTTTTTGCGGCCCTGTGGCCGTTCCTGTTCGCCCTGCTCGTTGCCCTTGCGCTCGTCACCTACGTGCCCGCAGTATCGATGGGCCTGTTGTGGCTCGGGCTCTGACCTTAGTCTGGAAAAAAAGAAGGAGACATCCCATGACCGAACTTACGCGTCGCCAAGCAGGCCTCGGGCTTTTGGGCACGGGGGCCGCTCTGGCCTTCGGCTCCGCCCTCGCCGCCCCGGCCCTTGCGCAAACGCGCGCCGCAGCCGCGCGCATCGGCGTGGTGCAGCCCGAGACCGCACCCAACACGGTCATGTGGCGGCGCTTCAGCGAGCTTGCGCGCGAGCGCACCGGCGGGGCGGTCGATCTGCAGATCTTCCCGGCGGGCCAGCTCGGCGGCGAACGCGAAAACGCGGAAGGCATGCGCCTGGGCTCGATCCAGGGGGCCGATTCCACGCTCGCCGCGCTGTCGCAATGGGTGCCCGAGGGCCAGATCTTCGACATGCCCTTCGTTTTCCGCGACTGGGACCATGTCGAAAAGGTGGTGAACGGCCCGATCGGCGAACGCTACAAGGGCCTCTACCGCGCGCAAGGCTTCGAGGTGCCGGCTTTCTTCACCTACGGCGCCCGCCATCTCGTGAGCCGCACCCCGATCCTGCAGGTGTCGGACATTCGCGGCAAGACGATGCGCGTGCTGCAGAGCCCGCTGCACATCGCGATCTGGCGCACGCTGGGGGCGAACCCGACGCCGATCCCGATCACCGAAACCTACAACGCGCTTTCGACCGGCGTGGCCGACCTCATGGACATCACCAAGGGTCCGATCGAGACGCTGCGCCTGTTCGAAGTCGCCCCCAACATCACCGAGACGGGCCATATCTGGGCCGTCGGCGCCATCGTGTTCTCGCAACAATACTGGCAGCGCCTGTCGCCGGCCAACCAGGCGGTCATGACGCGCACCGCGCTCGAGATGGCGACCTACATCAACAAGCTGCATCTCGAGCAGGAAGACGCGGCGATGGGCCGCATCACCCAGCGCGGCGCGCGCATCCACAAAGTGGACCAAGCGCCGTGGCGCGACGCGTTGCGCCCGATCTGGGAGCAGGAAGCGCCCAAATTCGGCGGCATGGGCTCGATCACGTCGATCGTCGAGACGCGCTAGGACGTTCGGGAAAAGGGAGACGCACGATGGAAGCTTCGATGCTGGAAGAGGTCGTCCAGAACCCCAACCCCTATCCGATCGTGGCCGAGATGGCCTACGACGACATCTGGAAACTGTGCGAGCAGGCGCGTGACCTTGCGTGGGATCCGGCCAAGCTCGATTTCTCGGACCTGCAGAAGGCCGACCTGCCCGACGAAGTGCGCAAGGCGGGCGCCGAATGGTGGTCCTTGCGCGCCTGGATGGAGCATGGCGCCACGCCCTACGGGGCCGAGCGCCTGCGCGACGCGATTTTCGGGCACCAGCCCTTCGAGGTGAAGCAGCACGTGGTCAATTTCATCGCCGAAGAGCTGCGCCACCACGAGGCGAGCTTCCGCATCGCCAATGCGCTTGCCCGCTACCAGCCCTCGCCGCAATCCGACTATTTCATGAAGATCATCCCGAAATTCCACGACGAGAAGGAGGAAAAGCAAATGAGCTTTTTCGCCGGCCTCGCCGTGAACACGCTGTTCGAACAGCTGTCGGGTGAATTGCTGCAGGCGCGCTACGAAAACGCGCGCTACGAGTCCATCCGCGAAGCCTGCCGCCTGATCCTGCGCGACGAGGCGCGCCACATCCAGTTCGGCCGCATCGTCATGCGCCGCTTCTTCGGCACGTTGTCCGACTTCGACAAGGAGCAACTCGGCAAGAAGTTCGCCAAGAAACTGCGCGGCTCGCTGCTGAACGGCGTCTATGCGGTCGTGAACCTGCCGGCCGACGAACGCAAGCGCTCGGCACGCGCGCGCCAACTCGCGGCCGAACACGGGCTGGGTGCGACGCATCCCGACCACGAGGTCGCGATCATCGCCGACGCATTGAAGAAGATCCGCGCCGACGTCGCCCCTTACAACGTGCCGATCCCGCCGATCCCGGAGGTCGAAGGTCCGGCCACGGGCCCGTCGGCCAAGGCGGCGTAACCATGCTCGGCCGTCGCCGCCTGTTGGTCGCCGCCGGTGCGGCCCTGGCCGCGCCTTCGCTCGCCAACGCGCAAAGCGCATGGCCCAACAAGCCGGTGCGCTTCGTCGTGCCCTTTCCGCCGGGCGGGGCGGCCGATCTGCTCGCGCGCAGCCTCGGCCAACGGCTCGGCGACCGGCTCGGCCAAAACTTCGTGATCGACAATCGCCCCGGTGCGGGGACGGCCATCGGTGCGGCTGCGACGGCGCAGAGCCCGGCCGACGGCTACACGATCATGATCGGCACGGTGAGCTCGCACGCGATCAACCCCGCGCTCAATCCGAAGGTCGGCTACGATCCGATTCTCGACTTTGCGCCGGTTGCGGCCTTTGCGACGCTGCCGTTTTTTCTCGTCGCACACCCGAGTGTGGCCGCCCGCAGCCCGGCCGAGCTTGTCGCACTTGCGCGCAGCACACCCGGCAAACTCAACTACGCCTCGGCCGGCAACGGCACGTCGAACCATCTGGCGGGCGAGTTGTTCAAGCTTTCGACCGGCACGGACATTGTGCACATCCCCTATCGCGGCTCGGCGCCGGCATTGGCGGCCGTCGTCGCGGGCGAATGCCAGCTGATGTTCGACCTGTCGATCACGGCCATGCCGCAGATCCAGGCAGGCGCCGTGCGCGCGATCGCGGTTGCCAGTGCCGCCCGCTCGCCTTTGATGCCGAATGTGGCCACGGTCGCCGAAGCCGTACCCGGCTTCGAAGCGAGTGCTTGGTTCGGCATTTTCGCCCCGGCGCGCACGCCCGAGCCGATCGTGGCAAGGCTCGCAGCCGAAATCGACGCAGCCCTTGGCGATGCGGCCATCGCCGAACGTTTGGCCCAACAAGGCGCCGAGCCGATGCGCATGGGGCCTGCGCCGTTTTCGAATTTCGTGCGCGCCGAGCTCGCGCGCTGGTCGGGCGTGGTGCGCGACGCCAAGATCCAGGCCGACGGCTGACTAGAACGCGAGTGCGAGCGCCTCGCGCCGGTGGTCGGCGACGGCGATCTTGAGGCCGTTCCGAACGCCCGCAAGTCCGATCGACCCCATGAGCCAATCGGCCGGCGGTCGCAGCGCCAAGCGGTGGCCCTTGTCCACGAGCGCATCAAGCGTCTCGCGCGGCATCGACGCTTCGACAGCGATCTGGTCGTCGCCCAGAAAACTCCAGCGCGGGGCGGCGACCGCAGCGGCGGGGTTGCTTGCGTCGCGCATGAGCCCGACGGCAATCTGCAGATTGGTTTGCGTCTGGGCTTGTGCGCCCGGCGTGCCGCAGGCCCAAATGCCGTCCTCCGGATGGCGCATCAAGATGCCGACCAGCGTATGGCGCGGCCGTTTGCCGGGTGCGGGCGCGTTCGCGCCCGTGGAGAACGACGCGCCACGGTCGTTCGAGAGCCAGCCGTTCGCGGCCAAGCACCGCCCGCCGAACGGTCGATACAAAGAATGGATCAGCGTGCACACGCCGCCCGCCGCATCGACGGCGGCGACCTGCGTCGTCTCGCCGTAGTTGCGCACCATCGCCGGCCCTTGCGATGCGCGATGGCCGATGCTCTCGCGCTTGGCGCGCATGTTTGCCGCACCAAGCATGGCGGCGGCATGTGCTGCCGGCTCGTGCCCGCCGCCAAGACCGTCGAGTTCGGAAAAGGCGCGCTTGTAGGCCTCGATCAGCATATGCGTGCGATGGGCGGTATCGGTTTCGCGCACCGTATCGGCGCCCGCAATGCCGAGCGACGCGAGGGTCGCAACGCTCTGGCTCATCGGCGGCTGGCCGTAGATCGTCCATGCGCCGAACGCCAGCGCGAGCGGCGTTTCGCGCTCGACCGCAAACGCACAAGCCTCTTGCGCCGTCACACGGGCGCCTTGGGTCGCCCAATCGGCGCACGCCGCACCAAGGGCCGCGCCCGGCCCGCGCTGCGACCACTCGGCCAGGCTATCGGCAAGGCCGGGAAGCACGAAGCGTTCGCCCGGCTTCGGCAAAGCGCCGCCATGCGCGGCCGCAAGCTTCTGGCGCAGTGCGCCGTCGCGCAGCGCCTGCAATTGGCGATCGAACCGCGCCGACACGGCCACACCGCGCCGCGCCAGCGCGATCGCCGGCGCCAACGCGGCCGTGCGCCCCAAGCGCCCGGCATTTCCTGCCAGATACTCGAATGCGGCGGGTGCCCCCGGAATCAGGCACAGGCCCGCCCGCTCGGCCTCGGACGACGGGTGCACATAGGCCGACGGTGCCGGCCCCGCCCCGTTGACCGCGTGCACGGCACCGTTTGCGTCGGTCCACAGCGCAAACAGATCGCCACCCGGCCCGCACATGTCGGGCATCGCGGTCCAGTCGCTTGCCGCCATTGCAAGGCACGCATCGACGGCGTTGCCGCCGGCTTCGAGGGCCGCCACGCCGGCAAGTGCGGAAATCGGATGGCCCGCAACGGCAGCGCCGCCCAGGCCTTGCGCCAAACGCCCGCTGCCGTAGGCAGGCGTGCTGCTCATTCGGCGAAGACCGGTGCGGCTCCGCCCGTGGGCGTGCGCATGGCCGCAAGCATTGCACGCGCCTGGTCGATCGTGGCCAGGCGCGGATTCATTCTGACTTGGCCCGAGCGCAGTGCGGCTTGCGCCACCTTCTCGCGCGCCGCATCGTCGGGCACGTAGCGGTCGAGCGACAGATCGAGGCCCAGCGTGTGGCGCAGCTTCGACATCGCCGCCGCCGCCGAAGGCGCGCCGAACGCCGCCGCGATCGCCTCGCCCTTGGCGCCCAGCATCGGCGCGTTGAAGGCCGTCACGATCGGCAGGGCCAGCGCATTGCCGAGCCCGTGGGCGACCCCGTGCAACGCGCCCAACGGCGCCGCAAACGCGTGCGCGAGCCCCAAATTGGCGCTGTTGAACGCGATCGCCGCCTGGCACGAGCCGATGAGGCATGCGCTGCGCGCCGCCATGTTGCCGGGCTCGGCATAGGCGACGGGCAGCCACTTGGCCAGAAGCCGCATCGCCTCGAGCGCGAACGGATCGGTCATGACCGAAGCCGCGTTGGAAACATAGGCTTCGACCGCATGCGTGACCGCATCGTAACCCGACTGCGCGGTGACGACCGCCGGGCAGCTTGCGGCGAGCGTGGGATCGAGCAACGCGATGGCGGCCGTCATTTCGGGCGAGCGGAAGATGAGCTTCACTTCCGAGCCCGCCTTGGCCGCGATCGCCGACTCCGACACTTCCGAGCCCGTGCCGGCGGTCGAAGGCGCGCACACGAACAGCGAGCGATGCGGGCGCAGCGTTTTGCCGAAGCCCGAAATCGCCTCGACCGGCCCCGGGTTGGACAGCAGCAGGCGTGCCACCTTGGCCGTATCCATGGCCGAGCCGCCGCCGACCGCGACGATCAGATCGGGATCGACCGCCGACAGCGCCGCCGCCGCCGCGGCGATCGTGTCGGTCGTGGGCTCGTGCGTGGGCACGGGAACAACGACCGGTGCGGCCCCCGTGCCGGCTTTGAGGGCGGCAACCGCGCGCGCCGCGATCTCGCCGCCGACAAAAAATCCGTCGATCACCAGGGCGGGTCGCGTGCAGCCGAATTCCTTGGCGAGTCCGTCGAGCCGCTCGAGCGCGCCCTTTGCATGCACCACGCGGCGCGCGGAATGGAAAAACACGAAATCGGCGGCGGGTTCTTTCATGGGGCGACGGCTCCGGATGCCAGCGTGCGAAAGGTGCGAAACCGTATCGGGGCCTTCCGCCAAGCGCAACGCTGCTCTTTATTTATTGGCGACGGCATCGAGATCGGCGATGAGCGCGACGATCACCGGCATCGGCCGGCAGTCGCGCAGCAGGGCCACCGCCGCCGCCGCCAAGGCGCGGTCCTCGAAGAGCCTGGCCCCGGTCGCCGCCGCATGGCCCTGGCCGCGCAGCGTTTCGGCGCAGATATCGAGTATTTCGTCGCGCATCGCGTTTCCTTCGTCCGGACCTTCGCCGCGCCAGCGTGCCGCCGATCGCGGCCGCAAGCAAGCCTTACGGCCGATCGACGAGCGCGAAATCGAGCAGGCGCGCGGCCGGTTTTTCGCCGCGCCACATTTCGCCCAGCATCGCGACGATCGCGGGGCCGAACGCGGCGTAGGGCACGCGCACCGAGGCGAGCCACGGCGCAATCCAGTCGTTGAGCGGATTGTCGTCGAAACCGATCAGCAGAATGTCTTGCGGCACCCGCAGGCCGGCTTCGCGCAAGCCGCGATGCGTGCCGTAGGCGATGAGATCCGACGCGCAGAAGATCGCGGCCGGCCGCTTCGCTTTTGCAAGCAGAAGCGCGGCGGCCGCGTGGCCAAGCGCCAAATGGTCCGAGCCGAGGACGGCGGGCAGATCGACGTCGAGCAAGCTGCGCCCGAGCGCCTGCAGCTCGCGGCGAAACCCGGCGATGCGGCCGGCCGTCGCCGAAGATTCGAGCGAGCCGTGGATCACCGCCAAAGCGCCTTTGGGAACGCGCCCGTGCAGGGCCTTGGCAACGGCAGCCCCGGCGGCCTGGTTGTCGATGCCGACAAACGCCGCCGCCTTGTCGATGGGACAGCGGCGATTGACGAACAGCAGCGGTGCAGCCCCGGCCATCGCGTTTGGCAGCTGGGCGCTGCGCACGGCCCCCAGCAGCACGGTCGCGCGCACGGCTTGGGCGCGCATCTCGCTCAGATACTCGTCCTGCAGATCGGGATTGTCGTGCGTGTCGCACAGCACCATCGCAAGCCCCACGTCGCGCAAGGCCGTCTCGATCGAGGCCGCGATCGCCGCCATCGTCGGGTTCGCAAGATTGGCGGCGAGCACGGCCACGAGGCGGCTTTGGCCCTTGCGCAAGGCCTGCCCCGCCCCGGTCGGGCGATAGCCCACCTCGGCGATCGTCGCCTGCACGCGCGCCACCGTCGCCGCCGAAGCCTTGCCCGTGGCGCCGTTGACGATGCGCGAAACCGTCGCGATCGAAACGCCGGCCGCGCGCGCCACGTCGGCGATCGAAGCCGGCTTTGCGGCGCGCGCTTCAGCCGGCGGTTTGGATCTCTCGGCCATCAGGCTCCTTGCGAATCCGAAACGGGACGATTATACTCCGTTGGGTAAACGATTTCCCAAAAATCCGGGAAGACAAAAAAGGGAGGAACCGATGCGCATCGCGCGACTTCTGGGCGGCGTCTTCGTTGCGGCAGCGGCCGCCATGGCGAGCCCGACCGACGTCAAGGCACAGCAACTGGTGATCTGGCACGATCTCGGCGACAACGGCGTTGCGATGTTCGAACGCGCCGGCGCGGAGTTCGCCAAGACGCGCCCCGGCGTTTCGGTGCGCTCGATCAGCTACCCGACCGACCAATGGTTCGGCCGCGTGATCAGCTCGATCAACACCAACACCGCCCCCGACCTCATCTTCAACAACTACGAGCGCGTGATCCGCATCGAGCAGCAGACCGGCAAGATCATGGATCTGCGCGCGACGCTCGCGAGCATCGCCGACAAGGGTTTCCTCGGCGAAGACGATCTGCGCGTCGCCAC
The DNA here is from genome assembly GCA_027490975.1 of Rhodospirillaceae bacterium. GTDB lineage: Bacteria > Pseudomonadota > Alphaproteobacteria > CACIAM-22H2 > CACIAM-22H2 > Tagaea. Next base: position 15,684 of record JAIXXA010000031.1, read on the forward strand.
CTTCAAGAACAAGATGATCATCCTGCCCGTGCAGCGCGTGCAGATGGCCTTCGGCGTGCGCAAATCCTGGCTCGACAAGACGGGCGAACAGTTCCCGCAAACCTGGGACGACGTGAAGCGCATCTCGGCCAAGTTCCGCGAATCCGATCCCGACGGCAACGGCCGCGCCGACACGTTCGGCATGGCGCTGCAGGCCGCCAAACCCCGCGACCTCATCCACATGCTCGACCTGTTCACCTTCGGCTCGGGCCTTCGCCACACGCTGATCAATCCCGACGGCAAGATCATGATCGACGAGCCGGCGCACGCGCAGGTGCTCGAAGAATTCCTCAAGACCTATTCGAGCTACCGCTTCGTCGCCCCGGACACGATCAACCATTCCTTCACCGAAATGTACCAGGTGATCCTCGGCAGCCGGGCGGGCATGTTCCGCGTCGGCGACTGGAACGTGCGCGGCTGGGACAACGCCAACGCGTTGGGCGGCGATTTCGTGTCGGGTCCGTGGCCGAAATTTGCGGCCAACCGCGACAACGCGGTCGTGATCGGCGGCATGCGCGGCGTGGCCGTGCCCGAGAACTCGCCGAACCGCGCGCTCGCCGTCGAGTTCGCCAAGTTCCTGCTCGGCAAGGAAGCCCAGCAGGCCTCGCTCGAACTCGTGGGTGCGGGCGTGCGCAAGGACCTCAACGTCGACGCCCTCTCGCCGCGCCAGCAGTATTTCGCGCGCGCCCAGCATCGCCTGGTCGCGTACGATTTCCCGGAATCGATCCATACGTTCTATCCGGAGCTGGAAGCGGCCTTCCACCGCAAGCTGCTCGCCGGCATTGCGGCCCCGCCGGCCGACTGGAAGCCCTTCATCGCCGAAACCGCGAAGGAAATGCGCGAACTCGCGGCCAAACTCAGAGCCAGCAACTGAGGACCAAGAGCGGCCGACGGGCATCCCCCGTCGGCCGTTTCGATTCAAGATGCCCGCGCTCCCCGCACCCACCCGCCTGCAATCGGCCGTCGAAGCGCTCAATCTCGCGTGGCGCAATCGGGTGTTCTATCTGTTCGTGGCGCCGTTCGCGGCGCTCACCATCGTCTTCGGCCTGTGGCCGATCGCGCTGTCGATCCAGGTCTCGCTGACCGCTTCGGCCTCGGCCCTGTCGCCGAACCCGACCTATGTGGGCCTCGCCAACTACGCGACCGTGCTGGCCGATCCGATTTTCATCGCCTCGCTGTGGCGCACCCTTTGGTACGCGGCCCTCGCGGTCGCGGCGAATCTAGCCTTTGCGCTCGGCGTTGCGATCCTCATCGACAGCCCGCGTCTGCGGGCGGGCTCGATGTTCTTCCGCCTTGCGATCTTCCTGCCGGTCGTCACGCCGGATGTGGCGGGCTATGTGGTTTGGCGCTGGCTCTACGACCGCAGCTTCGGTGCGATCAATGCGGCGGCCGAGCAGCTTGGCCTGCCCGCTTTCGGCGGCCTGTCGAGCGTGGACACGGTCACGATCGCCGTGCTGATCGCCGAATTGTGGCACCATGCCGGCTTCTACATGACGATCTTCCTGGCCAACCTTGCGATGCGCGACCGCGCCCTCGAAGAGGCCGCCGCGATCGACGGGGCCACCACCTGGCAGAAATGGCGCTTCATCATCCTGCCGCAGCTGCGCCCGGCCATCGTCATCAATCTCGTCTATGCGACCGTGCAGTTTCTGAAAACCTTCACCGTCGTCGTCGTGATGACGAAGGGCGGGCCCGCCGAGCGCACCAATTTCGTGAGCTACTACGCCTACCAGCTTTTCGACCAAGGCCGCTACGGCGAGGCGACCGCGATGGCGAGCCTGCTGTTCGCGATCGTGATCGCGCTGTCGCTGGGCGCTTTCAAACTGTCGGAAGGGCGCGCCCCCAAATGATAGCGCAGCGACGCGGATTTCGGAGCCATGCGACGACGGCGGTGCTCTACGCCTTCGCCACGTCGTTGAGCTTGCTGTTCCTCTATCCCTATTGGTGGATGTGCCTCGGCATGTTCCGCAACGCGCGCCAGGTCACGGGCGATCCGCTGCGGCTGTGGCCCGAGCAGTTCGATTTCTCGATCTTCGCCGAAATCCAGCGCATCGGCGGCGTGCCGTTCTGGCAGTATGTGGCGAACTCGTTTGTGATCACAGGGGCATCGACCCTGCTCGGCGTGGTCGTGACGGCGGCGGGCGCATACGCGCTCACGCGCAAACCCGAACTGCCGGGCTTCCGCTGGCTGCGCTACGGGTTTCTCGTCACGATCATGTATCCCTACATGCTGCTCGTGATCCCGGTCTATATCGTTGTCTTCAAGCTCGGCCTGCTCGGGTCCTATGCCGGCATCGTATTGTTCCTCGCGCTCGGTCCGATCCAGTTTTTCCTGTTCGACCAGTTCTTCCGCACGCTGCCGCGCGAAGTGATCGAGGCCGGCATCTGCGACGGGGCCAGCGAAGCGCAGATTCTGTTCAAGATCATCCTGCCGATGGCCAAGCCGATACTCGCGACCGTGGCGCTGATCACGTTCCTGATCAACTGGTCGCAATGGTTCCCGATCCTCGTGATCTCGCGCTCGCCCGACACGTTCACGCTGCCGGTCGCGTTGCTTGCGATGAACGGCGAACTCGGCTCGAATTTCCGCGGCATCATGGCTTTGGCCTTCGTGACGACCTTGCCGGTCGCGGTTCTGTTCGTGCTGGCGCAGCGGCGAGTGATGGAAGGCATGGCGGCGGGAGCGGTAAAGGGATGAACGATCTGGGCGGACACGACGAACGGGTTGGGCTTGCAAGCCGCATCGATGCGGCGCGCGAACGATCGATCGCTTGGCTTGCATCGATGCAGATCGAAAAGGCGCCACCGGGCGTGCTGCGCATTTCGCCCGCCCACGACGCCGGAAAGTGGCCGGGCGTGGCTTTGCCGGGCACCTACAACGGCATCATGTGCGCCGACCTGATCGGCGGCTATCCGGCTCTCGGGCTCGAGAGCGAGGCCGCGCGCAACCGGCTTGCGATCTGGCTCGAAGGATTCCGGCGTACCGACGGCGTGTTCCGCATACCCGAGATGCGCAACGACGCGGTGTTCAAGAAACCCGACCGCGGCGAGACCTGGCGCTACATCGATTTCCACGTGACCAACTACGCGTTGGGCGCGATCGAAGCGCTCGTTCCGCAACGCAAGCCCGTTCTCGATTTCGTGCAACTCTATCTCGAGCCTCTGCATCTCAAAGCCTGGCTTGCCGAGCGCGATCTGCGCGATCCCTGGCAGGAGGGCAACAACATCGTCAATCTCGCGGGCTTTCTGTTCGCGCTTGCGCGCCACGGCACCGCCGCCGAAAAGGCGGCGGTGGCGACGTGCCTCGAGATTCTGTTCGCGTGGCACGACCGGTTGCAGGAACCGAGCACCGGCTTCTGGGGCGTGGGCCAAGCCAGCGACCCCACGCGCCTGCTGCACGCCATGGCGGGTTCGATGCACAACTACCACATCTGGTACGCGATGGGTCGCACCCCGCCCTTCTTCGAGCGCGCGATCGACTATTGCCTGACGCTGCCGCCGCGCGTCGACAGCGCGTGCATCGACGTCGACATCGTCGATGTTCTCGTGCATGGGCTTGCGGCAAGCAAGGCGCCCACGCCCAAAGCGCTCGGCTGGCTTGCCGCGATCCTCGAAGCCCTTCTCGACGAGCAGAACGAAGACGGCGGTTTTGCCGACATACGCACCGGCATCCGCCGCCAAGACGGCTGGGTGCGCGGCTACGAAGAACCGCAAGGAATCTCGAACACGTTCGCGACCTGGTTCCGCTGGATCGCGATCGCGATGGCCTCGGACGTGCTGTTCCCCGGAAAGTTCAAGTGGCGCTTCCGGCGCTCGATCGGCATCGGCTTTCGCGGCCTCAGACCATGACCGTCGAAGACCCGTTTGCGCATCTGCACGACGAGGACTACGCAGCTGCCTTCTCGCGCGACTGGACGGGTGCAAACAGCCTCGTCGATCCGGGCGCGCGCGCCGTCCAGCCGCTCGACGGCGACTGGGAGATGACGCTCGATCCGTTCGACGAAGGTTTGCGCCAGCGCTGGTACGCGCTCGACGACGCCCCGCCCGAACGCTGGCGCGTGCCGCGCGACTACGATCCGGGCGGGGCCGACAGCGTCCCTGTGCCGTCGTGCTGGAACCTGCTGCGGCCCGAGCTCAAGCACTACGAAGGGGCCGTCTGGTTCGTGCGCAGCTTCGACGCCGCTCCCGGCCCCGGCATGCGCCAGCTGCTGCAGTTCGGCGCGGCGAACTACGCCGCGCGCGTGTTCTTGAACGGCCGGTTTCTGGGCGCGCATCGCGGCGGCTCGACGCCGTTCACGCTCGACGCGACGCAAGCCCTCGTCGCAGGCGCAAACCGCCTGATGGTGCATGTCGAGAACCGGCGCCGCGACGACCGCGTGCCGATGTCGCATTTCGACTGGTTCAACTACGGCGGCCTGCATCGCAGCGTGGGCCTGATGCAGGTCCCAGCCCTGCACGTCAGAAGCTTTGCGATCCATCTTGCCGCCGACAGCGACAAGGCGATCGAAGTGCGGGTCGAGCTTTCGGCCCGCGTCGATGCGTCCGCGCGCGTGCGCGTGCCCGAACTCGGGCTCGACCGGCCGATCGAGATCGCTGGCGGCAGCGGCACGGCGCGCTTTGCCGCAGCACCCGACTTGTGGTCGCCCGAACGCCCGCGCCTCTACGATGTCGAGATCGCGTGCGGCAGCGACCGCGTGCAAGAGCGCGTCGGTTTCCGGCGCATCGCGACCCGCGGCACGAACATCCTGCTGAACGGCGCGCCGATCCGCCTCAAAGGGGCTTGCGTGCACGAAGACGACATCGCGCGCGGACGCTGCACGGACGCTGCGGACATCGCGCGCCGCTTTGCCGATCTCAAAGCCCTCGGCGGAAATTTCCTGCGCCTGTCGCATTATCCGCACGACCCGCTGGTGGCGCGCATGGCCGATGCGGCGGGCGTGCTGTTGTGGGCGGAGATCCCCGTCTATTGGGCGATCGATTTCGCCAATCAAGACACCTATGCCGACGCCGAGAACCAGCTCCTGGAACTTGTCGCGCGCGACCGCAACCGGGCAAGCGTGATCCTGTGGGGGGTCGGCAACGAAAACGCCGACACCGACGCACGCTATCGCTTCATGGCCGCACTCGCCGACGCGGCCAAACGCGCCGATCCCACGCGCCTCGTATCGGCGGCGTGCCTTGTGAACCGCGAGAAGTTCCGCATCGAAGACCGGCTTGCCGACAAGCTCGACGTGATCGGCCTCAACGAGTATTTCGGCTGGTACGAACCGGACCCAAAGGATCTCGCACGCTTGCTCGCCAATTCCGATCCCGACAAACCGCTCTTGATCAGCGAAACCGGGGCGGACGCGGTCGCAGGCCTGCACGGGCCCGATTCGTTGCTGTTCGGCGAAGAACGCCAGGCCGCGTTCTTCCGCAACCAGCTCGACATCCTGCGCCCGTTTCCCTACGTGCAAGGCATGGCGGTGTGGCTGCTCTACGATTTCCGCTCCGAACGTCGCCAGACGCGCTTCCAGCGCGGCTGGAACCGCAAGGGCCTCATCGCCGAAGACAAGACAACGCGCAAAGCCGCGTTTGCGGCGCTGCGCGACGCCTGGGCCAACTGGTAGGGCGCTTTCGAGGGTCTCCGACCGCCCGAACCGCCGATATGCTTAGCGTCTTTCGAGGCCGAGGACAGGATCTCGATGCGCGCTGCGCTGGCCGCAAGAGCGGCAAACGGCGCGGTGCGAGCGGGCAACGAGCTGCGACGCATCGCGTGCGAGACGGCCTATCTTTATCTGGCCAAGAACGAGCTGCGCGATTGCGCCATTCTCGCCCAGCTCAAGCGCCGGCGCCGACGCACGTCCGACCGCCTCAAAGCTGGCGTTTGTGGTGCGCCAAATGGTCGGCCACGAAACTCTGGATGAAAAAGTAGCCGTGGTCGAAGCCCGCATGGCGGCGCAGCGTAAGTCTCTGGCCGCTTGCTTTGGCAGCCTCTTCGAGCAGGTCCGGGCGCAATTGTTCGGCAAGGAACTTGTCGGTCAGCCCTTGGTCGACAAGGATCTCGCGCTCGAAGGGCTTGGCGCGCATCAGCGCGCACGCATCGTAGGCGGCCCATGCCGCGCGGTCGGCCCCGAGATAGAGGCCGAACGCTTTGTGGCCCCACGGGCATTGCATGGGGGCTGCGATCGGCGCAAAAGCCGAACAGCTGCGGAAACGTTCGGGGCGGCGCAAGGCCGCAACAAGCGCCCCGTGCCCGCCCATCGAATGGCCCATCACGCCGAAGCGCGCGGGGTCCACCGGGAACTCGGCCGCGACGAGGCTCGGCAGCTCGTCCACGACGTAGCTGAACATGCGGTAATGCGCCTGCCAGGGCGCTTGCGTCGAATCGACATAGAAACCCGCCCCTTGGCCGAAATCCCAGGCGTCGCGGTCGCCGGGCAAGACGGGTTCGCGCGGGCTCGTGTCGGGCATCACGAGCACAAGCCCGAGTTCGGCCGCAACACGCTGGGCGCCTGCCTTGATCGCGAAGGTTTCCTCGGTGCAGGTCAGGCCGGCAAGCGCCATCACGGCCGGAAGCTTCGCGCCGCCCGCATGCGGCGGCACGAAAACCGAGAAGCGCATGGGGCCTGCACACGCCGCCGATGCGTGGCGGTAGAAGCCTTGCGTGCCGCCGAAGCAGGCATGCGTCGCGAGCGTTTCCATCTTTCCTCAGTAGGTGAGAACGGTGCGGATCGAACTGCCGCTGCGCATCAGATCGAAGCCTTCGTTGATCTTCTCGTGCGGCAGCACATGGGTGATGAGATCGTCGATATTGATCTTGCCGTCCATGTACCAATCGACGATGCGCGGCACTTGGGTGCGCCCGCGCACGCCGCCGAAAGCGGTCCCTTTCCACACGCGCCCGGTCACAAGCTGGAAAGGCCGCGTTGAAATCTCCTGGCCCGCACCCGCCACGCCGACCACGACCGAAACGCCCCAGCCGCGATGGCAGCATTCGAGCGCCTGGCGCATCAGCGTGGTGTTGCCCACGCATTCGAAGCTGTAGTCGGCGCCGCCCTTGGTGAGCTCGACGAGATGGGCGACGAGATCGCCCTTGAGATCCTTGGGGTTGACGAAGTGCGTCATGCCGAATTTGCGCGCGATCGCCTCGCGTGCGGGATTGATGTCCACGCCCACGATCATGTCGGCACCCGCCATGCGGGCACCCTGCAGCACGTTGAGCCCGATGCCGCCGAGGCCGAACACGACGACGTTCGCCCCCGGCTCGACCTTGGCCGTATGCAGCACGGCCCCAATGCCGGTCGTGACGCCGCAGCCGATGTAGCAGACCTTGTCGAACGGCGCGTCCTTGCGGATCTTCGCAAGCGCGATCTCGGGCAGCACCGTGAAGTTCGCGAAGGTCGAACAGCCCATATAGTGCAGCACCGAAGCGCCGCTGCACGAGAAGCGGCTCGTGCCGTCCGGCATCACGCCCTTGCCTTGCGTGGCCCGGATCGCCGTGCACAGATTCGATTTCTGGCTGAGGCAGGTTTTGCACTGTCGGCATTCGGGCGTGTAGAGCGGGATCACATGGTCGCCCTTCTGCAACGTCGTCACGCCCTTGCCGACATCGACGACGATCCCCGCGCCCTCGTGGCCGAGCACGACCGGAAACATGCCCTCGGGATCGGCGCCCGAGAGCGTGTATTCGTCCGTGTGGCAGATGCCGGTCGCTTTGATCTCGACCAGCACCTCGCCCTCCTTCGGGCCTTCGAGATCGATCGTCTCGAGCACGAGCGGCGATTTGGCTTTGTAGGCGACGGCGGCGCGGACCTTCATGTGTTTTTCTCCCCTGTCGTTTCGTGCCCCACGGCTTCGGCGCGGGCGGTCTGCCATTCCGCGCGCAGCCAGCGGGCGCACGCGACATTGTCGTCGAAGATCGAGTAGCCCTGGCCCGCGCCGTAGTCGATGTTCGGGATATGCTCGCACGAGATCTGGCCGAGCGTGCCATTGAGATCGCGCGCGCGATGGCGCAGAAGATCGCGCATCGTGCGCTTCCAGGGCTCGAGTTTTTCTTCGTGCCAGTCCGCGTGGTAGGCACCGGGCGCCGGCCTCGCGAACGGATACTGGATGCCGCGCCCGAAACTGCCGTCGGGATGACGCGCGCGGATATTCTTCGGGTTTGCCGGCACAGCCGCACGCGCATGGGCGTGGTGCACCCAGTTCGACGCGATCCAGCGCATCGAAACGTTGCCTTCGCGGTCGGGCTCAAGCACCAACGCGCCACGCTCCACGTCGGCGCGCATGTTCTGCACGTCCTGTTCGGCCGGATTGTCGATCTTGAACACGACATGGCTGTGGTCGAGCGTCATGCGGAACGGCACGCCGCGCGCCTCGACAAGCGACGCCACGCGCGCCACGCGCCCGAAATGCTCGGACCACATGTTCACATGCACCTCGAAGCACGGGACCACGCCGTGGCGCATGGCAAAATCGTGGGCCCACAGATAGAAGTCGGCGACTTCGCCGTCGCCGAGCACATGCCCGTCGGCGTGGCAGGTCAGAAGCTGCACATTGTGCACAAGGCTGCCAAGCAGCCGGGCTTTGACGATGTTCTGCTCGAACAAAGCTTCGTCGCGGCCGCAAACATAGAACCAGCCGCCCGCGCGCACCGGCAGATCGCAGGCTTCGCTGGCTTTGAGAAGGGCGCGAAACTCGTCGTCGGGCGGCGTGCGGTCGATATAGTCGAACACGCCCGCATCCTTGACCATCCGCACCTTCGTCGCGACGTCGGGGATCGCAGCGTCGCTGTGCGTCGCCCCCCCGCCCGTGCAGCCGATTTTGAGATCGTCGATTTCGCCCAGTGCCGCCCCCTGCCCGCCAAACCCCGACGCATTCGCGCTTCTAGCATCGAACGTTCGGGAAATCGACAGGCGGAATCGGCGCCCAAACGCCGGCGCTCACGCCGCCTTGTGGCCGTAGGCTTTGAGCACGATCTTTTCGGCGAGCGTCACGAACCCGAACAGCGTGAGCCCGATCGCGCACAGAACCGCGATCGCGGCGAGAATCGTGGTCGTCTCGGCCATCGAAGAGGCGAACATGATGAGATAGCCGAGCCCTTTGTTGGCGGTGATGAACTCGCCCACCACCACGCCGATGATCGCAAAGGTGATCGCGATCTTCATGCCCGAAAACAGATGCGGCAGCGCGTAGGGGAAACGCACGGCCCAGAAAATCTGCCAGTTGGACGCCGTAAGGCCGCGGCACAGGCGCAGCATGTCGCCGGGCACGTTGGTAAGGCCCGTGATCGTCGCGATGACGACCGGGAAAAACGAGATGAACACCGCGAAGGTCAAGCGGCTCTCGGCGCCGATGCCGAGCCACACGATGAACAAGGGGGCGAGAGCGATCTTCGGGATCAGCTGGAAGAAGACGATGTTCGGATAGAGGGCCGCGCGCAGCCAGCTCGAATAGACGAGGCTGGCGGCAAGCGCGATCCCGAGCGTGGTCGCGATCGCAAAGCCCGCGACCGCTTCGGTCGTCGTCGAGATCGCGTTGGCGTAGAGCAGTTTGCGGATCGACCAGATGCGCTCGGCGATGTCCGAAGGCGCCGGCAATATCACCTTGGGAATGCCGTTGAGATCTACGGCCGCTTCCCAAACGAGAAGCACCGCAAGGGCCGTCAGCATCGGCAGCACGATGTGCTTGAAGGCCTGCAGCATCTTGGCCTTGCGCGCGCGCGCGATCCGCGTCCGGCGGCGCAGCTCGGCCGAATCTTCGGCAAGTGCCGTCAGCCCGATGTCGGTCATGCCGCGCTCCGGCCGCTGCGCGCGTAGCCGGCTTCGATCGTGCGCTTCAGCATGGCGCAGATCTTGGCGAATTCCGGCGTTTCGACGAGGGCCGGATCCCGCGGCCGCGCGAACGGCACTTGGAAATCGAGCGCGATGGTCGAGGGCCGGCCGCTCATCACCAGCACGCGGTCGGCCAGAAACACCGCCTCGCGGATCGAATGGGTCACGAACAGGCCGGTCTTGCGCTGGGTTTCCCAGATGCGCGCCAGTGCCTCGTTCATCTCGTCGCGCGTGATCGCGTCGAGAGCGCTGAACGGCTCGTCCATCATCAGCAATTCGGGATCGTGGATCAGCGCGCGGCAGATCGCCACGCGCTGGCGCATGCCGCCCGACAATTCGGACGGGCGCTTGTGCAGAAAATCGCCAAGCCCGACCTGGCGCAGCAGCGCTTCCGCGCGGTCGCGATACTGGGCGGGATCGCGCTTCATCATGCGGATCGGGAACAGCACGTTTTCGAGCGAGCTCTTCCAGGGCAGCAGCGTGGCATCCTGGAAGATCAGGCCGAACTCGCGCCGCGGGCCCACGACGGGGCGCCCGGCGATCTCGATCGTGCCGTCCGACGCAGGCTCGAGCCCGGCGCACATCATCAGCAGCGTGGATTTGCCGCAGCCGGACGGCCCCAGGATGGAAACGAACTGCCCTTCGGCGACGTCGAACGCCACGTGCGCCACGGCTTCGACCTCTGTCGCACCGGCAACGTAGGTCTTCGCGACGTCGCGCACGCGGATGAAACGCGGATCGGACATGGCAGAACCGGCGGCGGCCCCGCCCGATGGCGCGGCCGCCGTCCTTTCCGGACTAGGCGAGGAACTGCGCGAACGGCGCCGTGCGCACGCGCACGGCTTCCCACTCGGCGGGGGTGAGCTTGATGTTGCCGGCGAAGCGGTTCGTGTAGAGCTGGTCGGTGACGGGACGGCGGCCGTCCTGCACCGAGAACTCCATGACCGTGTCGATCATCTTGTCGACCTTGGCCATGTCGGCGAAGCCGATGCCGTTGCGGATCGCCTCGTCCTGGGCAACGGTCACGCCCATCAGACCTTGGCCCAGGCGCGCCGAGCCGCGCGTCTGGTCGGACATGCCGATTTCCGGGCGCTGGCGCACGAAGGCGTCGAGAGCCGCATCCGGGTCGCGCAAGGTGAGCGACATCGCCTCGCCGAGCGCATCGACCACGCCCTGCACCATCTGCGGACGCTGCGCCACCACGTCGGGGCGCGTGACGACGGTGTTGTGGTAGAAGCTGAGCCCGGCGTCTTTCCACATCATGAAGCGCACCGGCAGATTGAGCGACTGGAACGTGGGCAGCGACGAAGCCGCAACGCACGTGACGGCATCGACCTGGCGCTGCGACAAGGTACGCTCGAGCACGTTGGGATCGAGCTGCTGGACCGTGATGCCGGCCGTGTTGATGTTCGCAAGGCGCGCATAGGCGGGCCAGAACGCGAAATCGAGGCCGCGCGGATTGGCGCCGAGGCGCTTGCCTTCGAGATCCTTGGGCGTGCGGATCGGGCTGTCGGCCGGAACCGCGATCGCCATCGTCGCGTCGTACATCATCGTGCCGACGGCCGTGAGGCTGAGGCCGCGCGCGGCTTGCTGGATCGTGGCGGCGGCCGAAACCAGACCGATATCGAATTGCCCGGCGGCGATCGCTTGGGCGGCCGGCGGCGAGCCCGTGCCGAGCGCGATGTCGACATCAAGGCCGCGCGCGCGGAAGAAGCCGCGTTCGCGCGCAACGAATGCAAACGCCGTCGCGCCTTGCGCAACGAACGGCAGCGTGAACTTGACCGCGGTCATCGCGCCTTGCGCGATCGCAGGTGCGGCAAGCCCGGTGGCACCGAGGGCGGTCAGCGAAGCCGAGCCCGCGAGGAAGCCGCGGCGCGACACGTTGTTGAGCATGGAGAACTCCTGGGATGGGGGAAGCGATAACAATTTCGTCATCGCAAATGGCCCTTAGCCCCGCGATAAACAAGAGGAATCGCTCGAAAAATCGGCGAACGTGGGCACACAATTCTTATGTAGTTTATTTGCTGGGCATCGCGCCGCTGGAATGGGCGGTGGATGCCGGAAAAAGCGGCATATCCATATTATACAGTTCTAGCGTGGATATATTTTCGGCGTCAGACGGGCTCGAGCGTTTTCAAAAGCTGCAGAATGGGGATCGTCGCGAAATTCGTGAACGTGTCCGACACCGCATACGGGATCACAAGATCCGCACCGTGTTTGATGAGGCCGCACGTATAGACGACATTCGGCACATACCCTTTGCGCTCGAACGGCTCGGGCCGGATCAACGGCTCGCGCGAGCGCGCCAGCACGATCGACGGATCCTTTCTGTCGAGCAGCCGATTGCGGTGCGCGACGCGATCCAAGCCGGGCTGATCCGCAGCGCGCGCTGAGCGGGCGCTGGCGCCCGGCGATCGGCAATGCGACAACGACCGTCGTTGCCCCACCGAAAGGACCGCGACGGCGTGGCCAGCCTATCGTCGGAAAGCTTTTTGAGGCACGATCTTCAAAACGACAATGGGAGGCGACATTGAGCCGAAAAGTCATCATCACCTGCGCCGTCACCGGCGCAATCCATACGCCGTCGATGTCGGCGGCACTTCCCGTCACGCCTGAGGAGATCGCCGAAGCGGCGATCGGTGCGGCGGATGCCGGGGCCGCCATCGTGCATCTGCATGCGCGCAATCCGGTCAACGGCCAACCCGACCAGACACCGGAAGCCTTTCTGCCGTTCCTCAAAGTGATCAAGCAGCGCTCGAACTGCGTGGTGAACCTCACCACCGGCGGCGCGCCGACGATGCAGGTGGCGGAACGCGTGCGCCCGGCCGCCACGTTCAAGCCCGAAATCGCTTCGCTGAATATGGGCTCGATGAACTTCGGCCTGTTCGGCATGCTGAACCGCTTCAAGGATTTCAAGCATCCATGGGAGAACGCCTATCTCGCCAACAAGGACATCCTGTTCCGCAACACATTTGCCGACATCGAATACGTGATCGCCACGTTGTCGGCGGCCGGCACACGCTTTGAGTTCGAATGCTACGACACCGCGCATCTTTACAATCTCGCGCATTTTCTCGAGCGCGGTCTCGTGAAGGCGCCTCTTTTCGTGCAGACGGTTTTCGGACTGCTGGGCGGCATTGGCGCGCATCCCGACGACGTGATGCACATGAAGCGCACCGCCGACCGACTGTTCGGCAACGCTTATGTGTGGTCGGTGCTGGGGGCAGGCCGCAACCAGTTGCCGATCGCGGCCATGTCGGCGGCGATGGGCGGCAATGTGCGCGTCGGTCTCGAAGATTCGCTGTGGGCCGGCCCCGGGCGGCTGGCTCAATCGAATGCCGAGCAGGTGCGCCTCGCGCGCCAGATCGTCGAAGGTTTGGGCCTTGCCGTCGCAACGCCGGACGAGGCGCGCGAGATTCTGGACCTCAAGGGCGGGGGCACGCTCGCCGTCTAGAAGCCGCGCGTACCTATCCGACGGGTTCGTCGCGGCATACCCTCGCGCACGCCGAATTTTCCCCACGACATAAGGCTGATCGCTTTAGCGAGAAAGCCGGCTGGATCAGCGGCCGATTCTGCCGGGGGACGGCGGGCGCTCGTGAGCGGCGAAAACGCCTAGAACCGCCCGCTCGGCCGATAGAAGGGTTCGTCGCCCGTGCCGTCGAGATAGCCGTCGTAGAATTTGCGAACGTGCGGGAACACGTCGCGCGCCAACTGGCGGCGTTCGTTCTCGGCATCGGTGAGCGGACGCGCGAAGCGCGCGGCGATCTCCGCCAGCACGGCGTTTTTGTCGACATGCACAAAACGGCCGTCGCGATAGACCGCATCGCCGGCAACGAACACCGTTTTTACAGCCGACGATTTGGCGCGTTGGACGAGAACGTCGACCGGCGGAATATCCGCATTCTGGTAGGGGTAGGTCACAGCCTCCCAATCGAAAAGCACAACGTCGGCGTCGCGCCCCGGCGACAGGCGGCCGATGCGGCCGGCAAAAGGGGTGGTGTCCGCGCCGCGCTCGGTCGCCATGCGCAGAATCTGTGCGGGCGTGGGATGGGGGGCGTCGATGCCGGGCTCGCGATGCACGCGCAACGCCAGCCGCATCTCCTGCAGCATGTCGCGGTCGTCGTTGATGCCGGCCTCGTCCATGCCGAGGGCCACCGGAATGCCGCGCGCAAGAAAGCGATTGACCGGCGCCACACCGCTCTTGAGCCGGAAATTCGAGCTGCAATTGTGGCAGATATGCGTGCCGCTTTGCGCGCAGAGGGCGATGTCGCTTTCGGTCATCCACACGCCGTGGCCGATCGTGAGACGCGGCCCCACGAGACCGAAGCGCGCGATATGCGCAAGTGCCGAGCCGCCGGTGCGTTTGGCGGCGTAGGCCTTCTGGTAAGGCGTTTCGAGCAGATGCATGTGCATCGGCAGATCGTGACGCGTCGAAAGCGCGCCCGCGAGCCCGAGGGCTTCGTCCGACAGCCAATGCAGATTGGCGGGTGCGACCTGCACCGCCAAGCGCCGCTCGCCCGCAACGGCGGCGAGCAAAGCTTCGAAGACTGCGCGCTGTTCGGCGAGCGGCAGCGTGAAACGTTCGAAATAGGCGCGCATTGGCGCCTTCAACGCCTCGGGCAGGCGTGCGACGAACAGCGCGTCGTCCTCGTAGACGAGACGGTTCTGGTCGCGCAGCGCCATCGAATAGGAGACGCGCATGCCGATCGCGCGATACGCGTCGAGAACCTGCTTGCCCGTCGCGACGATCTGCTCGGGCGTGCCGGGCACGCGGCTGTGCAGATGCTGCACGGTCGTGACCCCGCTCTCGATCATCTCGAATGCGGCATACAACGTGTCGAGCCGCGGATCGACGTCGCGCAGCGCCAAGCGGCTTGCAAACCACAGCTCGAGCGGATGGTCGGGCGAGCCGAGCTGCAGGGGCGTGGTGCCAACATGGTGGTGGGCGTTGACAAGGCCGGGTATCGCGACGCGCCCTTTGCCGCCTTCGCGGCGCGCGGCGGGATAGCGCATATGCGCTTCGGCCTGCGGCAGAATCGCAGCGACGCGGCCATCGACCACGACCAGTGCCGCATCGTTGTGCAGCAGCGGCGCATCGTCGGCGGAGAAGCCTTCGAGAATCCAGTCGGCGTCGATGATCGTCGCTTCCAAGGGCCCCTGCCTCGCTTGCCTGCGGCGCGGGCAGCGCTGCCTATTTTTTGCAGCTTGCGCGGCGCCCTGTTGCTGTGAGATGAATCTTTTATGTCTTATGTCTCGCACATGTCGAGCCGAAACGTCCGCGGCAAATCGCGCGCCCGGATCCGGCTCGGCTGGCGCAGCGCGTCGCGCTCGGCGCGCGCCTATGTCGCTTTCATCGCGGCCGGGCGAAGTCCGCGCATCTGATCCCTCGGCGGTCCCGACCCGGGACCGTGCCGCGGCCGGAGACGGCGTCTCCGGCGGATCGTTTCACCGCCCGAACTAGAACCTTCTACGAGCCTCGTCGTGCGACGTGCGTCTGCGTTTCCCGCAACGCATCGGTTCCAGCGTCGATTTCCATGTTCCGCCATCCAGCCCAGGAGGATTCCATGATCCGCATTTCCCGTCGCGCCGCACTCGGCGGTCTTGCCGCCGGCACCGGACTTCTCGCCGCCCCGACCCTCGTGCGCGCGCAAGCCGCGCGCGAACTCGTGATCGTCACCTATCCCGGCCGTCTGTCGGAACCGCATCGTTGGCTCGGCGACCAGATGGAGCGCCGCCACGCGGGTCTGCGCGTGCGGCTCGTTCCGTCCGACAGCCAAGACATCGTCGCCCAGATCAAAGCGGGCCAAGGCCAATCGGCATTCGACGCGATGCCCAACGACGAGCCGCCGCATATCACGGCCATGTCGGAGGGCTACATCGCACGGCGCAACGATGCCGCCCTCAGGAACCTGCCGAGCGTGTTTCCCGACCTGCTCGCCAAGAGCCAGGGCTTCGGCGTGCCGGCAACCTATTCGCTTGTCGGCATTGCCTACAATTCCTCGCTCGTGCGCAATCCGCCGGAATCCTGGGCCGACATGTGGAAGCCCGAGTTCCGCGGCAAGATCGGCATCGCGCGCACTTCGTCCAATCTCGGGCTCGCCACGCTCGCCATCGCGGCCAAGAGCTTCGGCGGCTCCGAAACCGCACTGGAAGTGGGTTGGGACAAACTTCGCGAACTCCAGCCCAAGGCCGCACGCTCGCCCGCCATCCTCACGCAAATGCTCGAGCGCGAAGAAATCGCGATCGCCCCGTTGTGGAACAACAACACCGCCTCGGCCGCCGAAAAGGGCCTGCCGATCCGTTTCATGATGCCGAAGCCGGGTGCCATCGCGATCATCTCGTTCATGTCGGGCATCACGAACTCGCGCAATCCCGAACTGGTCAACGAATGGCTCGACGGCATCCTGTCGGCCGAATACCAGGCGCGCGCCGCGGCTTCGCCCTACTTCTTCGGCCCCACGGTGCGCGGCGTGACGGTGCCCGAAGCCGCCCGCCCCTACACGCCCTCGACGCCGGCCGAAGTGCTTGCCCTGCAGACGATCGACTGGCCCGCGATTGCGCCGCAGCGCGGGCCGCTGGTCGAGCGTTTCGACCGTGTTTTCGCCCTCTGACGTTCCCCCGCAATCCAGGAGATCAAACATGACAATCCGCAAGATCGGCCGTCGCAACTTCACGCGCGGCCTTGCCGCCGGCAGCGCTCTGCTCGCCGCCCCGTCCGTCGTGCTTGCGCAGACCGCGCGCGAGCTTGTGATCGTGAGCTTTGCGGGCCAGCTGCAGGAGCCGCACCAGTGGCTCGCGCGCCGCATGGAACAGGCCACGCCGGGTCTGCGCATCCGCCTCGTGCCGAGCGAAAGCCAAGACATCGTCGCCTCGATCAAAGCCGCCCAAGGCTTCTCGCCCTTCGACGCGATGCCCAACGGCGAGCCGCCGCATCTGATCGCGCAGCGCGACGGCTACATCAAGCGGATCGAGCCCGCACGGCTGCGCAACTACGCGAATCTGATCCCGGAACTGAACGCCAAGTCGGGCGGCTTCGGCGTGCCGGCGAGCTATTCGCTGATCGGCATTGCGTACAACGAAAAAGTCGTGCGGAACGCGCCGTCGAGCTGGGCCGACATGTGGAAGCCCGAATATGCAGGCAAGATCGGCATCCCGCGCGCCTCGTCCAATCTCGGCCTCGGCGTGCTTGCGATCGTGGCCAAGATCTTCGGCGGCGCTGAAGACAATCTGGAACCCGCCTGGAGCAAGCTGCAGGAGCTGAAGCCGCAAGTCGGCCGCACGCCCACGCAGCTCATCCAGATGCTCGAGCGCGAAGAGATCGGCTTGGCGCCGATCTGGAACAACGATGCCGCCGCCTCGGCCGCGAAGGGTCTGCCGATCAAGTTCGTGCAGCCCGCCCCGGGTCCCGTTGCGATCGTCTCGTTCATGTCCGAGATCGCCAATACGCGCCATTCCGATCTCGTGTACCAGTGGATCGACGGCATCCTGTCGCCCGAGTACCAGCAGTTCGCCGCCAACACGCCCTACTTCTTCGGGCCTACGGTGCGCGGCGTGACGATCCCCGAGGCCGCACGCCCCTACACGCCCTCCACGCCGGCGGAAGTGGCGCGTCTGCAGTCGGTCGACTGGGGCAAGATCGCCCCGGTGCGCGGCCAGATCGTCGAGCGCTTCGACCGCGTCTTCGCGAGCTGAACCATGACCACGACGCCGCCGTCGCCCATGCGCACCGACATCGCACGCCAACCCGACATGTTGGCGGCGTTCGCCGCGCGCGCCGAGAGCTTCGCAGCCCTCGGCCGCACGGTGTTGGCGCCGGGGGACGGCGGCCGTCTTTGGATCACCGGTTGCGGCGACGGCTTGTTTGCCGCGATCGCCGCAAGCCGCTGGGCCGCCGCATGCGGTCTCGATTGGCGCCCCATTGGGGCCATGGACATGGTTCTGGCGGCCGACCGGCTGCGGCGCAGCGACCGCGTCGTCGCGATTTCGATGTCCGGAAACGTGGACCGCACGGTCGAAGCCGCGCGCACGGTCGCGGCCGCGGGCGTGCCGATGCTGGCCCTCGTCAACGGCAATGGCGGCCGTCTTGGCGAAATCGCCGGCACCAAGATCTCGCTCGACCTTGCGGATATCGCACCGTTCCTTTGCGGAACGGCAAGCTATACGGCCACGCTTGCCGCGTTGCTCGCCCTCGCAGCCGGTGCCGCCGGCCGCAACCCGTCCGATCTGTCTGCCGCAATTGCCGCACAACGTGCGGCACTCGCCGCAAGCGACGACGCATTTGCCGGGCTCGCCGTCCCGACCGGCGTGCGCGTTCTGTCGGCCGGCAACGACATCGGCACGGCGCAATACGGCGCTGCAAAGTTCGTCGAGCTCACCCGCATTCCGGCGTGGTCGGGCGAGCTCGAAGAATTCGCGCACAGCCAGTACTGGGCGATGCCGACGGAAGATCTCGTTGTCGTGCTGGCAGGCGACGCGGCCCTTGCCGCTTATGCCGACGAAAGCTGTGCGGCCCTGCGCGAGCTTGGCGTGGCCACGCTTGCGATCGACACGCCATCCACCCCCGTCGCGCGCGCCATGTGGCGCATCACGCTGCCCGACATGCCGCCCGCCTTGTTCGCACTTGCGGCCTGCGTGCCGTTGCAGATTCTTGCGGCTACGCTCGCACGCGCCAGCGGCCTGGATCCCGACACGCGCGCGCATCTCAAATCCGATGCGCAGCGCTTCAAAGTGAGCCGCATGCTCACGCGGCGCAGCTTGCTCGGCACCGGCACATGACGGGAACCGTGCATATCGTCGGCTATCTTTCGATCGACAGGATCGAAACCGGCCGCGATGCGGGCGACGGCGTGCCGGGCGGTGCTGCCCTGTACGCGGCCTTGGGGGCACGCGCGGCCGGTGCGGCGGTCGCGCTGCACGCGATGGCGGGCGCCGATTTTCGCGCCGACTGGCTGCAGCAGGCGGCCACGCTCGGGATCGATCTCGCTGGCGTTGTCCGGTGCTCGAGCCCCACGCGCCGTGCGCGTCTCGCCTATCGCGGCGACGAAAGCCGCGACAATGCGCACCATGCGCAGGAAGTGTGGTGGGAACGCACGCACGCCCTTGTCCCCGCCGTACCTGCGGCCCTCGCGGCAGGCGATGTCGTCGCACTGATGGCGGTGCCGAGCGCCGTCGCCGCACAGACGCTGGCAGCGGCCGCAAAGGCGGGGGCACGCGTCGTCATGGACACGAGCGCCGCTTTCGCTGCGGCGGAGCGCCAAGCCGTCTGTGCCAACGCCGCGAAGGCGCATATCTTCGCGCCGAGTTCCGAAGAAACGCGGCATCTCTGCCCGGACTGCAGCGACGATGCGGCGGCCTTTGCGCTTGCAGGCTTTGGCTGCAACGTGCTGCACAAGCGCGGAGCGGCCGGTGCATTTGCCGTTGCTGCCCGTGCCGCCACGGGCTTGCGGCTTGCGGCGCCGCCCGCAGCATTGCGCGACCCGACCGGGGCCGGCGATGCGGTCGCAGGAGCCCTTGCGGCCGGAATCGCCGCCGGGCTCGATTTCATTGCCGCCGCGCGCGCAGCCTTGCAGATTGGCGCGCGTTGCGTTGGCGGCTGGGGGCCTGCAGCCCTTGGACTACGCTTCGAAGGATCGGCCGCACCATGAGCCACATCGCGCTCCAGGACATCGCAAAAAGCTTCGGCCCCGTGCGCGTGCTCGACGGCTGCTCGGTTGCCGTCGACAAGGGCACGGTGATGACGCTGCTCGGCCCCTCGGGCTGCGGCAAGACGACGTTGCTGCGCACGCTTGCCGGTTTCGTCGAACCCGACAGCGGGCGCGTGGTCGTGGGCGGGCGCGACATCACCGACCTGCCGCCGAACCGCCGCCAGGTCGGCTACGTGTTCCAGTCCTATGCGTTGTTTCCGCATCTCGACGTCGCGGCAAACGTCGCCTACGGGCTGCGCGTGCGTCGCGTGAGCCAGGCCGAAACGCAAGCGCGCGTGCGAAAGGCGCTCGATCTTGTGTCGCTTTCGGCCTATGCCGACCGCTATCCTGCACGCCTGTCCGGCGGGCAGCAGCAGCGCGTGGCAATCGCGCGTGCTCTCGTACTCGAACCCGAAGTGCTGCTGCTCGACGAGCCGTTCAACGCGCTCGACGCCAAGCTGCGCCTGTCGATGCAGATCGAATTGCGCAAACTCATCGAGCGCGTCGGCATCACTTCGATCTTCGTCACGCACGACCAGCAGGAAGCCATGACGCTGTCGGATCGCGTGGCGGTGATGCGCGCAGGCCGCATCGAACAGGTCGGCGCCCCCATCGACATCTACGATCGGCCGCGCACCGCCTATGTGGCGGCTTTCATCGGCCGTGCCAACGTGCTCCCAGTCGACATACGCGGCGGCCGCGTCGCGCCCGATCCGGCTATTGCCGCCGCACGTGCCGACGGTGCCGCCTGGCTCGTCGTGCGGCCGGAGAACCTCGCGATCGAGAACGCAGGCGAAGGCCCGGGCTGGCACGGAACGGTCGCATTTGCGACGCCGCAGGGGGCGACGATCGAATACGAGATCGCTGTCGGCATGGCCGAGCCGCTGCGCGTCGTCGCCCTGCGCAAAGTCGGCGAACCGCCCGCAGCGGTAGGTTCGCCCGTGCGCGTGCGCGCGGTCGATCCGGCCGCCTGCGTCGTGCTGGGGGAGGGGCCGGACAGTGTCTAGCGCCCCGCTCCTGCGACGCATCCTGCACGGGCGCGGCATTTGGCCAGCCGTGCCGGCCCTCGCCTATCTGTTCGTGTTTCTGGCATTGCCGATGCTGACGCTGCTCGCCTTCGGGTTCGTCACGATCGACCGCGGGCGCATCGTCGCCGACACCTGGACGCTCGGCTACCTCGAAGCGGCCTTGGCCGACGATCTCGTCTGGCGGCTGATGTGGCGCAGCTTCTGGGTCGCCGCCGTGTCGTCGGTGCTTACGCTGCTGCTCGCCTATCCCGTCGCCTATCTGTTTGCCGAGGCCAAAGGCATCTGGCGCACGCTCATCCTCGTCGCAGTCGTCTCGCCGCTGCTGACGAGCGCCCTCGTGCGCGCCTATGCCTGGATCGTGATCCTGGGCGGGCGGCGCGGGCTCGTGAACCAGACCCTGCTGTCGCTCGGGCTGATCGAACAGCCCTTGCGCATCCTCAACACGGACTGGGCCGTGCTGATCGGCATGACCCAGATCCATCTGCCCTTCATGATCCTGCCGCTGCTGGCGGTGCTCGCCGAGCGCGACCGGCGCCTCGAAGAGGCCTCGCTCAATCTCGGGGCAAGCCAAACGGGAACCTTCTTCCGAGTCGTCGTGCCGATGTCCGTGCCTGCGATCTTCGCAGGTCTCGCACTGGTCTTTGCGGTGTCCTACACGAACTTCATCGTGCCCCAGCTGCTCGGCGGCGGCAGCTATTCGACGCTTGCGGTGCAGGTCTACGAGCAGACGATCGTGGTGCTCGACTGGACGCGCGGCGCGGTCCTTGCCACGATCCTGCTATCGACCTGCTTTGCCTTCGTGCTCGCGATCGTCGCCTTCGGCAACCGTCTCGCGCGCTGGAACGAGTCCGCCGCATGACGAAGAATCTCGCCCCCATCGACCGCATCGGCCGCGTCGTGCTCGGCGTCGTCGCCGCGTTCTCGCTGCTGCTGCTCGTGGCACCGAGCCTCATCGTCGTCGCGATCTCGTTCGAGCCGCGCGGCTTCATCGCGTTTCCGCCGTCGGGATTTTCGCTGCGCTGGTACGAACACGTGTTCGCAAACCGCCAGCTCACGGACTCGGTCGTCGTGAGCCTCTGGGTGTCGCTTGCCGTCGCCGGCATCACGCTCGCCCTCGGCGTGCCGGCCGCCTTCGCTTCCGTGCGCGGCACCTTCGCCGGCAAAGCGGCCGCCAACGCGTTTCTGCTCGCCCCGCAGATGATGCCGGGCATGGTGATCGGCATTGCGAGCCTGTTCTTCGGCGCCTATTTCGCATTCCGCGCATCGAACGCGATGCTGATCCTCGCTCTTTCGGTCTTCTGTCTGCCGTTCGTGATCCGCATAGCGATGGCACGGCTTGCCGGGCTCGACCCGCGCCTCGACGAGGCCAGCGCCAATCTGGGTGCGGGAAAGCTCGAAACCTTCGTGCGCGTCACGCTGCCGCAATTGGGGCCGGCCCTTGTCGCCGCCGCCGCCTTCACCTTCATCGAAGCATTCGACAACGTGACCGTCGCCCTCTTCACGTCCGACGTGCGCGGCCGCCCCCTGCCGGTCGAACTCTACTATCTCGTGCAGTACGACAGCACGCCCGCGATCGCGGCGATCTCGGCGCTTGAGATCGGCCTCTCCTTCGCGATCATGCTCGTGCTCGCGCGCACGGTCGGCCTCGAGCGGTTAGGACGTTAGGATTGACGATGGCCGATTCGCAAGATCCCTATGCTGAGCGCCTGCGTGCTTTGCGCGCAGAGCCGTCGCGCGACGTCGCGGGCGATCCTGCCCGCTTGCGCCGCGTGGGCTTTACGCGCGACGAGATGGCAGGCCAAGGTGCGGCGATAACCGCTACGCTCGAAGTCGAAGCGCCCGCCTTGGCGGCCCTTGCGGCGCGTATCCGCGACCGCGGCTTCGACCATGTCGCGATCGCAGGCTGCGGCGATTCCTGGTTCGTGGGCATGGGCGTTCGTCACGCGTACGAAACGCTGACCGGGCGCCCTTGCCTTGCCGTGCAAGCACTCGATTACGCGACCTACGACCATGTCGGCACGGGCCCTGGGGGGATCGTGATCGGGCTCAGTGCGGGCGGCAACACGCCGGCGGTGATGGCCGCGTTGCGCACGGCGCGCGCGCGCGGCGCATTAACGGTGGGGGTCTCGAACACGGCTAACTCGGCGATCCTTACGGAGTTCGACGGCGGTCTGCAGGTCCATGCGACGCGGCGTGGCTGGCCGACGCAGTCGAGCACGGCGGCAATGGCTTTGCTCGTGAAGCTCGGCCTCGCAATCGCGCCCTCCTCGCCGCAGCAAACACAGATCGCCGCCGCCCTTGCCCTGGCCCCTGCCCTTGCCGACGCCACGCTTGCGCAATGCGATGGGGCAGCGGCACAAGCTGCCCGTGCGATCGCCGACGCGACGACCGTGTTCTTCGCCGGTGCCGGCCCGCACTACGCGACAGCCTGCTTTGCGGCGGCCAAACTGCGCGAGCTGTCGCCCGTGCACGCCGCCGCTTTTCCGCTCGAGGAGCTGCACCATTACCGGCTGCCCAAAGCAGGCGACGCGCTCTTTGTCGTCGCCCCGGACGCCGCAAGCCGCGAACGGGCCCTCGATACGGCTCTTGTCGGTGCGACCGAAGGTGCACGCGTCTATGCGCTTCTCTCGGCGCCCGACCGCGAGATCGAAGCCCGCGTTGCCGGCACGATCCAAGTGCCAGCGGCCGCGGCATCGCTGGCGACGATCGTGCATACGCCGGCAATCCATGCGCTTGCCTATCATTTCGCGATGGCGCGCGATGCGCTGGGGCTTGGCTATCCCGGCCGGCGCACCGAGGTGCGGACTTGACGGTCCGCGCCTTTGCGGTCGGCGGCGTGATCGTCGACTGCATTGTCGAAGCCAGCGGCATGCTGCATCTAAACCAACTCGGCGGCAACGCGCTGCATGCGGCGTCGGGGGCGCGCTTGTTTCTCGGCCACGTCGGTGTCGTGGGCCGTGTGCCCGCCACCTATCCGCAGGATGCCCTGGCCGCGACCGTCGATGGCCGGCTCGATCTCGCCGGGATCCGCGTCGAGTCCGCCGCGCGCGCCGAGCCCGAATGGTTCTTCCACAACACGGATGGCACGCGCGTGGACCATCTGCATGCCGCGCCCGCCGAAATGGGCGAATTGAACCTCGCGGGTCCTGTACTCACGCCCGCCGAAGCAGCGCGCTGGCGTACGCATCTCGAGACCACAGCGTCGGGCCGCACGGGCTACGGCGCCTTTCGCGCCTTGCATCCGGTACGGCCCGACGACGTACCGCGCGCCTATTGGCAGGCGCGCGGCATGCATATCGGCGCCAATGCGGTTCAACAGATGCTCTCCTGTGCGGCGGCCGCACACGCGGCCGGCCTGATCGCGACACTCGATCCAGGCTTCCAAGCCGCCAATCTGGGACGCGGCGAACTCGACGCCATCCTCGGCCATGTCGATGCGTTTCTACCCAGCGAAAAGGAACTGGCCGTGCTGCGGCCAAATCTCGGCCAGCACGCGGCGCTGGTCGACATTGCGGGCGCTTCGCGCGCCCTGATCGGCGTCAAACGCGGTGCGGCCGGTGCGCTTCTGCGCCTGCCGGACGGTAGGTTCGTCGAGGCGGCCGCCCTCGACGTTGCCGCACGCGATCCGGTCGGTGCCGGCGATGCTTTCTGCGGCGGCTTTTTGAGTGCGCTCGCCGATGGCCTTGACGGAGAAGCGGCTTTGCGCCGTGCGGTCGTGGCCGGTGCTTTCGCAGTCGAAGCGATCGGAGTCGCTCATCTGCTCGGCGCCGACCGCGGCCTGCGCGATCGGCGACTGGCACAAGTCCAAACCACAAGGAGCCTGACTTGAGCAACACACAATCCCTTTTTGCGACCCAACCGCGGATCATCGGCGCGCTGCATCTGCCCGATCTCGGTCTTGCGCGCGAAACGTCGATGGCCTGGCTCGAGGACTACACGCTCGCCAACGCGCGGGTTTTCGCCGAGGCGGGCTTCCCCGCACTGATGCTGCAGGACCAGACGCGCACGCAAACCGACGCAGAGCCCGTCACTATCGCGATCGTGAGCGCGCTCGGGCGACTGATCCGTGAGGCATTTCCGGCGATGCGGCTCGGTATCATCGTGCAGGCGCACGACGCAGTCGCCCCGCTTGCGATCGCGCACGCAACGGGTGCCGATTTCGTGCGGCTCAAGGTCTTCGTCGGCGCTTCAATGACGGCCGAGGGGCCGCGCACGGCCTTGTGCACGACCGCACGCACCTACAGGCATCGGATCAAGACCGAGAAGGTCGCGATCTTTGCCGACGTGTTCGACCGCACGAGCGTGCCGATGGTCGAACTGCCGCCCGAGCGTGCGGCCTTGTGGGCGCAATCGATGGGGGCGGATGCCCTCGTCCTGACCGGCGATACATTTGCCGATTCGCTTTCGCGGATTGCAAAAGCGCGGGACGCGGGCGTCAAAGTGCCGATCGTGCTGGGCGGTTCTGTCACGCAAGAGAACGTCGTCGCCGCCCTCGAAACGGCCGACGCGGCGATCGTTTCGACGGCCTTGATGCGAAAAGGCTCGACAGACGACGATCTGTTGCGCTGGGACGGGGAATTGGCCAAGCGCTTTGCCGATGCGGCCAAGGCGGCGACCGTCCGCAAAAGCCCATAACCGACGCCTTCCTCGACGCGCCAGAAATTGTCGAACAAGAACAAGGGCGTTGCTGTACCAGACGGCCGCCGCGATTGAAATTCGCCGGTTTTGCAACAGTTTACTGGTGCCATGACATCGCCCGCATTCCCGCCGTCGCGTGCCGCAGCCCTCGACCGTCTCGAAACATTCGTGCCGGGTGCTGGGCAGCGCTACGCTGTCGGGCGAAACGCCGATCCGGGCCCCGGTTGCCAAAGTGCGGTCTCCAGATTGTCGCCCTATCTGCGGCACCGCGTCGTCACGGAGGCCGAAGTGGTTGGGACCGTTTTGGCCCAACATACGTTCGACGCCGCCGAGAAATTCATCCAGGAGGTTCTGTGGCGAACCTACTGGAAAGGGTGGCTCGAAATGCATCCCGCCGCCTGGTCCCGCTTTCTGGACGAACGCGACGCGCATGAAGCAACCAACGCGGTCGCAGCTGCTGAAAGAGGCGAAACGGGCATCGAAGGGTTCGACGATTGGGCACGTGAACTTGTCGAGACCGGCTATCTGCATAATCATGCGCGCATGTGGTTTGCCTCCATCTGGATTTTCACGCTGCGCTTGCCGTGGGCGCTCGGCGCCGACTTCTTCCTGCGCCATCTGATCGACGCCGATCCGGCCAGCAATACGCTGTCTTGGCGTTGGGTTGCGGGCCTGCAGACGGCGGGAAAGACCTATCTTGCAACGCGCGACAATATTTCGCGCTACACCGGCGGCCGCTTTGCGCCGCGTGGCCTCGCAACGCAAGCGCTGCCGCTGACCGAAGCGCTGCTTCCGCCTGCCCGCCCGATAGCGCCGTTGCCCGCGCAAGCACCAGGCACGCCTGCCCTGCTGCTGGTCACGGCGGAAGACATGCATCCCGAATCGTTGTTCGATCGCCAAACCCGCTTTGTGGCAGCCATCGTTGCCGCGGACGCCGATCTGCTGTGGGGCGCGCACGCGCGCGCTTTCGTGCGTGGGGCGGCATCGGATGCGGCGACGCGCGTGGCGCATCATTTCGGCTGTCCGGCACAAGTTTCGGCGAAGCTCGATGCCGCGACGATCGTCGCGGCTGCACGCGCGATCGACGTTCGGCAGATCGTGACCGCAGCTGCGGCCGTCGGCCCCGTTGCAGACGCCTTGGCGCAGCTCGCCCCAGCGCTGGCCAAGGAGGGCATCGCGCTCGCAACCGTACGCCGGCGCTGGGACAGTGCATTCTGGCCGCACGCGACGCGCGGCTTTTTTGCATTCAAAAAACAGATGCCTGAAAAACTGCAAGACCTTTGCTGCGCATGAAGACGCCCCTCAACATCGTCTGGTTCAAGCGCGATCTGCGCGTCGCCGATCACCGCCCGCTGGCGCTGGCCGCCGAAGCCGGACCGGTCTTGCCGCTCTACATCGTCGAGCCCGCGCTTTGGCGGCAGCCCGACGCATCGGCGCGGCAATGGGCTTTCGCAGCAGAGTGTTTGGCCGAGCTTCAGACCGAGCTTGCCGCCCTCGGCCAACCGCTGTGGGTCATGGTCGGCGACGCGGTTGCGATCTTCGAGGAGTTGCACAAGCAACTGGGCATCGCAGCCCTTTTCAGCCACGAAGAAACCGGCAACGGCTGGAGCTTTGCGCGCGACCGCGCGGTCGGCGCGTGGTGCAGACGTGCCGGCGTGCCGTGGCGCGAAGAACGGCAATTCGGCGTGATCCGCCGGATCAAATCGCGCAACGGCTGGGCGGAAGCCTGGGACCGCGATATGGCGCAGCCGGTCGTACACCCGCCCACCGCCCTCATGCCGATCGCGACGGCGGGCCCCACACATGTGCCGGCAAGTGCGGAACTCGGCCTGCAATCGGACCCGTGCCCGGAGCGCCAAACAGGCGGGCGCAAGGCAGCGTGCGACACGCTCGCAAGCTTTCTCGAAAGGCGGGGCCGCGACTATCGCTTCGAGATGTCGAGCCCTGTGACCGCGTTCGACGCAAGCTCGCGCCTGTCGCCGCATTTGGCGTGGGGTGCAATCTCGATGCGCGAGGTGGCGCAGGCAAGCCGGAGGCGCTTGGCCGCACTCGATCCGGCCGATGGGCCCGATGCGCAGCGCTGGCGCGCCTCCTTGCGGTCTTTTGCGGCGCGCCAGCATTGGCATTGCCATTTCATGCAGAAGCTCGAAGACGAGCCGCGCCTCGAGTTCGACAATCTGCACCAGGCCTATGACGGCATCCGCCCGGACATCGCCGATCCGCAACGACTGGCGGCCTGGTGCGAAGGCCGCACGGGCTTTCCGTTCGTCGATGCCTGCATGCGGGCCCTCGATCGGCATGGCTGGCTCAATTTCCGCATGCGCGCCATGCTGATGTCGTTTGCGAGCTATCACCTGTGGCTGCCGTGGCGCGACAGCGGGCTGCATCTGGCGCGCAAATTCGTCGACTACGAACCCGGCATCCATTGGCCGCAGGTGCAGATGCAGTCGGGCACGACGGGCATCAACACGATCCGCATCTACAATCCGGTCAAACAGGGATTCGATCAGGATCCGACCGGGCGCTTCGTGCGCGCCTACGTGCCTGAACTTCGGGCCGTGCCCGACTTGTTCATCCACGAACCCTGGCGGTGGGACGGTGCAACGACATTGCACTATCCGCCGCCGATCGTCGACAATGTCGCGGCAGCGCGGACCGCCCGCGAAGCGCTCTATGCCTTGCGACGGGGTGGCGACCACAAAGAGGCGGCACGCCGCATCGTCGACAAACACGGCAGCCGAAAATCGGGCATCGCCCAAGCACAACGCAAACCGCAAGCTGCCAAAGCCCGAGCACCCAACCCGCAATTCGCCTTGGATGTCTGATCGCCCGATGCAGCCCTTGCACAAACATCCGATCCTCGTCGATCCGCGCGTGGCGCGCCTCGTGACGCTCGCCGCGGCTGCATTGAAGCCGCCGCGCGGCCACGCGCGCATTGCAGCGGCTTTGCTGCTCGGGCTCGTGTGCCATAGTCTTTTTGCCGCAGCCGTGCTTGCGATGGTCGCAGCGATGTTCTTTGGCATGAGCAAAAGTTTCGGCACGCTTGCATGGCCGTGGGCCGCCATCGCCAATGCATTCTTGCTCCTGCAGTTTCCGCTCGCCCATTCTCTTCTGCTCACGCGGCGCGGCGAACATGCGCTTGCACGCGCGGTCCCCGGCCCGCACGGCGCCACGCTTGCGACCACGACCTACGCCATCGTCGCGTCGGCGCAACTGCTGGCGCTGTTCGCATTGTGGACGCCGTCGGGCATCGTATGGTGGCGCGCCGAAGGGATCGCGTTTTGGGCCGTTACGGCCGCCTATGCCACAAGCTGGCTGCTGCTGCTCAAGGCGAGCTTCGATGCCGGTGCTGAGGTGCAGACGGGCGCTTTGGGCTGGATGTCGCTGCTCGCGCGCATCCGGCCGGTCTTTCCGGACATGCCGACGCGCGGCCTCTTCCGACTGATCCGGCAGCCAATCTACGTCGCCTTTGCGCTGACACTGTGGACAGTACCGGTTTGGACGCCGGACCAGCTTGCCGTGGCAGTCTGCTTCACGTTCTATTGCCTGCTTGCCCCACGCCTTAAGGAGAAACGATTCGCGGTACGCTACCGCGAACGCTTTGTGCGCTATCGCGAACAAGTCCCCTACGCGCTACCACGCCTTGGCCGCACGAAATGCCGTGCCGATGCCGAGAAACCGCAATCGCCTCACGATCTAGGAACAGCGCGTGACGTCTGAGAAACCCAGAACAACGGCCTATTTCGACGGCGCATGCCCGCTTTGCCGGGCCGAAATCGCCTATTACCGGCGCCAGGACAAAGACGGCGCGATCTGCTTCGTCGATGTCGCCGCTGCCGATGCCACAACACCCGAAGGCGTGACGCACGCGCAAGCGCTGGAGCGTTTCCACGTACGCGGGCACGACGGCCGAATTCGTTCGGGCGCCGCCGCTTTCGTTGCTGTCTGGGCACAGTTGCCGCGTTGGCGCTGGGCTGCGCGCATTGCGGCCCTGCCCGGCGTGCTGACGGCAATGGAATGGAGCTATCGCCTCTTCCTTCCCGTCCGCCCGTATCTTTCGCGCCTCGTCGGGCGCCGCCGCCTCTAACCTTCCGAAGGAAATCGAGCCATGCGAATCGGAATTGTCGGCGCCGGCATGGCAGGCCTTGCCTGCGCCGAGGCGCTGTCGCGACGGAACTATGCGGTGCAACTCTTCGACAAGGGGCGCGGCCCCGGCGGACGCATGTCGACCAGGCGTGTCTCGACCGCCCTCGGCGAAGCTTCCTTCGACCACGGCGCCCCCGCCTTCACGGCCAGAGACCCCGCCTTTCGGCAGCGCCTCGACGCTTGGATCGCTTCAGGCATGGCAGCCGCCTGGCCTGCGGCGGGTCCGACAGCCTATGTCGGCGTGCCGTCCATGGGGACGCCGATCCGGCACATGGCTGCGGGCCAGGCGGTCCGCTTTGCGACGCGCGTGCTGCAGATCGAAGCGGCCAATCCCGGCTGGCGCTTCGTTCTCGAGCAGGGCGATGCGGTCGAGGTCGATTTTGCTGTCGTTGCGACCCCCGCCGAACAAGCAAGCGCGCTGCTGGACCCGATCGCGCCAGCGTTCGCAGCCCAAGCCGCTGCCGCGCGGAGCGTGCCATGCTGGACCGTGATGCTCGCCTTTGCCGAAAAGCTTTCGGCCAGTGCGGATTGGCTGCAAGGCAACGAAAGCGACACGGTCGGCTTGGCGGCGCGCAATTCGGCCAAACCCGGCCGCACCGGGCCCGAGGCGTGGGTGTTGCAGGCCACGGCTAGCTGGTCCAGTGCGCATCTCGAAGCCGATCAGGATTGGGTCGCAAACGAACTGACGGCCGCCTTTGCTGACCGCATCGGAGCTGCCTTGCCGACGCCGGTCGCGCGCGCGGCGCATCGGTGGCGCTACGCCAATCCGGTCGCGGTCGGTCCCGGCATCATCTACGATGCGCACCGCCAGCTCGGCATTTGTGGCGATTGGCTTTTGGGCCCGGGCGTGGAAGCGGCCTGGATGTCGGGAACTTCTCTGGCCGCGCGCATTGCGGGCTGAGACGACGTGTTGGCCTGGCGGGCGCGCCGATGGCCCGCTTCGACTGCAGGACGGATTGCGGCCGCGTGCCGAAAAACCGCTCAAAGGCATGGACGGGTGCGGGCACGACTGTCTAAGTTCCCTGCCTTGGAGTGCAAGAACGCATGATTCGCCTCGACAACATTAGCAAGCAGAACGGCCAGCAACTTCTCTTCATCGAAGCGTCGGCGGCCCTCCTCAAGGGCGAAAAGGTCGGGCTCGTCGGCCCTAACGGGGCCGGGAAAACGACGATCTTCCGCATGATCGCCGGGCGCGAGCAGCCCGACGAGGGCCAGGTGTCCACCGATCGCGGCATCTCCATCGGCTATTTCAGCCAGGATGTGGGCGAGATGTCCGGCCGCAGTGCCGTGGCCGAGGTGATGGACGGCGCCGGCGCCGTGAGCGCAGTCGCGGCGGAGCTGAAGGCGCTCGAGGCCCGCATGTCGGATCCCGACGCCACTGATTTCGAGCAGGTCCTCGAACGCTTCGGCGAAGTCCAGGCGCGCTTCGAGGAGTTGGGCGGCTATGCGCTGGAAAGCCGGGCGCGCGAGACGTTGGCCGGCCTCAGCTTCAGCCAGGAAATGATGGATGGCGACGTCGGCGCGCTGTCGGGCGGCTGGAAGATGCGCGTCGCACTCGCCCGCATCCTGCTGATGCGCCCCGACGTGATGCTGCTCGACGAGCCCAGCAACCATCTCGATCTCGAAAGCCTGATCTGGCTCGAGGCCTTTCTCAAGGGATACGACGGCGCGTTGATGCTGACCTCGCACGACCGCGAGTTCATGAACCGCATCGTCGATAAAGTGATCGAGATCGACGGCGGCAATCTGACCACCTATTCGGGCAACTACGAGTTCTACGAAATGCAGCGTGCGCAGAACGAGAAACAGCAGCAGGCGCAGTTCGAGCGCCAGCAAGCCATGCTCGCCAAGGAGATCAAATTCATCGAACGCTTCAAGGCCCGCGCCTCGCACGCAGCCCAGGTGCAGAGCCGCGTCAAGAAACTCGAGAAGATCGACCGCGTCGAACCGCCCAAACGGCGCCAAACCGTGGCATTCGAATTCATGCCGGCGCCGCGCTCGGGCGACGACGTGGTCGCCTTGCGAAACGTCCACAAACGCTACGGCGACCGGGTCATCTACGAAGCGCTCGACTATACGATCCGCCGCCGGGAGCGTTGCTGCGTGCTCGGCATCAACGGGGCGGGAAAATCGACTTTGCTGAAGCTGGTCGCGGGCACGACGAAGCCCGACGCCGGAACCGTGGCGCTCGGCGGCAGCGTCAAGATGGGCTATTTCGCGCAGCACGCGATGGATCTGCTCGACGGCGACCGTACGGTCTTCGAGGCGCTCGAAGACTCCTTCCCGCGCGCAGGCCAAGGATCGCTGCGCACGCTGGCGGGCTGCTTCGGCTTTTCCGGGGACGAAGTGGAGAAGAAATGCCGCGTTCTCTCTGGCGGCGAGAAGGCGCGGCTCGTGATGGCGAAAATGCTCTACGACCCGCCGAACTTTCTCGTTCTCGACGAGCCGACGAACCATCTCGACATGGCGACTAAGGAGATGCTGATCGCCGCCCTCGCAGATTACGAAGGCACGATGCTGTTCGTTTCGCACGACCGGCGGTTTCTGGCCGCACTTTCCAATCGCGTGCTCGAGCTCACGCCAGAAGGCATCCATCGCTACGACGGCGGCTACACCGAGTATGTCGCCCGCACCGGCCAGGAAGCGCCCGGCCTACACTGACCGGCCCTCCTCAGACGTTGAAGACGAAATCGGCGGCCATGCCGCTCGTGATCGTCGAGACGCCGAGCAGCGTCACGGTCGTGCCGGAACCAAGGCTGATGGTCGCATTGCCGCCCGCATAGGTCGTTGCCGACTGAACGTCGGCAATGGCGGCAAAGGACGCAAAGGCGGATATGTCGATCTGGTCTGCGCCAGAAACGAAACCCGAGACAGTGTCGGCACCGCTGCCCATCACGTATGTATCGTTGCCTGCCCCGCCGATCAGCGAATCGTTCCCGCCGCTGCCGATCAGCGTGTCGTTGCCGTCGCCGCCGGTCAGCGTATCGTTGCCGGAGCCGCCGTCGATCCGCGCAGCCGTGCTGCCGGCGACCATAATGTTGTCGGCAGAATTGCCGCCGGTTATCGTCTCGACATCGGTCGCAGTGACCCTATTGGCAAAATTGCCGAGGCGTAGCGCGTCGGAGCCCGCCCCAAGATCGATCTGACCGACCGTTGTCGCATTGCCGAGCGTAACTGTATCCGCATCGGTGCCGCCAACAATGGTTTCGACGTTCGTGATGGTAAGCGTGTTGGCGCTGTCGGCCAGGGTCAAGCGGTCGGTGCCGGCGCCGAGATCGATCAAGCCTGCCGTCACCTGCGCGCCAAGCGTCACCGTGTCTGCCGCACCGCTGCCAATCAGCGTTTCCACGTTCGAAACCGCAACCGTATTGCCCGTGCTGCCGCCCAATGCCAAACGGTCGTTGCCACCTGCAAGGTCGATGGAGCCGCTCGTCGCCGCGGTCGAAAGCACGACCGTATCGGCGAGCGACCCGCCGGTAAGCGTTTCGACGTTCCCGACCGTCAGCGTGTTGGCGAAGTCGCCGAGCACGAGCGCGTCGCTGCCAGCGCGCAGATCGACCGATCCTGCCGTCATTGCTGCAGCGAGTGTGGCCGTATCATCGCCGGTACCGCCGATCAGGGTTTCGACGTTCGCGACCGTCAGCGCGTTGGCGGAGTTGCCGAGAGCCAAGTGATCGTTGCCGGCTCCCAGATCGATGGTTCCCGAAACGGCCGCCGTCCCGAGCGTGACGGTATCCGCACGCGTGCCTGCAACGAGGGTCTCGACGTTCAACACCGTCACCGTGTTGGCGAAGTTGCCGAGCACCAGACGGTCGTTGCCCGCCAAGATCGGAAGAGCGCCGTGCAGGGAAAGAGCGTA
>JAIXXA010000208.1 GCA_027490975.1 Rhodospirillaceae bacterium
ACATCGCCGCGATCCACGACAAGGTGCAGGCAGCCGCGGCCTCCGGCGTGCGCGTCAAGCGTCCGCAGCCCGATCCGCAGATGGCCGACATCTACCGGGGCGCGCGTGCCTTCCTGCATCCGTCCAACGCCTTCGAGGCGCTGGCTTTGCAACTCGTCGAAGCGCAGGCGGCGGGCCTGCCGGCCGTGTCGTTCGCATCGAGCCCGGTTGCGCGCGTGTTCGTGCTCGACGGCACGACCGGTTTCGTCGCCGAAGACGCCGCCGCCTATGCGGCCGCAACCTTGCGCCTGCTCGCGGGCGAAGAACCGTTCGGCGCCATGGCTGCGGCCGCACGCCAATTGCGGCGCGGCCGCAGCTGGGCCATCGCCGCATCCGAGTGGGAAGAGCGTTTCGCATGAAGGTGCTGTTCGTCGCCTCGAACCGGATCGGCGACGCGATGCTGGCATCGGGCGTGTTGGCGGAATTGGCCCGCCGCCATCCGCAGGCGCGCTTCACGATCGCGTGCGGCCCGGCGGCCGCCCCCTTGTTCGAGGCGATGCCGCAGCGCGTGCGCACGATCGTGCTGCGCAAGGGCAAATTCAAACTCCATTGGTTCGCCCTGTGGCTGCGCACGGTTGCGACGTTCTGGGACATCGCGGTCGACATGCGCGGCTCGGGTCTCGTGTGGTTTCTGGCCGCCGCCAAGCGCGCG
The DNA here is from genome assembly GCA_027490975.1 of Rhodospirillaceae bacterium. Lineage (GTDB taxonomy): Bacteria > Pseudomonadota > Alphaproteobacteria > CACIAM-22H2 > CACIAM-22H2 > Tagaea. Next base: position 692 of record JAIXXA010000208.1, read on the forward strand.
CGCTCGACGGCGCGCAACGAAACCATCCACCGCGTGGAAGATGCCGCGCGCGTGCTCGATTTCGCACCGCCGCCTTCGCCCAAGCTGTGGCTGTCGGATGCGGCCAAACAAGCCGCCGCCAAGCGGCTCGGCGAAGGGCCGATTTTGGCGCTGGGCGCCACGGCCAACTGGTCGGGCAAAATCTGGCCCGCCGAAAATTTTTTGGCGTTGGCCGAGGCATTGACCGCACCGGGCGCCGGGCTCGCAGGTGCGCGCATCGCCGTATTCGGGGGGCCGGGCGAACAGGCGGCTGCAGCACGGTTGCTCGCTGGCTTGGGTGCCCGCGCGATCGATTTTGTCGGCACCACCGATCTTGCGACCGCCGCGGCCGCCATCGCGCGCGCCAATCTATTCGTCGGCAACGATTCGGGCCTCATGCATATCGCGGCCGCCGCCGGCGTGCCCACGCTCGGGCTGTTCGGCCCGTCGGACGAACGCAATTTCCGGCCCTGGGGCCCCAACACGGCCTATGTGCGCACGGCCGAAAGCAAAGACGCGCTCTTCGCGCGCATCGACTACCAGCCGAGCGGTTCGCATTCGCTGCTGACCTCGATCGGGGTCGAAACGGTCGAAGCGGCCGCAACGGACCTCCTGCGCCGCGCCAAGCGGGAAGCGGCATGAAGCTCTCCGCACTCATCGTCGCGCGCAACGAAGAAGGGCGCCTGCCGGCCTGCCTTGCCGGCGTTGCCTTCGCCGACGAAATCGTCGTGGTGCTCGATCGCACGACCGACGGCAGTGCCGGCATCGCGCGTGCGGCGGGCGCGCGTATTGTCGAGGGCGAATGGCCGCGCGAAGGCGACCGGCGCAATGCCGGCATTGCCGCGTGCGCAAACGAATGGATTCTCGAGGTCGATGCCGACGAATTGGTTGGGCCAGATCTTGCCGCCGAGATTCGCCGGACGGTCGAAACGAGCACGGCAAACCGCCATTCGATCCCGGTCGACAATTACATCGGCACGCGGCTTGTGCGTTACGGCTGGGGCGCTTCGTTCGGCAAATCGGGCTATTGGGGCCTGTTCCGCAAGGGCACAAAAACATGGGGCCGCGAGCGCGTGCACCCGAAGCTCGTGCTTACGGGCGAGGCGGGGGCACCGTTGACGCACGCGATCCGCCACGAGGTCGACCGCAATCTTTCCGAGACGATACGGCGCCTCGACCGCTACAGCGACGCGCGCGCGGCCGATCTGCGCGAGGCGGGCGACCGCGACGACACGAAGCGTTACGTGCGGCGCTTCTTCTCGCGTTTCTGGAAGTGCTACGTCGCGCGCAAGGGCTATCGCGAGGGCGGCTACGGACTCGTGATCGCGGCCCTGGCCGGGCTGTTTCCGCTCGTGTCGCACCTCAAAGCCAAACACGAATCGCCGCCGGACATTAGAGGCTAGAGGCGGCGATGGCGCGCATCGTTCTTGCCGACGACGGGGTCGTGTTCGACGGCAAAACGCTTGAAGGCAAAGCGGCGGGCGGCGGCGAAACGGCGTTCGTGCGCCTGGCCGAAGCTTTCGCGGCCAAAGGCCACGAAGTGACGGCAACCGCGCGCGGGGCGGGCGCTCTGCGCCATCGCGGCGTCGATTGGGTGCCGCTTGGGCATGCGCTGCCGGGCAAGGCCGATCTGTTCGTCGCCAACCGCAGCGCCCATCTTCTTGCGTTGGGGGCCGATGCGCGGCGCCGGTTTTTCTGGCTGCACAACGATGCGCGCTATTTGGCAAAGCCGCGCTACGTCATTCGCATGCTGCGCCATTGGCCCGAGCTTGTGTTTGTGAGCAACGCGCATCTGCGCGGGGCACCAAGGTGGCTGCCCGCATCGGCGCGCCA
>JAIXXA010000138.1 GCA_027490975.1 Rhodospirillaceae bacterium
AGAGGATCGCGGTGTCCGGCGGAATCTCCGCGCGCCCGATGTTTCGTCGCGTCAAGTCGATGCCCCAAATGAAGCAGTCGTCTTCGTAGAACAGCGTGGCGCCGGCGATGAGGATTCCGGAGTCGTTCCCGAGCGCTTGAATGAGGCGGCCCTGCGTACGCCAGTTCTCGCTAAACACGACGGTCACGCTGTGGCCAAGCTGGTTGAGCGACGAAATTGCCGTCGGCTGCAGCGCGCGGTCGATGCGCGCATGTGAAAGCGAATACCGCAAGGCTGTCGGTCCCAGCGACACGCTACTAACCGACCGAAGAAGCGTTCGGTTGGAATTGTCCGCTTGGAAGCGGTACGTCGTCGATAGCCAAGGATGCGGCGTCGCGTGGAAGCGGCCGACGAAGTCGGAAAAGCGCGTGTCGATGCCAGATCGGGCGGGGGCGGCCGACTCGGCCTTGTAGCGGTACTGCTGGCCGAGGAACGCGCCGAAGCGCTGGGCCCATATGTTCGAGTATTCGGTGTTGAGGCCGTAGATCGTGCGCATGCCGCCTTCCGCACGGTCGTAGCCCGTGAAGCGGTTCGGGCGCAGGATGTTCGTGTCGTCGAAGGTGAGTCCGAGGCTGTCTTCGTTCGGCAGATTGCGCTGGTCTCCGAGGTTGGGGGCGGCAGAAGCGCCGGCCACAGGTTCGCCCAGCAGGCTGGCGGCACCGTTGTTGCGGACCAGCGGGTAGCGCCACGACACGCCCAATTGCGGCAACACGCGCGTCTGCACGCCGTCTTCGGTCGGCCGGTATCCGCCGCCGGTCTGCGACAGGGACGTATTGAAAATGTCTGTCTGCACGGTCGCACTCACGGTGTAGACCTCGCCCGTGCGCGTCGTGTAGGGCAAAGCCCAGCCGCCGACCGCACTGGCGCGCTGCGTGCGCACGCCGTCGCGCCGGTAGATCGACGCCGTGTTGGCATCGAACGTAAAGCGCCCGCCCGCGTCGCCCGGCGTGCCAATCCAGCTGTAGGCGCCCGCAGGCAGCACCTGCGGCGAGCGTTCGAGACTGTCTTCGGGCCGCAGGCCCTGGTAGCTCAAGCCCTGCAGCACCGCATAGCCGCGATCGCGGAAGCCTTCTGTGTAGAGGCGGCTTTCGAAGACGTCTTGCTCCAGGAACGCGAAACGCTGGCGCAGCCTGTAGCGATCGACGAAGGTTTTGTCGGTCGCGCGCGCGAGATCGAAGCCCCAGCGCCAATCGTCGTCGATATCGAAGCGGCCTTTGCCGCTGGCGTAGCCGCGTGTGTCGCCGAATCCCTCGCCTTCGCGGCGCGTGCGCATGATGGCGGCATCGACCTGCAGCTTGCCCTTGCGCGCGTGCTCGCGATATTCGGCCGCCATGATCGGTAGGTCGTTCGTGAGGATGATCGGCGTCATGGTCACGTCCGCCGAGGGCCCGAGCGTCCAGTAGTAGGGCGTGCCGAACATCGTGCCGACCTGGCTCGACGAGGCGATGTCGGGCATCAGGAAGCCCGAGGCGCGCTTTTCCGTGCCGTCGGGATGCGCCATGTAGGGCGTGTAGGCGATGGGCACGCCTGCCACTTCGAGCCACGCATTGTCGTACGTAATTTCCTTAGCTGCCTGGTCGTGCGTGATCCGCTCGGCGCGCAGCTGCCACATCGGTGCGCGCGTCGGATCTTTTTCGCACGGTTCGCACGGGCTGTAAGTGGCGCGCCGCATCACGGTCTTGCTGCCGTCGGCACGACGTGCCGTTACAGCGGCAAAGCGCGACTGGTCGGACAGCATGGCGCGCAGATTGCGGATGGTGCCGTCGCGCATGTCGCTGGCCAGTTCGACGAAGTCGGCGAAAACGACATCGCCGGTCGGATCCAACAGCATCACGCTGCCCGAAGCCGTCACCACGTTGGTGCGCCGATTGTAGGTGAGCGTGTCGGCCTTCAAGAGCCGATCCCCCTGCACGACTTCGACCTGGCCGCGCGCTACGACAAGCCCCAGATCGTCGTCGACCTGGACATCGTTGGCGCGAACCAGGGCCGGCGCATCGACCGACGGGCGCTGAGTCTGTACCTGTGCGGTTGCCCCCGCAGCGAAACTTGCGGCCAACACAGTCGCAAAGGCTAAACGCCACAGGCCGACGCCAAGGGCTGGACCTTTCGTCGGGTGGGTCGAATACGATGTCATTTGCGGATCAAGGGGCAGGGTCGCGATCTGAAATTATGTTGGACTTCGAAGTGCTTAGAAGCAAATCGCGGGCATTATAGCGAGGCACTTCGTGAATGCCATTGGATAAATGCAGCCGCATATGTCGGCTGTCGGCGAATTCGCGTAGATTGGGGCTGTACTTTGCACGACCCACCATCCCTTGCTTGCCCAGCCTGCGACCTGATAAATCACGCGACTGGTTAGTGCTGTTTTCCCGAGAAGGACGCCGCTTGCAACAGCCGATTCGCATCGCCCCGTCGATTTTGTCGGCCGATTTTGCGCAATTGGGCGCCGAAGTCCGCGCGATCGATGCGGCCGGTGCTGACTATATCCATGTCGACGTAATGGATGGGCATTTCGTGCCCAATATCACGATCGGCCCTGCCGTCGTGCGCGCGCTGCGTGCGCATTCGCAAAAAACCTTCGACGTGCATCTGATGATATCGCCGGTCGATCCTTACGTTGCAGCGTTCGCCGATGCAGGTGCGGACATCATCACGGTGCATCCCGAGGCTGGCCCGCATGTGCATCGCACGCTGCAGCTCATCCGCAGCCTCGGCAAGAAGGCGGGCATTGCGATCAATCCGGGCACGCCGATCGAGGCTGTCGATCCTTTGCTGGCGGACGTTGATCTCGTGTTGGTGATGTCGGTCAATCCCGGCTTCGGCGGGCAGAGTTTCATTGCGGGTGCGCTCGAGAAAATCGCCGCCTTGCGCGCGCGCATCGACCGAATCGTGGCGGGCACGCAGCGCCGCATCGATCTCGAGGTCGACGGCGGCATCAACCAGCAGACCGCCCGGCTCGTCCGCAAGGCGGGGGCTGACGTGCTTGTTGCCGGCACTGCTGGTTTTGCCGGCGGGCCTTCCAACTACGCCGAGAATCTTCGGCGGCTGCGCGAGCTTTGACGATGGCCCGTGCGCGGCAGCGCTC
>JAIXXA010000036.1 GCA_027490975.1 Rhodospirillaceae bacterium
CCGTCTTCGCCGAGGCCGATCGAATCGTGCGTCATCACGTAGATGGCGCGCTGGCCCATCAAGGCCGACAGGCGGATCGACGGGCGGCAATAGTCGGTGAACACGAAGAACGTGCCGCCGTACGGGATGAGCCCGCGATGCAGCGCGATGCCGTTCATGGCGGCCGCCATCGCGTGCTCGCGCACGCCGTAATGGATGTAGCCGCCGGCGAAATCGGCGGCCGTCACGGCCGCTTGGGCCTTGGCTTTGGTGTTGTTGGAGCCCGTGAGATCGGCCGAGCCGCCGACGAGTTCGGGCACGATCCCGGTCAGCACGTCGAGCGCGTTCTGCGAGGCGACGCGCGTGGCGATGCTGGGCCTGTCGGTGGAGAGTTTTTCCTTATAGCTCGCACACGCCTCGAGCCAGCCCTTGGGCAGCTTGCCGTCCATGGTGCGGCGGAACTCGGCCTTCTTCTCCGGCTCGAGCTTGGCGATGCGCCGCTCCCACGCGGCGCGCTTGGGCGCGCCCGCTTCGCCCGCCGCGCGCCATTCGGCCAGAATGTCGGCCGGAATCTCGAACGGCGCGTGCGGCCAGCCCAGGCGCGTGCGGGTCGCGGCGATTTCGCCCGCGCCCAGCGGCGCGCCGTGGCTGCCGGCGGTCCCCGCCTTCGTGGGCGCGCCGTAGCCGATCGTGGTCTTGCACGCGATCAGCGTCGGCCGGTCGCTGGTTTTTGCGGCCGCAATGGCGGCGTCGATGGCGGCCGGATCGTGGCCGTCGATCGCGACCGCGTTCCAGCCCGACGCTTTGAAGCGCGCGACCTGGTCGTCCGACACGGTAAGGTCCGTGGGCCCGTCGATCGAGATCGAATTGTCGTCGAACAGCACGATGAGCTTCGCCAGGCGCAGATGGCCCGCGAGCGAAATCGCCTCGTGGCTGATGCCTTCCATGAGGCAGCCGTCGCCCGCGATCACGTAGGTGTAGTGGTCGACCGCCGCAGCGCCGAAGCGCGCGGCCAGCAGCCGTTCGGCGAGTGCCATGCCGACGGCGTTGGCAAGCCCTTGGCCGAGCGGCCCGGTCGTGGTCTCGATGCCGTCGGCATGGCCGTATTCGGGGTGGCCGGCGGTGCGCGCGCCGAGCTGGCGGAAATTCTTGATCTCGTCGAGCGTCATGTCGGCATAGCCGGTCAGATGCAGCAGCGCATAGAGCAGCATCGAGCCGTGGCCGGCCGACAGCACGAAGCGGTCGCGGTCGGGCCACGCCGGCGCGGTCGGATCGAATTTGAGATGCTTGGTCCACAGCACGGTCGCCACATCGGCCATGCCCATCGGCATGCCCGGATGGCCGGACTTGGCCTTTTCGACCGCATCCATCGCGAGCGCGCGGATCGCGTGGGCGAGGCGCTGGTGCGCTTGGCTTTGCTTGTCGCTGAGCGGGAGCGGGGCGGCAGTCGGCTTTGTGTCGGGGGCTGCACTCATCGGGGGCGGGTTCTTCCCTTGAAGGCCCCGTCGTCCGAGGCGGGGCGGGGCGCGCGAAGTGGCGAGGGGCGAAAGCGCGCGGAAGATGACGCCCACGCCCCAGCCCGTCAACCCCACTCATAATCGGGCTTTGGCGCGACTCGAAAGATGCGCTTAAGCTGCGCTCGATTCGCCGTTAACCCCAATTGCCGGAAAGACTTTCCAGCCCATGTCGACGCCGCCCACCGCCCCGCCCATCGAACGCCTGACCGCCGCCGTGCAACGCCTTGAAAGCGCATTGGAAGCGCGCGTGCAGTCCGAATCGGGCCTGCGCGGCGAGCTCGCCCAGGCCGCCAAACGCACCGCGGCCGCCGAGGCAGCGCTCGCCAAGCTCCAGGCCGAGTACGACGCGCTCGCCGGCCTTGCCGACCAAGTCGAAGCGCGCCTCGACAAGGCGATCGACCGCCTCAAGGCGGCAACGGTTTGACGGAGGTTTCGCGATGAGCCAGATCGTCGTACGCGTCAACGGGCGCGACTATCCGATCGTCTGCGACGACGGGCGCGAAGAGCGCATCAAAGGGATCGGCAGCTATGTCGACGAGAAGGTGCGCGAGGTCGTGGCCCAGGTGGGGCAGGCGGGCGACGCGCGGCTGATGCTGCTTGCCGCCCTCAATCTCGGCGACGAGCTTGCGGCCGCCTACGACACGCTCGAGGATCTGCGCGGCCAACCGCCGCGCACGATCGTCGATCCGGCGCTCGTGGCCGCGGCCGAGGCGGCGCGCGAAGACGCCGCCATCGCCAAGGCCCAGGCCGCCGCCGCCGAGAATTCGGCGCAAGCGGCCTATGCGCAGTCCAAAGCCGCCGACGAAGCGCGCGCGCGCGCGGAAGCCGCCACGCAAAGCTGGATCGCCAAGGCCGAAGACATGGCCAAGCGCCTCGGCGAGGCGGAAGCGCGCGCGGCAACGGCCGAAGCGCAAGCGGCCGCCGCTGCCGCACGTGCCGCCGATCTCGACGCCGAACTTGCCGACGCGGGCGCCCGCGCCGACGATGCCGACAGCCGCGCGATCGAGGCGCAAGCGCGCGCAGGAACGGCCGAAGGCGATCTGGCGCAGGCGCGCACGCGGGTCGCCGACCTCGAAACGGCGCTGGCCGCCCTAACGGCCGCCGCCAAAGCGACCGATACGCGGCTTGCGGCTGCCGAAGCGCAGATCGCCGAAGCGCAGGCGCGCTTCGAAGCGGCCGCCGCACACGCGGTCGCCAAGGAGCAAGCGCTCGCGTCGGCCGAAGCCGAGCAGGCCGCGTTCGATCCGTTGCTCGCGCGTATCGAGAGCCTCGTGCGCACCGCCGAGGACAGCGCTGCCGCCTGACCGCGCCGCGCCGCCGCCGTTTGTCGCAATTTGCATAAAAAATGGCCGCGCCGAAAACGCGCCTACATTCGTATTGCAAATTCTATTCTGCGAAGCGAATTCGCTTGCTGCCACACCGGCGGGGGATTCGAGTTGCGGGGCGTAGTTGGCAATTGGCGGCGTGCGTGCGGGCGCCCATCTTGCGGTGCGCCCGTCGTGCTGCGGGGCATCGCACGCAAGGACGTCCCGAATGCTGAGCCTGTCGCCGAAACCGCGCATCGTTGCCGCTGAAACGCGTCCCCCCCTGGTGCGCTGGCACGCCGACGAGGCGGTCTGCCGCAAGATCGAACGCTTCGGCGTGTATTGGCGCGCCCTCGCGACTGTCAGGGGCGGGGTCCCCACGCGCCGCGACTTCGACCCGGCCGCGGTTCCGGCCCTGCTGCCCAACCTGCTGCTGATCGAGGCGCGCGGCGAGTCTGGCCGCAATCGCGTTCGGCTTGCGGGCAGCTGCGTTGCGGCCGCCATGGGGTCCGACATCACGGGCTACGAGCTGCAGAACCTGCCGCGCGAAGACGGCGTGCGCGCCCTCGCGGCCGGCGTGGAGCTGTGCCTTTCCCAGCAGCGCCCGATCCCGGGCGAGTTCACGCTTGCGGCCGGAGGGTCGCAGCGCGCCATTGCCGGCTTCCGCTTTCTGGCGGCGCCGTTGGCCGCGACCCGTGCCGCGCCTGCGATGGCGGTGGTGCTCGCCGTGTTCGTCGCCTTCGACGGCCGCGAGGTGAGCCCGCAATGGCTCGGCATGCCGACGGTCATCTGAGGCTTGGCCGGCCATGCGCGTCAAAGACGACTATCGCACGCTGATCGGCCCCGAGAAGGCCGCGATCATTCTCCTGTCGCTGGGCGAAGAGACCGCGGGCAAGCTGTTCGCGCTGATGACCGACGACGAGATCAAAGAGATCTCGCAGACCATGTCGACGCTCGGCAGCGTCAATTCGGCGATCATCGAGCGGCTGATCGTCGAGTTCGCCGACCAGATGTCGGCGAGCGGCTCGGTCATGGGCAGTTTCGATTCGACCGAGCGGCTCCTGTCCAAAGTGCTCGACAAGAACCGGGCGGCCGAAATCCTCGACGAGGTGCGCGGGCCGGCCGGCCGCACGATGTGGGACAAGCTCGGCAACGTCAACGAAGCGCTGCTCGCCAACTACCTCAAGAACGAATATCCGCAGACGGTCGCGGTCATCCTCAACAAGATCCGCCCCGAGCATTCGGCGCGCGTGCTCGGCAGCTTGCCCGAGCCGTTCGCGATGGAAGTGATCATGCGCATGCTGCGCATGGAAAGCGTGCCCAAAGAGGTGCTCGACGACGTCGAACGCGTGCTGCGCAACGAGTTCATGTCGAACCTCGCCAAGACCACGCGCCGCGACACGCACGAACTGATGGCCGAGATCTTCAACGGCCTCGGGCGCGACACCGAGGCGCGTTTCATGACGGCGCTCGAAGAGCGCAACCGCGACTCCTCCGAGCGCATCAAGTCGCTGATGTTCAAGTTCGAGGATCTCGCCAAGCTCGATCCGGGCGGGGTGCAGACGCTGCTGCGCGCAGTCGACAAGAACAAGCTTGCCCCCGCCCTCAAGGGGGCGCCCGAGACGTTGCGCGATCTCGTGTTCTCGAACATGTCGGAGCGTGCGGGAAAGATGCTGCGCGAGGAAATGGAAGCGCTCGGCCCCTTGCGCAGCAAGGACGTCTACGAAGCGCAGGCCGCGATCATCACCGTGGCCAAGGACCTCGCCGCGCGCGAGGAAATCGTGCTGTCCAACAAGACCGACGGCGAAAACGACCTCATCTACTGAGTATGCGCATGCCCGCAACGGAAGTTTCCGCTGCCGACGATCGCAAGGCGCAGCCAACGAACGGGTTGCCCGCCGTGAAACCGCATTGTTGCAATTTGCATCTGGTGCGCGCCCTCAATCGGTTAATCAGGGTTCGAAAACGCGCCTATTAGAAGTCGAGATTGCAAACGGCGAAGCCTTTTGACCGGTTGCAACACGGCCCGCGAAAACAGCCGATGACCGACAGATACGCAACGTCGTTTGCGCGTTTGCACTGCAATACTTCGCAACGATCCTCTGTTTTTGAGTTTTTCCAGCGAAGCAGGTTCTCAACAAATGCCGATTTCGGACTTTCGCGACCCGGCCTTCGGCGCTGTTTCTGCATCCGGACGTTGGCAGGCGGATGCGGCCGTCTGCGCGAAAATGGACAAATTCAGGTCCTATTGGCAGACGCTGGTCGGTGCGCGGGGCGCGCTGCCGGCGCGCCGCGACTTCGACCCCACGGCGGTTCCCGACCTGCTGCCGAGTCTGCTGCTGGTCGAAATGCGCGCGGCGGACGGCGGCGGCGCGCTGCGCCATCGCGTGCAGCTTGCGGGCACGCGCATCGCAGCTGCGATGGGTGCCGACATCGCGGGCTACGACCTCGAATCGTTGCCGCGCGAGGACGGGGCGCGTGCGCTGGCGGCAGGCGTCGATCTATGTCTGGCCCAGCGACGCCCCATTCCGGGCGAGTTCACGGTCGTCTCCGGGCCTGCAGGCTGTGTTGCCGACAGGGTCGGCCGGATTGCAGGTTTCCGCTTTCTGGCGGCGCCGTTTTCGGAGCCGCACGCCGCGCCGGCTATCGCGATGATGCTCGTGGTCTTCGTTGCGGCCGACGGCGGCGAAGTTTGGGCCGAGTGGCTCGGCACGTCGGCGACTGCGTGAGGCGCGCGCTCGATGAGCAACAAGACCGACTACCGCACGCTGACAGGGCAGGAAAAGGCCGCGATCATCCTCCTGACGCTGGGCGAGGAGTCGGCGGGCAAACTGTTCGCGCTGATGACGGACGACGAGATCAAGGAGATCTCGCAGACCATGTCGACGCTCGGCAGCGTCAATTCGGCGATCATCGAGCGGCTGATCGTCGAGTTCGCCGACCAGATGTCGGCGAGCGGCTCGGTCATGGGCAGCTTCGATTCGACCGAGCGGCTGCTGATGAAAGTGCTCGGCAAAGGCCGGGCGGGCGAAATCCTCGACGAGGTGCGCGGGCCGGCCGGCCGCACGATGTGGGACAAGCTCGGCAACGTCAACGAAGCGCTGCTCGCGAATTTCCTCAAGAACGAATATCCGCAGACCGTCGCCGTCATCCTCAACAAGATCCGGCCCGAGCACTCGGCGCGCGTGCTGAGTTCGCTGCCCGACAGCTTCGCCATGGAAGTGGTCATGCGCATGCTGCGCATGGAAACCGTGCCCAAGGAGGTGCTCGACGATCTCGAACGCGTGCTGCGCAACGAGTTCATGTCGAACCTCGCCAAGACCTCGCGTCGCGACACGCACGAGCTGATGGCCGAAATCTTCAACGGCCTGTCGCGCGAGACCGAAGCGCGCTTCATGTCGGCGCTGGAAGAGCGCAACCACGAATCCTCGACCCGCATCAAGGCGCTGATGTTCAAGTTCGAGGATCTGGCCAAGCTCGATCCGGCCGGCGTGCAGACGCTGCTGCGCGCGGTCGACAAGAACAAGCTCGCACCCGCCCTCAAGGGGGCGACGGAGGGCCTGCGCGACCTCGTGTTCTCGAACATGTCCGAGCGTGCGGGAAAGATGCTGCGCGAGGAAATGGACGCGCTGGGGCCCTTGCGCAGCAAGGACGTCTACGAGGCCCAGAATCTGATCATCGCCACGGCCAAAGAACTGGCTGCCCGCAACGAAATCGTCCTGTCGAACAAGACCGGCGACGAAAACGACCTGATCTACTGATCCCGCAACCTTCGCCCGCGCAAGCCAGACCGCACGCCATTCGAGCCGACCCTGTCTGGCACCGCCTCCAGCAAAAACGAGCAACATGCCGATGCCTCCCAGCACCGAGATTTCCCCGCAGCAGCAGAAATTCGACATCGCGTGTGCGGCGCACCGCGCCTACCTGATGATCAAACCCGGCGGCAAGCGCATGGACGCGCGCAACGAAGAATTCGGCGCGGTCATGGCGCGTGGCCGCAACATCGGGACGTCGGTGCTGACGGGTGCGAATTTCGCGGGCGCGCAGATGCAGGATTGCGACCTGTCGATGGCCGACCTGTTCGGCGCGGTTTTCAGCTTTGCCGACATGAGCGGTTGCAAGCTGCGGCGCGCCAAAGCGTGCGGCGCGCGCTTCGAGGGCGCGATTCTGCGCGACGCCGATCTGCGCGAGGCCGATTTCCGGCCGGGCCAGAATCTGCAGTGGAGCGGCATGGCGGGCAAAGGCGGCGATCGGCCGGGCGAGAAGCCGGCGGGCGAGGGCGCACCTGCGAGTCTTCCCGAGGCGGCAAGCGGGGCGACCGTATTCACGAACGCCGATCTGCGCGGCGCCAATCTCGAAGGGGCGAAGCTCAAGGACGCGATCCTCGACGGCGTCAATCTCGAGGGGGCGGTGCTCCACGGATGCGACCTGCGCGGCGCGAGCCTGCGCGGCGTCAAGCTCGACGGCCTCGATCTCAGCAGCGCCAATCTCACGGGAGCGAATTTCGCGCCGCCGGAGGCGCCGCCGGCCCCGCGGGTCGCCGTGCGCACGGTGCTCGAGGAGCATAAATTGTGGACCGTCTCGGGCGGTGCCAAGGGCGTGCGCGCCATGCTCGACGATTGCGATCTGAGCGGCATGGATCTGCGCGGGGTCGATCTGTGCGCGGCGTCGCTCAATCGCGCCAATCTTGCGCGCGCCAATCTGTCGCACGCTTTGCTGCGCCTCACGAGCCTCGTGCAGGCGAATCTGACCGACGCCAACCTCACGATGGCGGACATGGCCGGTGCGATGCTGATGGGGGCGAATTTGCGCCGCGCCGATCTGAGCCAGGCGCGGCTTGTGTCGGTCGAACTCAAAGACCAGGGCGGCAAGCCCAGCGGCCGCAAGTTTTCGGCCAATCTCAGCAGCGCCAATCTCGCGCATGCGATCTTCAACAAAGCGAATTTGAGCGGCGCCACGCTGTGCGGCGCCGACATCACGCGGGCGAGTTTCGTCGATGCCGTGACCGACGGCATCGACCTTAAAGGCGTGCGCAAATTCGAGTGATGCCGGTCGCCGCCCTGCGCCGCGCGCGGACCTAGCTGCGTTCAACAAAAGCCGTTTCTTGCGGTCGCCATAGCTGCTGCATAGTTGAAATGTTTTATTTATGTTCTATACGTGTTAATATCCTATTTAGGTTTTATATAGGAGGCAGCAAATGGCAGACATTCACCCCAACCACCCCACAGAAGTCTATGCGGCCAAACCGGCGCGCAAAGGGGCGGTTCCCGGGCCGGGGCGCAGCTACGATTGGGCCTTGGTCGTGGCAATGCTGAGCCGCGGCCACAAAGTTACCGAAGTGGCGCGTTTCACGGGCATTTCGCGCTCGCAGATCTGGCGCATTTTGCGCCGCTCGAACGTTGCGCGCGGCATGCTGCACGAGGTGCGCGTGCGCCGCGCGGTCGAGTCGGCGACAAGGCTCGAATTGGCGCGCAGTGCCGCAGTGGAGCTGATCTTGAACGAGGTCAAGGGCGGCAATCTGCGCGCGGCCCTGTGGGTTGCCGATCGGCTCAGCGTCACGAGCTGGGGCTATCCGACCCAGAAGCTGACGCCGACCGACATGGCCGCGGTCGCGGCGGCAGAGGCGGCAATTCCCGATCCCGATCGGTCGTACCATCTCGATCTCGACGGCAATTCTGCGCCCCCGCCCGAGGGCGAAGAAATGCCGCTCGAACTTGGGGACATAGATGAATGATTCCAGCCTCTTGGGCGAAAAAACGTTGCGTCCATGTCGCGTCCATGTCGCGCTTGCGTCGCACCTGTGTCGCGTCGATGTCGCGCCGGAATCGCAGGGATGCCGAAAATCCAGGCCCCCAAACGAAAACGGCAGCCTTGCGGACAAGGCTGCCGTGCGTCGATTTCGACCGTTTGGGCCGTTAGGCGGCGTTGCGGTTGCGGTCCTGGTTGGCCGCTTCCTTGACGCTGGCGATCGCGTTCTGGCGATACGCCTCAGAATCGCGCACATAGTGGCCGCTCGCCACCTGGCTGATTTCGCTGCGGCTGAGGCCGATATCGGCCAGGATGCGGTCGTCGAGCGCTTCGAGCTCGGCAAAGGTGGCGCGGCGTTCGTTCCAGCTTTTCAGGCGCGCAACGGCTGCCTTGAAGCTGGTGCCGACGGCCAAGATTGCGTCGGCGGCGAAGGCGGCAAAGGCTTGGCTACGCAAGCGGCGCGCATCCAGTGCCAGATCCATCTGCGCGACCAGGAAACGGTCCTGGACGTTGGACGCGGCATTCGGGGCCGAAAGCGAGGGGGCGGACATGATCTCAATCTCCATCTTCGTCGCGAACCGGACCCGCCAATCGGGCCCCCAGATCGTTCGTTGACGAACAATCTCAATTTAGGTTTGATTGGCCGAATTGAAACTGGTCAATATTGCGATGCAGCAATGCGAAAATCACATGGATTTGCCCAGGTTTTGCCTAATTTTGCATGGCTTGTTTCAATTTCGCGACGGATATGCTCGAATTCGAAAACATGGTTCAACCCCCCAATCGCGTATCGGTGTGCCGCATGAGCTATCAGGGCGATGAAGTTTTGGCGCGTCTTTTGGCCAAGCATGCGGCCGCTCTCGACGTTGCCGGGGTGCGGCGGCTTGTGGCGGGCGTGCTGGCGGCCCCGCCGGCGTTTGTTCCCGACGCCTGGCATGTTCTGGTTGCAGCCGATGCGTCCGACGCGCTCAAAGCGCAGCTCGAAGCGTTGAAATCCGAACTCGCCGCGACCCACTCCGACGGGCTCGACGACGGCGCTTGGGTTCCGGCCCGCGTGGCCGATCTGCGTGCCGAGCTCAAGCGCCAGTCGCTCGACGGGTTCGTGCTGCCGCGCGGCGACGAGCATCAGGGCGAATATGTGAGCCCGCGCGCCGAACGGCTTTTTTGGCTCACCGGCTTCTCCGGCTCGGCCGGGGCTTGCGTGGTGCTGGCCGGGCGCGCGGCCATCTTCGTCGACGGGCGCTACACGCTGCAGGTTCGCGACCAGGTCGACGGCGCGCTGTTCGACTATTGCCATCTCGTCGACAACCCGCCGGCCGCGTGGCTGGCGGCCAACGCCGCGGCGGGCATGCGCATCGGCTACGACCCGTGGCTGCATTCGACCGACTCGGCCGAGCGGCTGCGCCAGGCCTGCGCCAAGGCCGGCGCCGTGCTGGTGCCGCTCGCCTCCAATCCGGTCGATGCGGTGTGGACGAACCGGCCGCAAGCGCCGATGGGACCCGTGGTGCCGCAAGCGCTTGCCTATACGGGCAAGACGGCGGCCGAAAAACGCGCCGAAATCGCGGCGCGTCTCGCCTCCGACAAGCTCGAGGCCGCCGTGATTTCGGCGCCCGACAGTCTTGCGTGGCTGCTCAATCTGCGCGGCGGCGACGTGCCGCATACGCCCGTGGCCCTCGGTTTTGCGATCCTGCCGGCCGATGCGGCGCGGCCGCTCGATCTGTTCATCGAGCCCCTGAAGCTGACGCCGGCCGCCAAAGCAGCGCTCGGAAACGGCGTGCGGCTGCGCCGCCCCGAAGAGCTCGGGGCCGCCCTCGACGCGCTGGGGGCCGCCAAAGCCCGCGTGTTGACCGACCGGCTCACGGCGTCGGCCTGGATCGACCAGCGCCTCGCCGACAGCGGGGCGGTGCTCACCCGCGACGTGTGCCCATGCGCCTTGCCCAAAGCCTGCAAGAACCCGCAGGAGCTTGCCGGCATCCGCGCGGCCCATGTGCGCGACGGGGCGGCGGTCACGCGGTTTCTTGCGTGGCTTGCGGCCGAGGGCGGCACCGGCACGTACGACGAGATCGCACTTGCCGAGCGGCTGCTCGACTTCCGCAAAGCGACCGGCTGTCTTCGCGACACGAGTTTTTCGACGATCTCGGGCGCCGGGCCCAACGGCGCCATCGTGCATTATCGCGCGACGGCGGCGACGGCCAAGGTGCTGGCCCCCGGCATGGTCTATCTCGTCGATTCCGGCGGCCAGTACGAAGACGGCACCACCGACATCACGCGCACGGTCGCGATCGGCCCGCTCGAAGCCGGCCTCAAGCGCGAAGTCGCCGACCGGTTCACGCGGGTGCTCAAGGGGCATATCGCCCTTGCCCGCGCGTGCTTTCCGGCGGGCACGTCGGGCTCGCAGCTCGACGTGCTGGCCCGCCGCGCTTTGTGGGACGCCGGCCTCGACTACGACCACGGCACCGGCCACGGCGTGGGCGCGTTCCTGTCCGTGCACGAGGGGCCGCAGCGCATCTCCAAAATGCCGAACAGCGTCGCCCTGCAGCCCGGCATGGTCGTGTCGAACGAGCCCGGCTACTACAAAACCGGCGCCTACGGCATTCGCATCGAAAATCTCGTCGCGGTCGCGGCGTTGCCGAAAGCGCCGGCGGCCGAGCGCGCGATGCTGGGCTTCGAGACGCTCACGCTCGCCCCCATCGACCGCAATCTCGTCGATCGCGATCTGCTCGATGCGGGCGAACGCGCATGGCTCGACGCCTATCACGCGCGCGTGGCCGCCGAAATCGGCCCGCTCGTCGACGATGCGACGAAGGCGTGGCTCAAAGCCGCCACCGCCCCGCTCTAGAAATCGCTATGGAAAACCAGCTTCTCGCCCGGCAAAGTCGCGGCGGTCCTTGCAACCTCAAGGCACATTTCGATGAAACCTTCGGGATGGTCGAAGGAATAGGCGTTGGCGAAGTTGAGAAGATCGCGCAGCTCCTTGCGCGTGAATTCGAGCCCGCCTTCGACCGGCCGGCCCAACGCAAACGCTTCGACGATGTCGGCAAACGCATAGTCTTCGCCGAGTTCCTCGCCCGCATAGACATGGACCGTCAGAACGCTGCCGTCCGGAGCCTTCGTCGTCACGCTTGGCATGGCTTAGTCGAGCCTCGCCAGTTTGCGCCACGCCGCCTCGTCGATGACGGCGACACCGTGCTTTTCGGCATCGGCGAGTTTGGAGCCCGCCCCGGGGCCGGCGACCACGAGGTCGGTCTTTTTCGAAACCGAGCCGGCCACTTTCGCACCCAGGGCAAGCGCGCCGGCCTTGGCTTCGTCGCGGCTCATCGTCGTGAGCGTGCCGGTGAAGACGATGGTCTTGCCGGCCACGGCTTCGTTGGTTGCGGCCGGTTTTTCGAACGGGGCTGCCTTCGTCTGGTTGGCGAGATCGTCGAGGGCCGAACGGTTGTGCGGCGCGGCGAAAAACGCGGCGATGTCGCTTGCGACCGCATCGCCGATCTGGTCGATCGCGACGAGTTCCTTCCACGCCTCGCCGACCAGCTCGGGTTTTCGCTTCTCGCCCGCGAATGCCGCCAATTCGGCGGCCGCCTTGTCCATCGCCTCGGTCCAATGGGCGAGCGTGCCGTAGTGGCTTGCCAGCAATCGCGCCGTCGCTTCGCCGACCTGGCGAATGCCGAGGCCGAAGATGAAGCGCTCGAGCGGCAAAGTGCGGCGCGCATCGATGGCGGCAAGCAGCCGCTGAACGGATTTTTCGCCCCAGCCTTCGCGTTTTTCGAGAACGGCGGCGTGGCTTGCAAGGCGGAAAAGATCGGCCGGCTGCTTGAGCCAGCCTAGCGCAAAAAACTCTTCGATGTTCTTCTCGCCGAGGCCTTCGATGTCGAAAGCCCCGCGCGAAACCATGTGGCGCAGGCGTTCGACGATCTGCGCATCGCACGCAAGCCCGCCCGTGCAGCGCCTGATGGCTTCGCCCGGCGGGCGCACGGCGGCCGAGCCGCAGACCGGGCATTTTTCCGGAAACACGTAGGCGCGCGACCCGGGCGTGCGCACGGCTTCCACGATCTGCGGGATCACGTCGCCCGCGCGCTGCACGGTCACGCGGTCGCCTTCGTGGATGTCTTTGCGTTTGATCTCGTCTTCGTTGTGCAAGGTGGCGCGCGCCACCAGTACGCCGCCGACATTGACGGGCTCGAGGAGTGCCACCGGTGTGAGGGCACCCGTGCGGCCGACCTGGATGTCGATCTTGGTGAGGATCGTCTCGGCGCGTTCGGCCGGGAATTTGTGGGCGATCGCCCAGCGCGGGCTTCGCGACACGAAGCCCAGCCGGCGCTGCAGATCGAAGCGGTCGACCTTGTAGACGACACCGTCGATGTCGTAGGGCAAGCTTGCACGGTCGCGGCCGATCTCGGCGTAGTAGGCGAGCAGCTCTTCTTCGTCCGCACAGGCGCGCGCCCGTTCGTTGACGGCAAAGCCCCAGTGCCGCAGCCGGTCGAGCAGATCGGTCTGGCTGTCGAGCGCGGGGCCGTCGTAAGCGCCCAGCGTATAGGCGAAGAAGCGCAAAGGCCGCGATTTGGTCACGTTCGCGTCGAGCTGGCGCAAGGAGCCGGCCGCCGCATTGCGCGGATTGGCGAAGGTCTTTTCCTCGGCCGCCGCCTGGCGCGCATTCATGGCCAGGAAATCGGCCTTGGTCATGTAGATCTCGCCGCGCACTTCGATGCGCACCGGCACTTTGCCCGCAAGCCGCGCCGGGATTTCGCCGATCGTGCGCACATTGGCCGAAACGTCTTCGCCTTCTTCGCCGTCGCCGCGCGTGGCGGCGCGCACGAAATCGCCGTTTTCGTAGAGCAGCGAAATCGACAGCCCGTCGATTTTCGGCTCGGCCGAAAAGGCGATGGCGGCGTGCGCGTCCATGTCGAGAAAGCGGCGCAGACGCTGGCCGAATTCGCGCACGTCTTCGGGCGCGAAGGCGTTGTCGAGCGAGAGCATCGGCACGTCGTGGCGGATTTTGGCAAAGCCCGCCGCAGCCGGAGGGCCCACCTTGTCGGACGGCGAGTTGCCGCGTTTGAGTTCGGCAAAGCGGGCTTCGATCGCGGCATTGCGGCGCTTGAGCGCGTCGTATTCCGCGTCGTCCACCAAGGGCGCGTCTTTGGCGTGGTAGGCAAGATCGAGGCGCGCAAGTTTTTTGGCGAGCCGCCCGAGCTCGGTCTTGGCTTGCGCGCGCGTGAGATCCTCGATCGCGATTTTCGAGGTATCGGCCGCCATCAGCCCGTCCCGGCCAGGAGCGCGTCGGCGGCCGCGCGGGCGGCGTCGGTTACGCTCGCCCCCGACAGCATGCGCGCAATTTCTTCGCGCCGCTGGGTGGGATCGAGCACGCCCACGCTCGTGGCGGCGGATTTGGCCGTCGCGGTCTTGGCAACCTTCAGATGCGTGTCGGCGCGTGCCGCGACTTGCGGGCTATGCGTGACGACGAGCACTTGGGCTTCGCCTGCAAGCCGGGCCAGACGCTCGCCGACGGCGGCGGCCACGGCCCCGCCGATGGCGGCATCGACCTCGTCGAACACCAAAGCGGGGACAAGCCCGCGCTTGGCGTCGGCCTTGGCGAGAACCACTTTGAGGGCGAGCATGAAGCGCGCCATTTCGCCGCCCGAGGCGATCTTGGCGAGCGGGCCCGGCTCGCTGCCGGGATTGGTCGCCACTTCGAAGGCGATCGCATCGAGGCCGGTTGGGCCCCAATCGCTTTCGGGGCGCGGGCTCAGCCGCGTGCGGAAACGCGCTTTTTCGAGCTTCAGCGGCGGCAATTCTTTGGCGAGCGCTTTGTCGAGTTTGCCGGCCGCCGTCTGGCGCGCCGCCGACAAGGCCTTGGCGGCGGCAAGGTACGCCGCCTTCGCGGCCGCTTCGGCCTGGGCTTGTTTTTTCAAGCCCGCCTCGCCGTGGTCGAGGGCCGCAAGCTTGCCTGCAATCTCGGCCTGCAGGTCGGCCAGCGCGTCCACGCTGGTGCGGTGCTTGCGCGCGAGCGCGCGCAGCGCAAACAGCCGTTCTTCGGTCTTGTCGAGATCGGCGCCGCCTTCGGACAACGCATCGCCTGCCGCTTCGATCTCGGCGGCGGCATCCATGGTTTCGCTGGCCGCACGGTCGAGCGCGGCGATCGCCTTGTCGAAGCGCTCGCCCGCATGGGCGGCAACGCGCTCGAGCGAACGCTGGGCGGCGCGCAATGCGCTTTCCACGCCGCGCTGGCCTTCGAGTTCGCTGCGCGCTTCGGCCAAGGCCTCGGCGAGCTTCTCGCGCGCTTGCAGGATGGCGCGGGATTCGGCGAGCGTTTTCTCCTCGCCCGGCTGCGGAGCCAGCGTTTCGAACTCGGCCAGCGCATGGCGCAGATAGTCTTCTTCGAGCCGTGCCTTGGCGATGGCGGCTTGCGTGTCGGCAAGCGCTTGGGCTGCGGCCGCCCAGTCGGCGTAGCGTGCGGCGACGGCCGTGGCATCGCGGCCCAACCCGGCCCAGGCATCGAGCAGGCCTGCATGGGTTGCCGGATCGAACAGGCCGTGCGTATCGAACTGGCCGTGGATCTCGACGAGCATGCCGCCCAGCTGGCGCAGCAGCCCGACCGAGCAGGCTTGGTCGTTGGCAAAAGCGCGGCTGCGCCCGTCGGCCGCCAGCACGCGCCGCAAGATCAACGGGGCGCCGTCTTCGGGCAAAGCCAAGCCCTGCTCGGCGAGCAATGCCAAGGCCGGATGGCGCGCATCGACCTCGAAGCTTGCCGATACCGAAGCGCTGGCCGCCCCCTTGCGCACGCCGCCGGCATCCGCCCGGCCGCCAAGCGCCAAACCCAGCGCATCGAGCAGGATCGATTTGCCGGCCCCGGTTTCGCCCGTCAGCGCCGAGAGGCCCGCGGCAAAGCCGAGATCGAGCCGGTCGATCAGCACGAAATCGCGAATGGACAGTTGGGCAAGCATGGCCATCGATGTAGCCGACACCGGCCGCAGAGGGAAGCGGCGCACATCGGCGCTCGGGATCGCTTCGGCCACGGCTGGTTCGATCATGGTTTGTTCGGGTATGGCTCGTTGGGCGCGCGGCATCGAAGGGCCCCGTTGCGGCTAAAACAGGTTGATTGGGTTGAGCGCGTTCAGCGTGCGATTGACCACGCCCGGGCGCTCGTCCCTGGGCATTTCGCCGGTCCCGACCAGCGCAAACGAATCGCGATACCATTCGCTGCCGGGATAGTTGTGGCCGAGCACGGCCGTGGTGCGGCGCGCCTCGTCGACGAGCCCCAGCGACATGTAGCTTTCCACGAGCCGATGCAGCGCTTCGGGCACGTGGCTGGTGGTCTGGAATTTCTCCACGACCGTGCGGAAGCGATTGATCGCCGCCAAAGTCTGGCGACGGCGCTGGTAGAAGCGCCCGACTTCCATCTCCTTGCCCGCGAGATGGTCGTAGGTGAGGTCGATCTTCACGCGCGCATCGCGCGCATAGGTGCTTTCGGGGAAGCGGCGCACCACTTCCTGCAGCGATTGCAGCGCGTCTTCGGTCATGCGCGCATCGCGCGCCACGTCCGTGATCTGCTCGTAGTAGCACAAGGCCTTCAGGTAATAGGCGTAGGCGACGTCGCGGTTGGACGGGTTCAGCTGGATGAAACGGTCCAGCGCCACGATCGCTTCGTCGTATTTGTTGTTCTGGTAATGGGCGTAGGCGCCCTGGAGCTGGGCGCGGGTTGCCCAGACCGAATAGGGGTGCTGGCGCTCGACCTCGTCGAACTGCCTGGCCGCGCGCACGTAGTTGCCCGAGGCCATGGAGTTTACGGCCGCGTTGTAAAGCTCCTCCACCGGCTTTTCGACATAGACCTCTTCTTTTTCGCCGCACGCGGCCAGCGCCATGCCGACGAGGGCAACGGCAAGAAGCGAGCGAATCGGGCGACGGCGACGCGGCATGTCCATCCCGCTTATATAGCGTATCCGGGGCGGTTTTTTAAGTCCCGCTTTGGCGAGACGGGGCGCGCGTCACTCGGACGCTTGGACCGCGAGGCGCACGCCGCTCGTGCGGCGGTAGGTTTCGGCGGTCACGTCGCGCCACTGCCAAGCCTGCGGATTGCCGAGCAGGGCATGCAGGGCGGCATTGTTGTGGCGGTGGCCAGTGCGCGTGGCGCGAACATGGCCAAGCAGCGGGCCACCGGCCATATAGAGGTCGCCGACCAGATCGAGCATCTTGTGGCGAACGAACTCGTCTTCGAAGCGGAGCCCGTCTTCGTTGAGGATGCGCCCGTCGGAGATGACCACGGCATTGTCGAGCGAGCCGCCGCGCGCCAGCCCCATGGCGCGCAATTGCGCCACTTCGTGCTCGAAGCCGAAGGTGCGCGCGCGCGCGATCTCCTGGCGGAAGGCGGCTGGATCGAGGGTCACGTTCAGGCGCTGTCGGCCGATCGCGTCGCTTTGGAAGTCGATTTCGAATTCGGCCGAAAAACCCTTGCCGGGCAGCAGTTCGAGGCGCGCTTCGCCGTCCTGAATGGTCAAGGGTTCGAGGATTTCGATGGCGCGGCGCGTGGCGGCCTGCTCGATGGTGCCGGCGCACTCGAACAGGAACAGGAACGGGGCCGACGAGCCGTCCATGACCGGCACTTCGTCGGCGTCGATTTCCACGATCAGATTGTCGATTTCCGCACCGTAAAGGGCGGCCATCAGATGCTCGACCGTGCCGATGCGGGTCCCCGCCTCGTTGATCAGCATCGAGCACAGGCGCGTGTCGCGCACATTGCGGTAGTCGGCCTTCATGATGCCGGCCGGACCCGCGATGTCGCGGCGGCGGAACACGATGCCGTGGTTGGGCGGGGCGGGCAGCAGCTGCATCTTGACCTTGCGACCGGAATGCAAGCCGGTCCCGGTGCACGAGATCGGCCCCTTCAAAGTCCGTTGCGCGATCGGGCGCGGCTTGGTCGAACGATTGCCCAGCACTTGCTACTCCTGTCCGGTGCGAAGACCTATCACATGCATAACGGCGCTGTGCGGTCCTTCTTCCCGGCGACTCGAGGGGCCCAAAAACGCTTGAGGCCCCGCAGGTTGGTACAAGACCAACCGCGGGGCCTCAAGTCACCTTTTGTTGCGACTTGTTGCAAGTCGCTTTTGCGCGTCAGGCACTTAGTTCGCTTGGCGGCGCAGGAAGGCCGGGATTTCGAGCAGGTCGTCTTCGGTTTTGCTCTGGATCCGGTCGGCCGGATCGAGACCGCCCAAACGCGGCTGGCTTGCGGCCGGTGCTGCGGGCGCCGCAGCCGGCGCCGGGGCTGCAGTTGCAGCCGGCGGCGTCGGCAGCGTCATGGCGCCGATCGGCGCGGCCAGCGTGGGCTGGCTGCGCACCGGTTCGGCGGCGGCTGGGGCCGCCTCGCTGCGCGCCTGGCCCGTGCGGGTCATGCGCTCGAACAGCGAGACCTTGCGCGGGGCGGGCTTGGCGGCCGGGGCAGCGGTCTTGGCGGCGTTGACAAGCTCGGCTTCGGCAAACGGGTTGGCCGGGCTCGCCGCGGCCTGCGCCACTTCGACGGGCTTGGGCGGGATATACGCCTCGACCTGCTGGGCAACGACCGGCTGCGCGGCGGCCGGAGCCGGTTCGACCGCCAGCGGCAGGGCCGGGGCGGCAACCGGCGCTGCTTCGAACACCGGCATCGGAGCCGCCTCGAGCTTGAGGGCGGTGGCCGTCTGCTGGATCGGTGCCGACTGGGCGACGGTGGCCGGGGCCAGGCTCGGCATGGCCGGGATGGCTGTGGCGGCGGCCACGGCGGCAGGGGCCGTCGTGGTCATCGGGGCTGGCGCGGCCGGGCGGGCGGCCGGGCGCGCGAAGCTCACCACCGTCGTCTGCGGCTTGGGCTGCGCCGCGGCGGCGGCATCGATGCCGGTCGCCACGACCGACACGCGCATGCGGCCGTTCAGCGTCTCGTCGAAGGTCGAGCCGAAGATGATGTTGGCTTCCGGATCGACTTCGTCGCGGATGCGGTTGGCGGCTTCGTCGACCTCGAACAGCGTCATGTCCATGCCGCCGGTGATGTTGATGAGCACGCCCTTCGCACCCTTCATCGACACGTCGTCGAGCAGCGGGTTCGAGATCGCCTTCTGGGCGGCGTCGATCGCGCGGCTGTCGCCTTCGGCTTCGCCCGTGCCCATCATGGCCTTGCCCATCTCGCCCATGACCGAGCGGATGTCGGCGAAGTCGAGATTGATGAGGCCCGGCATCACCATGAGGTCGGTCACGCCGCGGACGCCCGAATAGAGCACGTCGTCGGCCATCTTGAAGGCGTCGGCGAAGGTCGTGCGTTCGTTGGCGACCCGGAACAGGTTCTGGTTCGGGATGATGATGAGCGTGTCGACCGTCTGCTGCAGCTCTTCGATGCCCGCTTCCGCAAGCTTCATGCGGTGGGTGCCCTCGAAGTGGAAGGGCTTGGTGACCACGCCCACCGTCAAGATGCCGTGTTCGCGGCACGCGCGCGCGATGACCGGGGCGGCACCGGTACCGGTGCCCCCGCCCATGCCGGCGGCGACGAACACCATGTGCGAGCCCTGGATGTGCTCCAGGAGATCGCCCATCGATTCTTCCGCGGCGACGCGGCCGACGTCGGGGCGCGAGCCGGCGCCCAGCCCTTGCGTGACGCCCACGCCGAGCTGCAGCTTGCGCTCCGCGATCGACTGGCCGAGCGCTTGCGCGTCGGTGTTGGCGACCACGAACTCGACGCCTTCGAGGCGCGCGCGGATCATGTTGTTGACGGCATTGCCGCCGGCGCCGCCCACGCCGACGACGGTGATGCGGGGCTTGAGTTCGCCGGGGATTGTTCCAAGAGTGATGGCCATGGTCGTTACCTCCGTTGGATAAGGGTGCGATTGCTGGGTTGGCGTTTGGCTGTGGGCATCAGAGATTCTCCCGCAGCCACATTCCGAAGCGCCCGAACAGGCCCACTCCCGGTGCTGGAGCGGCGTCGGGACGCAGCGATTCGGTGCCCTTGGCGAGGGCGAAAGCGACGAGGCCTGCGCAAGCGGCGAAGGCGGGGCCGCCGGTCTGGTCGGCAAGTCCCTGCAGGCGGATGGGCTTGCCCATGCGCACCTGCTTGTCGAGAACCATGGCGGCAAGTTCGCGTGCACCTTGCAGCTGCGAGGCGCCGCCGGTGAGCACCACGCGCCGTCCCGCCACGCGGTCGAAGCCCGAGGCTTCGAGGCGCTGGCGCACCATCTCGAAGGTTTCTTCGAGGCGGGGGGCGACGATGCCGGTCAGGATCGATTTGGGCACGTGGTTGGCCTGCGCCTGGTCTTCTTCGCCGACCAGCGGCACGTCGATGATCTCGCGCTCGTCGGCCGGCGACGGGATGCAGCTGCCGTGCAGCGTCTTCATGCGCTCGGCATGCGCAAGCGGTGTGGAGAGGCCGCGCGCGATGTCGTTGGTCACGTGGGCACCGCCGACCGCTATCGTGTCGGCGAACACGCAATGCCCGTCGAAGAACACGGCGAGCGACGTCGTGCCGCCGCCCATGTCGACGATGCAGCTGCCGAGATCCATCTCGTCTTCGACGAGGCAGGCGAGGCCCGCCGCATAGGCGGGCACCACGGCGTCTTCGACCTCGAGATGGCAGCGGGCGACGACGTTTTCGAGGTTGCGCACGGAGGCGGCCGAGGCCGTGACCATGTGCATCTTGACGCCGAGCCGTTCGCCGCACATGCCGCGCGGATCGCGGATGCCGCGGCTGCCGTCGATCGTGAAGCCGACCGGGATCTGGTGGATCAAGCGCCGCTCGGGCGCGAGTTGCGTCTGGCGCGCCTGTTCGAGCACTTTGCGCAGATCGTGGTCGCCGATCTCGTGGCCGGCGATCGCGACTTCGACGGGCACGGTGCGCGACTGCGGCTGGCCGCCGATGAGATTGACGACGACGCTCTTGAGGGTTTCGCCCGCCATCTGCTCGGCCGCCGACACGGCCGACAGGATCGAATGTTCGGCCTCGTCGAGATCGACGATGGCGCCGCTTTTGACGCCGTGGCTGATCTGGTGGCCGATGCCCACGACGCGCGCATTGCCGTCGGCGTCGGCCTTGGCGACGAAACACGAGACTTTGGTCGAGCCCAGATCGAGCACGGCAACCAGACCGCTGCGCGACTTGCGTTTGCTTTTGGCCAACGGGAAGGCTCCTTTACGTCGGTCGGTTGGGCCGGCGCTGGTTTTGCGCGGGCTGGATTTGGGCGGGCGGGGTCGCGTCTTTGGCGACGCGCAGGATGAGGCGGTCGGGCAAGCGCAGATCGACCGCGACGAGATTGCGGTCGATGAGGCCGTTTTCGCGCACGAGCTGGGCGAGGCGCTCGTAGGCGGCCCCGGCATTGGCTTCGGGCAGATTGACGTCGATGCCGTTGTCGAGGCGCAGGTTCCAGCGCCGCCCGCCCACGCGCACGGCGGCCGACACGCGCTGCAGCATCTGGGGCTCGGTCTCGAGCAAAGCGATCAACGCACTTGCGTGCGCGGGCGCATCGTCGCCGACCACGACGAGCCGGTCGGCAAAGCGGGCGGGATCCGTGCCTGCGATCTCGACCCCTTCGGAATCGATCACGACGAAGCGGCCCTGGCGCTGCCACAGCGCAAGCGGGATGCGCTCTTCGAGCCGTACGAAGATCGTGTCGGGCAAGCGGCGTTCGACGGAGGCGCGCCGCACCCACGGCAATTGCTCGAGCTCGGCTTTGGCGGCGTAGGGATCGAACGCAAGGATGGGGGCGCCGCGCCGCGCATCGAGCACGGCGCGCAGATCGCGCGGATCGGTCTGCACGCGGCCTTCGACCAGCACGTCGCGCACGGCAAGGCCCGCGCGCGCGGTGGCCGCCAGCGCGCGTTCGGCGATTTCGTCCTGCAGGTCGCCCGCCGCTTGCGGCAGGCCGCGCTGCCAGGCCCAGGCAAAGCCGCCGCCGAGCGATCCTGCGACCAGAAGGACGACCGACATTCTGAGCGCGCGGCGCGACGGATGCCACGACAGCAGACGGCGCCAGCCGAAGCGGCGCGCCGGTTTCTTGGCTTTGGATGTGCGGCGCAGATTCATGGCGCGAGCCTCGCGCGCGGCCCGTCGTGCCGCGCCTCTTCGACCAGCCGCGCGCACAGATCGGCGAACGCAATGCCGCCGGCCGCGGCGATTTCGGGAACCAGCGACAAGGGCGTCATGCCGGGTTGGGTGTTGACCTCGAGCAGGCACAAAGCGCCGGGTTCGCCGCTTGTGTCGTCGTAGCGCAGATCGGCCCGGCTCACGCCGCGGCAGCCCAAAGCGCGGTGCGCTTCGAGGGCGATCTGCATCGCCTTCGCATAGGCCGAAGGTGCGATGGGGGCCGGGCACAGATGGATGGCTTTCCCGTCCGTGTATTTGGCCGTGTAGTCGTAGAAGCCGTTGTTGGGACGGATTTCGAGCACGCCCAACGCCTGCGCCGAGCCGTTGCTGCCGAGCACGGCCACGGTGAGCTCGCGGCCGGGCACGTAGGCTTCGACGAGCACTTCCTCGTCGAACGGCCAGGCTTCGCGCGCAAGGGCGGCAAGGTCGCCTGCGTCGAGCACGATCTTGACGCCGACACTCGAACCCTCGTTCGTCGGTTTCATCACGAAGGGCACGGGGATCGCACGGCCCGCGAGCACGTCTTCGCGGTGGAACACGCCACCTTCGGCCACGGGCAGGCCGTGGCTTGCGAAGATCTTGCGCGCCATCGGCTTGTCCATCGCCACGGCCGAGGCGAGCAGGCCCGAATGCGTGTAGGGAATGCCGGCGAGATCGAGCACGCCTTGGATGGTGCCGTCTTCGGCGTAGCGGCCGTGCAGCGCATTGAAGACCGCGTCGGGTTTCGTTGCGAGAGCCGCGATCAGGCCGTCGAGCGACGCGAAATCGTGTTCGTCCACCACGTAGCCTTTGGCGCGCAGTGCCGCAGCACACTCGGCACCCGACACGAGGCTCACCTCGCGTTCGCTCGACAGACCGCCTTTGAGCAGCAGAACGCGCGTCATTGGGTTTTCTCCAGCCGCACGCCGATGCGCTTGATCTCCCAGCGCAGATCGACGCCGAATTTGGCGAACACGCGCGCGCGCACGTCTTCGCCGAGATCTTCGATCTCGGCCGCCGTAGCGTTGCCGGTGTTCACGAGGAAGTTGCAGTGTTTCTCCGAGACCATGGCGCCGCCGCGCACAAGCCCGCGGCAGCCCGCCTGGTCGATCAGTTCCCAGGCCTTGGTGCGCGTCTCGCTCGTCTCGGTCGGGTTCGCGAAGGTCGACCCGCCCGTGCGCGTGCGCACAGGCTGCGTTGCTTCGCGCTTGGCCTGGATGTCGGCCATCGCGGCTGCGATGGCGGCGGGATCGGCGCTGCTGGTCTTGAGTTCGGCGCCGACGAAAATCCAGTCGGCCGGCATGCCGGTATGCCGGTAGCCGAAGCACATTGCGCCGTTGGTCGCGTATTGGCGGTTGCCGTAGGCGTCGATCGCCTCGGCGGCGAGCGTGACGTCTTTCATTTCGCGGCCGTAGGCACCCGCATTCATGCGCAAAGCGCCGCCGATCGTGCCCGGAATGCCGGACAGAAATTCAAGCCCGCCCATGCCCCAATGGGCGGCCTGCAGAGCCACGTTGGCGTCGAGGCAGCCGGCGCCTGCGCGCAGGATGTTGCCGTCGCGCGCGAGGCCCGCGAATCCTTTGCCGAGCCGGATCGACACGCCGGGAATGCCGCCGTCGCGCACGAGCAGATTCGAGCCCACGCCGAGCACCGTCACCGGCACGTCGGCGGGTTTGCCCGCCATGAACGCGGCGAGATCGTCGGCGTCTTCGGGGCGGAACAGGATCTCGGCGGGTCCGCCGACGCGGAACCACGTGTATTGCGCAAGGCTCACGTTGGCGCGGTAGGCGCCGCGCACCTTGGGCAAACGCTCGACCAGACGAAGCGAACGCGTTTCGGCCATCATTTGCGGCCCTCCAGCGCTTCGAGCGCATCGGGCAGCGCATAGGCCCATTGCGTGATGGTGCCGGCACCCAGGCACACGACCATGTCGCCCTGGCGCGCAAGTTCGAGCACCGTCGCGGCGAGGGCGTCGGGGCTTTCCAGTGCCACGACCTTGCGGTGCCCGTGGCCGCGCAAGCCCTCGACGAGCGCTTCTTTGGAAATGCCCTCGATCGGCGCTTCGCCTGCGGCATAGACGTCGGCCACGATCACGGCGTCGGCGTCGTTGAAACAGGTGCAGAATTCGTCGAACAGCGATTTGAGGCGCGTGTAGCGGTGCGGCTGCACGACCGCGACCACGCCCGCCGACGTCGCACTGCGGGCTGCGCGAAGCACGGCCGCGATTTCGACCGGATGGTGGCCGTAATCGTCGATGACCGTGATGCCCGCCCCCATGCCCGTGCGCGTGAAGCGGCGTTTCACCCCCTTGATGCCGGCAAGGCCCTTGCGGATCGTCGCCTCGTCGATGCCCATCTCGACCGCAACCGCGATGGCGGCGAGCGAGTTCTCCACGTTGTGGCGGCCGACGAGCGGCAGATGCATGTTCTTGAGCGTGCGCTCGGGCCCCGCACGGCCGGACAGCATCACGTCGAAATGGCCGCCCGACGCGTCGAGCCGCATATCGACCGCGCGCACGTCGGCCTGCGGCGAGAATCCGTAGGCGAGAATCTTGCGGTCCTGCGTGTTCGCGATCAGCGCCTGCACTTCCGGATGGTCGATGCACATCGCGGCAAAGCCGTAGAACGGGATGTTCGACACGAAGGTCTGGTAGCCTTTGCGCGCCGCATCGAACGTGCCCCAATAGTCGAGATGCTCGGGGTCGATGTTGGTCACGACCGCGATCGTCGCGGGCAGCTTGATGAAGGTGCCGTCGCTTTCGTCGGCCTCGACGACCATCCAGTCGCCCGAGCCCAGCCGCGCGTTGGTGCCGTAGGCGTTGAGGATGCCGCCATTGATGATGGTGGGATCGAACTGCGCGGCTTCGAGCATGCCGGCCACGAGGCTCGTGGTCGTGGTCTTGCCGTGCGTGCCTGCGATCGCGATCGCCCATTTGAGGCGCATGAGTTCGGCCAGCATCTCGGCGCGCCGCACGACGGGCACCAAGCGCTCGCGCGCGGCACGCACTTCGGGATTTTCGGGCTTCACGGCCGTCGACACGACGACGACTTCGGCCGCCCCCAGATTTTCGGCGCGGTGCCCGATCGCGACCGGAATGCCGAGGCCGACCAGACGCTTCACGTTGGCGCTGTCGGACTGGTCCGAGCCTTGGACCTTGTAGCCGAGATTGTGCAGGATCTCGGCGATGCCGCTCATGCCGATCCCGCCGATGCCCACAAAATGGATAAGGCCGATATCCAACGGCAGCGCTCTCATGGCGTTTCCTCCGCAAGTCGCTGCACGAGGTCGGCGAGGCGCTCGGCGGCGTCGGGCCGGCCGAAGCCGCGGGCGGCTTGCGCCATGTCGCCGAGCGATGCCGGCGCCGCCAGCAGGCTTGCCAAGCGTGCGGCAAGACCGTCGGCCGAGAATTGCGGCTCCGGGACGAGCCACGCCGCCCCGGTCGCGGCAAGCGCTTGCGCATTGGCGGTCTGGTGGTCGTCGGTCGCGTGCATGTAGGGGACCAGCCAAGCCGGGCGGCCGATGCAGGCAAGCTCGGCCACG
>JAIXXA010000114.1 GCA_027490975.1 Rhodospirillaceae bacterium
GACGGGTTGGGCACTTCGGAGAGGCCGGCATCTGTCATTTCGAACACGCCGATCTCGTCGGTCGGGCCGAAGCGATTTTTGACGGCGCGCAAAATGCGGAACTGGTGGCCGCGCTCGCCTTCGAAATACAGCACCGTATCGACCATGTGCTCGAGCACGCGCGGACCGGCGATCGTGCCTTCCTTGGTCACGTGCCCCACGAGGATCACCGCAATGCCGCGCCGCTTGGCAAGCCGAATGAGCTCGGCCGCCGAGGCGCGCACCTGCGCAACGGTGCCCGGCGCGCTGTCGAGCTGGTCGATATACATGGTCTGGATCGAATCGATGATCGCAAGATCGGGCGCTTCGCCGCTGTCGAGCGTGGCGAGGATGTCGCGCACATTGGTGGCCGAGGCGAGGGCCACTTTGGCTTTGGCGAGGCCCAATCGCGTGGCGCGCATGCGGATCTGGTCGACCGCTTCCTCGCCCGAGATGTAGGCGACACGCGCGCCCTTGGGCAAGGCGGCCGCCGCCTGCAGCAGCAGCGTCGATTTGCCGATCCCCGGATCGCCCCCGACCAGCACGGCCGAGCCTTTGACGAGCCCGCCGCCGAGCACGCGGTCGAGTTCGGCGATCCCCGTGGTGCGGCGCGGGGCCTGCTCGCTCTCCCCTTCGAGATCGACGAAGGTGACGCGCTTGCCGCCCTTGGGCGAAACGCCTTTGGGGGCGACGTCGGGGGCGGCTTCCTCGACGATCGTGTTCCAGCCGCCGCACGCGTCGCACTTGCCCGACCAACGCGGGTGCACGGCCCCGCATTCCTGGCACACATAGCGCGCCGTTGCGCGGGCCATCGTGCGCCTTAGACCGGGATCTGCATGCGGATCGGTCCGTCGGCGCGCCCGTGGATGAACTGGTCCACATGCGCGTTGCCCGATTTGTCGATGTCGCCGACCGGACCTTGCCAGATGATCTTGCCCTGGTAGAGCATGGCGATGCGGTGCGCGATTTTGCGCGCACTCGCCATGTCGTGCGTGATCGACAAAGCGCTTGCACCTAGGCGATGCACGCAATCGACGATCAGATCGTTGATCACGTCGGACATGATCGGGTCGAGGCCGGTCGTGGGTTCGTCGAAAAAGATGATCTCGGGCTGCGTTGCGATGGCGCGCGCAAGACCCACGCGCTTGCGCATGCCGCCCGAAAGCTCGGACGGCTGCAGCTCGCCCACCTGCGGCGGCAGGCCCACTTGCGCGAGTTTGTCGAGCGCGATGGGTTTGGCCTCTTTCTTGGACTTGCCTTGCGCCGAGACGAGGCCGAAGGCGACGTTCTCCCAGACCGACAAAGAGTCGAACAAAGCGGCCGACTGGAACAGCATGCCGAATTTGCGATTGACCTGTTCGCGCTCGCGCGTCGACAGGCCGATCACTTCCTGCCCATCGACCTTGATCGAGCCCGCTTCGGGGTCGAGCAAACCCAGGATGCATTTGAGCAGCACGGATTTGCCGGTACCCGACCCGCCGATGATCACGACGGACTCGCCGTCGCCGACGTCGAGATCGAGCCCGTCGAGCACCACTTTGCTGCCGAAGCGCTTTTTGAGACCCCGAATTTCGATTTTGGGCGTGTCGGCCATCAAGATCCCCTTCAGCGCGTGGCAAAGAAGAGTTCGGTGATCGCGTAGTTGAACACCAGGATCAGGATCGAAGCCGACACGACCGCATTTGTCGTGGCGCGACCCACGCCTTGGGCGCCGCCGTCCGAGCGGTAGCCGTGGTAGCAGCCCATCAGCGTGATGATGAAGCCGAACACCGCGGCTTTGACGAGGCCCGAGAACACGTCCATGAATTCGAGGAAGTCGAAGGTCTGCTTCAAATAGACGGCGGCGTTGAATTCGAGCTTGTAGACGCCGACCACGTAGCCGCCGAACACGCCGATAATGTCGGCCACGATCACGAGCAGCGGCAACGTGAGCACGCCCGCGATGATGCGCGGTGCCACGAGATATTTCATCGGGTTGGTCGAGAGCGTGTAGAGCGCGTCGATCTGCTCGGTCACGCGCATCGTGCCGAGTTCGGAGGCGATCGACGCGCCGATGCGGCCCGCAACCATGAGGCCCGCAATGACCGGTCCCAATTCGCGCGTGACCGACAGCACCACGACGGTCGCAACGGCCCCCTCGGCCGAGAAGCGCGCGAAGCCTGTGTAGCTCTGCAAGGCCAGCACCATGCCCGTGAACAAAGCCGTGAGGCCCACCACGGGCAGCGAGTAGTAGCCGATATCCAGCATCTGGCGCCCGATATGGCGGAAATAGAAGGGCGGGCGCACGCAGTGCGAGACGGCACGGCCGGCGAAAATCGTGAGCTCGCCGATCTGCTGCAGGAACGCAAGGAAGAAACGCCCGACCGTCGCCAGCGGATTCATGCGCGTGAATCCCGATAGCTGCGCTTGATGCGGGCCCCCAAGCGCGTGAGCACTTCGTAGCCGTTGGTGCCGGCAAGATCGGCGACGCTATCGACGGAGATTTGCGGACCCATGAGTTCGACCATCTCGCCCGGTTGTGCTGCGGGCACGCCCGAAACATCGAGCGTGACCAGATCCATCGAAACGCGGCCGATGAAGGGAACCGTCTGTCCCCGCAGCGAAGCCTGGCCGCGACCCGAAAGCGAACGCAGCCAGCCGTCGGCATAGCCGCAGGCGATCGTGGCGACACGTGTCGGGCGACTCGCTTGCCACGTCGCACCATAGCCAACGGTCTGGGGGCGGTCAATTTCGCGCACCTGCAGGATGCGCGCCTGGAGCGTGGCCACGCACGCCATCGGGTTCGCCCCGGCCGGCGTGGGGTTGATGCCGTAGACCGCACAGCCGGGCCGGATCTGGTCGAACCAGAAATCCGCCCCCAGAAACACGCCCGAGGAATTGGCAAAACTCGCCTTGGCCGCCGGAAATGCCGCGCGGATGGCGTGGAACTTCGCAAGCTGATCGCGATTGAGCGAATTGTCGGGCTCTTCGGAGCTGACCAGATGGCTCATTACGGCGACGAGTTTCAGCCCTTCGAGGGGGGCTTGGTCCGCGATCAGCTTCCGGGTTTCGGCGGGCGACAGGCCCAGGCGCGACATGCCCGTATCGAAATGAATGAACGCGTCGAGCCGGTCGCCCAGCCGGCGCGCGGCGGCCTGCCATTGCTCGATCTGCCTCGGATCGTTGAGCACGGGCGTGAGATTGCGCCGGGTGTAGAGCTTCTCTTCGCCCGGCATAAGACCGTCGAGCACGCAGATGCGCGCGTCGTCGGTCACGAATTCGCGCAACGCCACGCCCTCGCTGAGCCTTGCCACAAAGAAGGTGCGGCAACCTGCGCGATAGAGGGCACGCCCGACGGGACCGGCACCCAGGCCGTAGCCGTCGGCTTTGACGATGCCGGCACAGTCGGCCGGGGTCGCGCGAGCGGCAAGCGCACGCCAGTTCGCGGCCAAAGCAGCCAGATCGACCGTCAGCAGCGACGCTGGCCCTGCCTCACTCATAAACTTCCGGCAGATGGTCGGAGGGGGCGAGGTCGGAGAACTTCGTGAACTGGCCGTCGAAGCGCAGGCGCACCGTGCCGATCGGGCCGTGGCGCTGCTTGCCGAGGATCACTTCGGCGATATTCATGATTTGCTCGCCGCGCTCCTGCCATTTCTGATGGCGTTCGTTGAACTTGCTTTCGTCCTCTTCGGGGCGGCGGCCGGGTTCGGCGCGCGAATGGTAGTATTCCTCGCGATAGACGAACATCACGACGTCGGCGTCCTGCTCGATGGTGCCGGACTCGCGCAAGTCAGACAGCAGCGGGCGCTTGTCTTCGCGCTGTTCGACAGCGCGGCTCAGCTGCGAAAGCGCCATCACCGGCACGTCGAGTTCCTTGGCGAGCGCCTTGAGGCCGCGCGTGATGGCCGAGATTTCCTGCACGCGGCCTTCGGCGCGCATGCCGGGCGGGGGCGACAGAAGCTGCAGATAGTCGATCACGATGAGGCCGAGCCCGTGCGTGCGCTTCAAACGGCGCGCGCGCGTGCGCACGGCCGAGACCGACAAAGCCGGCGTATCGTCGATATGCAAGGGCAGGGAGGCGAGCTCCTGCGCGGCCTGCACGAATTTCGGGAAGTCTTCGCCCGCCACTTCGCCGCGCCGGATCTTGTCCGACGGGATTTCGACGCGTTCGGAAAGAAGACGGTTGGCGAGCTGCTCGGCCGACATTTCGAGCGAGAAAAACGCCACCACCGCGCCGTCGGCTTCGGGGTCGTTGAGGTCGCGCCCCTCGCGCGTGGCCTGCTCGAGCCATTGCTGGCGGGCCAGGGCCGCGTTGAAGGCGAGCTTCGTCGCAAGGGCCGTTTTTCCCATCGAAGGGCGGCCTGCGACGATCAGCAAATCGGATTTGTGCAGGCCGCCGAGCTTGTCGTCCATGTCGGCAAAGCCGGTCGTGACCCCCGTGACGGCGCCGTCGCGCTTGAAGGCGAGGGTTGCCATATCGATGGCGGCGGTCAGCGCGTTGTTGAATGTTTTGAAGCCGCCTTCGGCCTGGCCTTTTTCGGCGAGGTCGAACAGTTTCTGTTCCGCGCTTTCGATCTTGGCATTGGCGTCGCTGTCGACGTCGAACGCGTAAGCTTCGTTGACGACGTCGGTGCCGATGTCGATGAGCTCGCGGCGCAGATAGAGATCGAAGATGCGCTGCGCGTAGTCTTGCGCGTTGATGATCGTGACGGCCGAGGCCTGCAGGCGCGCGAGATATTCGGCCCCGCCGATCTCGGCAAGTTCGCCGTCGTGCTCGAAATAGTTCTTGAGCGTGGCGGCGTTGGCCTGCTGGCCCTTCTGCGCGAGTTTGCCGATCGCGTCGTAGATGCGACCGTGGCGCGCGTCGGCGAAATGTTCGGGGCGCAGCAGTTCGGATACTTTTTCGTAGGCGCGGTTGTTGGCGAGCAGGGCCGCAAGCAGACCCATCTCGACTTCGAAATTGTGCGGGGGCACGCGCTGCAGCGGCGCGTCTTCGGGCGTGCGCTGCGGCAGAAAGGCGACGTTGGCTGTTGTTTGCGTTTCCATGAGGCGCAGACCTTAGGCGCGTCGGCGGACGCGCTAAAACAAGAATCGACGTCCGAAAATAAAAATCGAATCGAAAGGCTGTGGATTAGGGGAATTGTACGCGCAAACAATCGAGTCGGCGAAAACGCAAACGGCGCCGCCTCGATCGAGGCGACGCCGCTGTTGCGACAGAAGGCCTGGAATAAAGCGTTTTACCCTTCTTCCTTGGCCTTCTTTTTGGCTTTCTTGGCGGGCTTTTCTTCGGTCTCGGCTTGGGCTTCGGCAGCCGGGGCTTCCTCGGCAGGGGCCGTGAGTTCGGCCGGCGGGGCGGCTTCGGCCTGCGGCTTGGGCGCCTTGCCTTCGGCCTGGAGCTTGGCTTCTTCCGCCGACTGCGCGACGTTCACGGTGACCGTGACCGTCACTTCCGGATGGAGGGCGACGCGCGTCTTGAAGAGGCCGAGCGCCTTGATCGGCTGCGACAGCAGCACCTGCGTGCGGTCGACGGTCACGCCGGCTTCCTTCATCGCCGAGGCGATGTCGCGGCTCGAGACCGAGCCGTACAGCATGCCGCTTTCGCCGGCCGTGCGGATGATGACGACCGAGAAATTCTCGCCCATTTTGTCGCCGACGGCCTGCGCATCGGCGCGCAGCTTGAGGTTCTGCGCTTCGAGCTGCACGCGCTGCTTCTCGAAATAGGCGAGGTTTTCCTTGGTCGCGCGCAGCGCCTTCTTGGTGGGCAGCAGGAAGTTGCGGGCGTAGCCCGGCTTCACCTTGACCACGTCGCCCATCTGGCCGAGCGCTTCGATCCGTTGCAGCAGTATCACATCCATCTGGGACATCGCCTTGTCTCCTTCGTATTCCGTAAGAATTGGGTTCAGACTTGCGGCGGCGCGCCTGCGGCGCGCGCCTTTAGATTTGCGTAAGGTTCGATGAGCCCGAGGATCGCCACCACGGCAATGGGCCAGCCGAAGACGAGAATGGCGCCGTAGAGCGCGCCCAGCGCCGCACCGCGCCATTGCAGCTTGCCGATCAGCGCATGCACGACGCTGAGCCCGGCAAAGCTGTAGGCGGCCGCAAACAGCACCAGCATGTTGCTCGACACGAAACCGCCCAGCCCTTCGAGAAAGGCGCCGACGGCGAAGATCGCGGTGAGCCCCGACAGCCAGATCGGCAGGTCGATGTCGGCCATGCGCGGCGAGGGGCGCCAGTTGCGTTTGAAACGCGACAGGACGCCTTGCGCCAGGATGCCGTTCACCGCCGACATGGTCAGCCACGATACCGCGATGATGCCGGGGAAGAAGCGCGCCATCTGGTCGGCGAATTTTTCGACCATGGCGGCATCCATGCCGAGCGGCCCGCTGAGCCGCTTGAGGCCTTCGTTGAGGAAGGCCTCGATCGAGCCCTCGAGCCCGCCCGGCTGCCCGGAGAACGCGAGCACGAGGATCGCGAACAGGGCCGACGCCAACCCGACCAGAGACATCAAGAGGCCGCCGGGCGGATACCATTCGATGCTGCCGTTCGGGGCCGTGCGCCATTGCAATGCTTGGCGCACGATCAGCAGCACCGGGGCGGTGTTGGCGAGCGTGTAAATTACGCCGAAGGCGAATCCGCCCGCCAGAAACGCCACGACGATCCCGGCGCCCGACGCGATGATGCTCGCCCCCGACCCAAGCCACAGACCGGCCGCATAAAGCGGCAGCTGTGCCAGATAGGCGAGGATGAAAGCAGCAGGCGTGCCGAGGAGCAGCGAGGCGTAAACGAACGCGCTCGCAGCCCCGGCGGCTGCCGCAATCATGGCATAGTTGCTCGGCATCGATCGCGTTCTCGGGTCTCGCGCTTGCGTGCCTTAGCTCAGCACGTAGGGCAGCAGGCCCAGGAAGCGCGCGCGCTTGATCGCACGGGCCAGTTCGCGCTGCTTCGGCGCCGAGACCGCGGTGATGCGGGCCGGCACGATCT
Organism: Rhodospirillaceae bacterium; assembly: GCA_027490975.1. GTDB lineage: Bacteria > Pseudomonadota > Alphaproteobacteria > CACIAM-22H2 > CACIAM-22H2 > Tagaea. The sequence continues at coordinate 6,979 of JAIXXA010000114.1, forward strand.
TGCCGCGCTCCGAGATGAAGCGCTGCAGCAGGCGAATGTCCTTGTAGTCGATCTTCGGCGCGTTGGGGCCGGAGAAGGGGCACGATTTGCGCCGACGGAAAAACGGACGCCGGCCGCCGAAGCCGCCTTCGCCGCCGCCCGCACCGCGCTCGCCGCCACGCTCGCCACCGCGTTCGCCGCGGTCGCCCGACATCCGTTCGTTCGAGGGATTGCCCATGGCTTAGATCGCTCCTTCGATAGCGGCGGCATCGCCGCCTTCATTGTCGCGCCGACGCGGACGGAAACCGCCGTCGCGTTCGCCGAAGCGCCCGCCTTCACGGTCGCCGCGGCCTTCGCGCTCGTCGCGCTTCTGCATCATCGCCGAGGGACCTTCCTCGATCGCTTCGACGCGCACCGTCATCAGGCGCAGCACGTCTTCGTTGAGGCCCATTTGGCGCTCCATCTCGGCGACCGCCTTGGGCGGGGCGTCGAGGCACAGCAGCACGTAGTGCGCCTTGCGGTTCTTTTTGATGCGGAAGGTCAGCGAACGCAGACCCCAATATTCGCGTTTTTTGACTTCGCCGCCGAGCTCCTTGAGCGTGGCGGTGAATTGGTCGGCGAGCGCGTCGACTTGGGCTTGCGCCAAATCCTGACGCGCGATGAATACGTTCTCGTAGAACGCCATCGGCAGCTCCTCTCGGGTTTCGGACCCAAGCGCCCGCAACGGCCGACTGCCGAAGCGAACCCGGGTCCCGACCGGCTTCTGTACCCATTGGGGGCCCGGGAAGTCGGCAAGGAGAACGGGCGGGATATGGCCCCGCCCGTCTTGAAGGTCGCGGAATATACACGAAACCGCCCCGCCCGCAAGCGGACGGTTCAGAAGGGGGGCTGGCGGGGCTTAGTGCGTGCGGGGCTTAGTGCGTATGGCCGTGGCCCACCGGGGCCGCCGGTCGATTGGCGCGCACGGCGACCTGGACCGTGACGGCGCCGGCCTTTTCGAAGGTCAGCGTCACCGGGAAGCTGGTGCCGGCCTGCAGCGGCGCTTTGAGGTCGATCAGCATTATGTGCAGACCGCCGGGCTGCAGCAGGGTCGGCGAACCCGGGGCAATCTCGATCGCGTCCACCGGGCGCATCTGCGCCACGTTGCCGACCATGATATGGTTGTGCAACTCGGTTTTCGCGGCGACGGGCGAACTTGCCGCAACCAAGCGGTCGGCCGCGGGGCCGGTTGCCGACAGCGTCAGATAAGCCGCACCGGTGCGCGATTGGCCCAATGTTGCGCGTGCCCATGGATCCTGCACCTCGATCGGATGGGGCTGGGCGTGGGCGGCGGAAAACGAGGCGGCCAACAGGGCGGATGCCAAAAAGATTCGGCGGCGCATGGCGTTGTCTCCTGGGTCGAAGATGTTCGCTAGTTAGACCGTGCGGCTTGACTTGTCCAGCCATGCAAGGGTAGGGACGCGGCAACTTCGCACGGCACAGACAAAGGTCCTTCGACATGCGCGCATTCACTTTTCCCGGCCAAGGCAGCCAAGCACCCGGCATGGGGCGCGACCTTGCCGCGACCTTCGCCTCGGCTCGCCTCGTGTTCGAAGAGGTGGACGATGCGCTGGGCCAGAAGCTTTCCAAGCTCATATTCGAGGGGCCTGCCGAGGAACTCACGCTGACGGCCAATGCCCAGCCCGCTTTGATGGCTGTGTCGATCGCCGTCCTGCGCGTGCTCGAAAGCGACGCCAAGCTCGACCTCGGCAAGCACGTCGCGTTTGTGGCCGGCCACTCGCTCGGCGAGTATTCGGCCCTTGCGGCGGCCGGAACCTTCGCGCTCGGCGATGCAGCGCGCCTGCTGCGCTTGCGCGGCAATGCGATGCAGAAGGCCGTCCCGGTCGGCGAAGGGGCGATGGCGGCACTGCTGGGCCTCGACCTTGCGGCAGCCCAAGACGTCGCCAAGGCCGCACGCGCCAATCCCGAGACCGGTGCGGACGAAGTGTGCGACTGTGCGAACGACAATGCGCCGGGCCAGGTCGTGGTTTCGGGGGCCAAGGCCGCCGTCGAGCGGGCGGTCGAAATCGCCAAGACCAAGGGCGCCAAGCGCGCGATGTTGCTGCCGGTGAGCGCGCCGTTCCATTGCGCGCTGATGCAGCCCGCCGCCGACGCGATGGCCGAAGCCTTGGCCAAGGTGCGCATGGCGCCGCCGCGCATTCCGCTGGTGGCGAATGTCACGGCAGCCGCCGCGCACGATGCCGCCACCATCGCCAAGCTGCTCGTGCAGCAAGTCACGGGCATGGTGCGCTGGCGCGAATGCGTGAGCTACATGAAGCAGCAGGGTGTCGCGCAACTCTACGAGCTCGGTGCCGGCAAAGTGCTGACCGGTCTTGCCAAACGCATCGAGCCCGATCTCGCCGCAACCGCCCTTGGGGCGCCTGCCGACATCGAAGCCTTCGCCAAAACGCTCTAACGAATCCGAGGACCCCCATGTTCAGACTCGACGGCAAAGCCGCACTCGTGACCGGCGCTTCCGGCGGCATCGGCCGCGCCATCGCCGTCGCCGTGGCGGCGGCGGGCGCGAAAGTGGCGCTTGCGGGCACGCGCGTCGAGGCGCTCGAGGCTGTGCGCGCTGAGATCGGTGCGAATGCCGTCGTGTGCGCGGGCGATCTGGGCGATGCGGCTGCGACCGAGAAGCTGTTCAAGGATGCCGAGGCGGCTTTGGGCCAGATCGACATTCTGGTCAACAATGCCGGCCTCACGCGCGACGGTCTTGCGATGCGCATGAAGGACGAGGATTGGCAGAAGGTGATCGACGTCAATCTGTCGGCCGGTTTCCGCCTGAGCCGCGCTGCCTTGCGCGGCATGATGAAGCGCAAATGGGGCCGCATCGTCGGCATCACGTCGATCGTGGGCGTCACCGGCAATCCGGGCCAGGCAAACTACGCCGCCGCCAAAGCGGGCATGATCGGCATGTCGAAAGCGCTTGCCCAAGAGGTTGCTTCGCGCGGCATCACGGTCAACTGCGTGGCCCCCGGTTTCATCGTTTCGCCGATGACCGAAGCGCTGGGCGAGGAGCAGAAAAAGCGCCTGCTCGACGCCATCCCGCTGGGACGCATGGGGGCTGCCGACGAGATTGCGGCGGCCGTCGTCTATCTTTCCAGCGCGGAAGCAGGCTATGTCACGGGCCAGACTCTGCACGTGAATGGCGGGATGGCCATGATCTGATTCTGCAGAGACGTCCCAAGTCTCTGACTTCGCGAATGATTCGCAGGCTGGTCAAGCGGTTCGATTTTGTGTTACCAACCGCCCCGAATTGGAAATCGACTCCGTCTTGACCGGACAACCCGGAAAGCGGATCGTCAGTGGTATCGGCCAGCGTCCGTCCGGACGGAGCCGATACGGAGCCGAACGAGAGGAATACAATGAGCGAGATTGCTGAACGCGTGAAGAAAATCGTCGTCGACCACCTGGGCGTGGAAGAAGCGAAGGTTACCGAAAACGCGAGCTTCGTCGACGATCTGGGCGCGGACAGTCTCGATACGGTCGAGCTCGTCATGGCGTTCGAAGAAGAGTTCAGCATCGAAATTCCGGACGATGCCGCCGAGAAGATTTCGACCGTGAAGGACGCGATCGACTTCATCGGCAAGGCCAAGGCCTAAGCCGCCAACGGCCGGAGCGGACCCCCGATGCGTCGCGTCGTTGTAACTGGGCTTGGCCTCGTCACGCCTTTGGCGTGCGGGGTCGAAGCGACCTGGAAGCGTTTGATCGCCGGCGAGTCCGGTCTCGGTGCCATTCAGTCGTTCGACGTGTCGGACCTGCCGGCGAAGATCGCCGGCCAGGTGCCGCTCGGCGAGACCTCCGAAGGGCGTTTCAACGCCGACGATTGGGTGCCGCACAAAGACCAGAAGAAGATGGATCCGTTCATCATCTTCGGTTTGGCGGCGGCGACCCAGGCGGTCGAAGATTCGGGCTGGAAGCCGACCGACGCGGAAGGCCAGGACCGCACCGGCGTCATGATCGGCTCCGGCATTGGCGGTTTGCAGGCGATCTACGACGGCTCGATCACGCTCAAAGAGCGCGGTCCGCGCCGCATTTCGCCGTTTTTCATTCCCTCGGCGCTTATCAACCTCGTGTCGGGCCATCTCTCGATCAAATACGGTTTCCGCGGGCCCAACCATTCGGCCGTCACCGCTTGCGCCACGGGGGCGCATGCGATCGGCGATGCGGGCCGCCTGATCATGCTGGGCGACGCGGACGTGATGGTCGCGGGCGGAACGGAAGCGGCGATCTGCCGTCTCGGCATTGCAGGCTTTGCCGCGGCACGCGCGCTCTCGACCGGCTTCAACGACGAACCGCAGCGCGCCTCGCGCCCGTGGGACAAAGGCCGCGACGGCTTTGTCATGGGCGAAGGTGCCGGCGTGGTCGTGCTCGAGGAATACGAGCACGCCAAAAAGCGCGGTGCGAAAATCTATGCCGAACTTACCGGCTACGGCCTGTCGGGCGACGCGCACCACATCACGGCCCCGCCGGAAGACGGCAATGGCGGTTTCCGTGCGATGGGCGCCGCTTTGCGCAACGCCAAGCTCAATGTGGAAGATATCGACTACATCAACGCGCACGGCACCTCGACGCCGCTCGGCGACGAGATCGAACTCGGCGCAGTGAAGCGCCTTTTCGGGGCGGCGGCTTACAAACTCTCGATGTCGTCGACCAAGTCGGCCATCGGGCATCTGCTGGGTGCGGCCGGCGGCGTGGAAGCCGTGTTCTCGATCCTTGCCTTGCGCGACCAGGTCGCGCCGCCGACGCGCAATCTCGAGGATCCGTCCGAAGGCTGCGACATCGACCTCGTGCCGATCCACGCCAAGCCGCGCCCGATCCGCCACGCGCTTTCCAACAGCTTCGGCTTCGGCGGCACCAACGCCGCAGTGATCTTCTCGCGTCCGACGTGAGGCGGGGGCCCTGTGTCGCGTAGGCTTTTCCGAAGCCTCGCGATTGCGGCTTGTTTCGGCGTTCTCTGCGCGGCTTTGTTCGTCTGGCAGCTCGCGGCGCGCTATACGCGGCCGGGTCCTTCGACGGCCGACATCCAGATTGTGGTTCCGCGCGGGGCGGGTGCAGAGGATATTGCGCGCCTGCTCGCTGAGCGCGGCGTCGTGGCCGCGCCCTGGGCGTTCCTGGCCGGCGCGCGCTGGGACGGCACCTTGGCGCGCTTCAAGGCCGGCGAATATCTGTTTGCCGCCGGACTCAGCGCGCGCGCGGCGGGCGAGTTGCTCGCGAGCGGGCGCACCGTGCAGCGCCGCATCACGTTTGCCGAGGGGCTTATGTCGGCGCAGATCGTCGAATTGCTGCGCGGTGCGGAAGGTTTCGAGGGTGCGCTCGAGGCCATACCGCCCGAAGGCAGCCTGCTGCCCGAAACCTATTTCTACAGTTGGGGCGAGCCGCGCGCCCGTACGATCGAACGTGCCCAGCGCGCCATGCGCGAGACCTTGGCCGAGTTGTGGGAAAAGCGCGCACCCGATCTGCCTTTGGCGACGCCTGCCGAGGCGCTCGTGCTTGCCTCGATCGTCGAGCGCGAGACGGCACATGCCGACGAACGCGGACGCGTGGCGGCCGTGTTCGTCAACCGATTGCGCCGCAAGATGCGCCTGCAGGCCGATCCGACGGTCGCCTACGGCCTGTCGCCGGGGGTGCCGCTCGGGCGCCCGTTGAGCCGAGCCGACCTCGAGACGCGGCATGCCTGGAATACCTACGCGTTCGACGGTTTGCCGCCGACGCCGATCGCCAATCCGGGGCGTGCGGCCCTGGCCGCCGTGCTCAATCCGCCGGCCGACGACGCGCTTTATTTCGTGGCCGACGGCGAGGGGCGGCACGCTTTCGCGCGCACTTTGCCCGAACACAATCGCAACGTCGCGCGACTGCGCGAAATCGAACGCGCGCGTGCGGCGGGCCCGCGCGAGCGCTAACGCGCGACCTGGCGCGCCGTCAGCACCATATCGACGCGGGCATCGCTGTCGCCCAGCGGCAGGCGCAAGGTCCAGAAATGCAGGCGCCGGTCGTCGAAGATGCCTTCGAGTTTCTGAAGATTCGGCCGCCGTGCAGCGACGCAGTCTGTCCAGCCGGCCAGCGACGTGCCGCCGAGCTGCGGTGTGTCGTCCACCTCAACGTCCTGGCCGGTGAGATCTTTGCCGCGCCATTCGACATGGCCGGTCCCGCACAGGCGATAGAAGAAGCGCAAACGCGGTTCGTGCACGACGTCGAGCAGCACCGTGTCGCGCCAGACATACCAGAAATCGACGGGATCGATGTCGCTGCGCGCGGGGAACAAGCGCATGCCGCAGCGCGATTGCCAATAGGCATAGAGGCGCGTGAGGCGATCGGTCTGGGGCGGCCAGTCGAACGGCGGAACGAGCAACGTCATGGCGCGAGCATTCAAGCTTTTCGCGGCAGCCGTCGCAAGAGCGGATCGACGACGAATCCGGGTAGAGCCGCCAAGAGCCACGATGCGGCATACATGCGCCGCGGAAACGCGATGCGGCCGACGTCGCGCGCCAGCCCGTCGCAAACGATCGCTGCCGCACGTTCCGCCGACATCAGCAGCGGCATGCGGAAATTGTTGCGCGCGGTCATGCGCGTGGTCACGAAGCCGGGGCAGACGACATTGACGCGCACGCCGCGCGGCCCCCAGTCGGCGCGCAGCGCCTCGCCCCAGACGCGCACGGCGGCCTTGCTGGCGCAATAGGCGGGCGCACCCGGCAGGCCGCGAAACCCGGCCAGCGACGACACGATCGCGATCTGGCCGCGGCCGCGCGCGGCCATGGGGTCGAGGACGGGGGCAACCGTATTCACCACACCGTCGACATTGACGGCGAAAATGCGGCGAGCCTGCTCCGCGCTCTCCACGCCGTTGCCGGTGCCGGCGGAAATGCCCGCATTCGCGACGACCAGATCGAGCGGGGCGGCAGCGTCCATCGCCGCCACGAAAGCGCCCATCGCGTGCCTGTCGGCGACGTCGAGCGCGGCCGTTTCGACGGCGGCCCCCTTGGCCGCGCACAGGGAAGCCACTTCGGCGAGCCGCTCTCGGTTCTGGCCGGTCAAAGCGAGCCGCACGCCGGGCCCGGCCAATTCCTGCGCCAGAGCGGCCCCGAGCCCCGAGGAGCCGCCGGTGATCAGAATGCTGCGCCAGCTTCGCATGACGTTGTGCCCTTTCCTGGGCACTGTATAACGGTTTGCGCGCCGTTCGACGATTCGGAACGGCGGTCGCACCCGAGGGAGAAACGCCAGTGCCGCTTGCCAGCATGACCGGATTTGCCCGTGCCAGCGCCGAGGTTCTGGGGCGCGTGGCGACATGGGAGGCGCGGTCGGTCAACGGGCGCGGCCTCGAGGTGCGCCTGCGCCTGCCGCCGGGCTACGACCGGCTCGAAAGCGAGATCCGCACGCGGGCGGCCAGGCGCTTCGATCGCGGCAATGTGGCGCTCACGCTGACGGTCGAAACGCCGACGCTGGGGCCGCGCCTGCAGATCAACCGCGCTGCCCTCGACCAGGCGCTCGCCTTGATGGGCGAATTGTCGGGACGCATCGACGCGGCGGCGCCGCGTCTCGACGGCATCCTTGCCATTCGCGGTGTGCTCGAGACGGTCGGCGAAACGCCGCTCGACGAAGCCGAGCAGGCCAAGCTCGATGCGGCGATCCTGGCGGCCCTCGACAACGTGCTTGCGGGCCTCGCCGATGCGCGCGCCAAAGAGGGCGCGGCACTTGCCCGCGTGCTCGACGGCGCGCTCGACGAAATCGAAAGCCTCACGCGCGACGCGGCCGCAAGTGCTGCGGCGCAACCGGCTGCCCTCAAAGCCAAACTCGAAGCGCAGATGGCCGAACTGCTTGGCAGCCAAACCGGGCTATCGCCCGAGCGGCTCGCGCACGAGGCGGCTTTGCTTGCGGTCAAGGCCGACGTGCGCGAAGAACTCGACCGGCTGCGCGCGCATATCGGCCAGGCGCGCGAATTGTTCGCGGGCAAGGGTGCGGTCGGGCGCAAGCTCGATTTCCTGAGCCAGGAGTTCAACCGCGAGGCCAACACGCTGTGCTCGAAGGCGTCGGACATCGCGCTGACCCGCATCGGGTTGGCGCTCAAGACGGCGATCGACCGCATGCGCGAGCAGGCCGCGAACGTGGAGTGACGAGAAGCGATGGACGATGCGATCTACCGCCGCGGTCTGATGCTCGTGCTGTCCTCGCCCTCGGGGGCGGGCAAAACGTCGATCAGCCGCGAATTGCTGCGCCGCGAGCCGGGGCTTGCCATGTCGGTTTCGGCGACGACGCGGCCCAAACGGCCCGGCGAAACCGACGGGCTCGACTATTTCTTCGTCGACCAGACCGAGTTCGGTTTGCGCATCAATCGCGGCGAGTTTCTCGAGCACGCCAAAGTCTTCGGCAACTACTACGGCACGCCGCGCGGCCCCGTGGAAGCGAGCCTGGGCGAGGGGCGCGACGTGCTGTTCGACATCGACTGGCAAGGCACGCAGCAGATCCGCGAAAAACTCGCGGCCGACCTCGTGACCGTGTTCATCCTGCCGCCATCGACCGCCGAACTCGAGCGCAGGCTCAACGCGCGCGCGCAGGATCCAGCGCACGTGGTGGCGCAGCGCATGGCGCAGGCCTCCAATGAGATGAGCCATTGGCCCGAATACGACTACATCGTCGTCAATCGCGATCTCGACCGCTCGGTTGCCGAAGTGCAGTCGGTGCTTGCGGCCGAGCGGATCAAGCGCGAGCGCCAGATCGGGCTCGGCGATTTCGTCAAACGCCTGCGCGACGGGCGCTGACAACGCGCGCGAGCGCGCAGAATTCCTCGACCGACAGGGTTTCAGCGCGCCGCGTGGCGTCGATGTCGGCTGCGGCACACAGCGCAAGCGGGTCGCCGCCGAGCGATTTGAGAGATTGGCGCAGCATCTTGCGCCGCTGCCCGAAGGCCGCGGCCACGACGCGCTCGAGCGTCTTGGCGTCTGCTTCGGCAAGCGGTTTGGCGTGCGGCCGCAATTCTGCGACGGCCGACACGACGGCCGGCGGGGGCGAAAAAGCGCTGGGGGCAACGTCGAATAGCCGGCGCACCTGCCAATGCCATTGTGCAGCGACCGAAAGCCGACCGTAGGCCGCACTGCCGGGCGCGGCGGCGAGCCGTTCGACAACCTCTTTCTGCAGCATCACGACCAGGGTTTCGAACGCGTCGGGCCGTGCCAGCCAGGTCAGCAGCATCGGCGTGCCGACATTGTAGGGCAGGTTCGCAACGATGCGCCTTGGTGCCGTACCCATCGCGGCAAGGTCGAGTTCGAGCGCGTCGCCTTCGACGATCGTCAGGCGCTCGCGTCCCCAGAAGGCCGCGATCTCTTCGAGGGCAGGCAAAGCGCGCGCATCGCGCTCGACGACGACAAGATGGGCCGCCCCCTCGGCCAAAAGCCCGCGCGTGAGGCCGCCGGGGCCTGGGCCGACCTCGATCGTCGTGCCGCGGCCGAGGTCGCCCGCGGCCCGCGCAATGCGGCGCGTGAGATTGAGGTCGAACAGGAAATGCTGGCCCAGCGACCGGCGCGCGGCCAGACCGTGCTTGCGCACGATCTCGGCTAGCGGTGGCAAGCCGTCGGCGGCGGGGGCGCGCGGCTGCGTTGGCCGTTCGATCGCCGTCAGGCCCGGATATCGATCACGGCCACGCGTCGCAGATCGCGCAGATAGCGGCGGGCGGCGTTGTCGATGCGCTGGCGGATCAGATTTTCTTCGATGTCGCTGGCCGAGGGCAGATTGGATTTTGGTTCCTGGCGCACGCACAGCATTGTCATGCCCACACCGCCCGGAGCCGGCGTGGGGTCCGTCATCTCGCCTACTTTGAGCGTGCGGATGCGTGCGCGCGCGTCCGCCGCAAGATCGCCGATGCGCACCTCGGCGAGCCGTGTGGGTGCGGGCACACGCAGCTCCTGGGCCACGCGCTCGAGATCGGCGCAGCCTTCGACCGTCTCGCGCACCGTCTCGGCCAAGGCGAGCGTGGTCTCGCGGTCGCTTTGGGCTGCCCCCAGCGGCAGCGGGAAAACCATCTGCGCGATCTCAACGAGCGCATCGTCGGGCGAAGCGGGGGCGAGCACGCGCTTTTCGCGCAATGCGTAGATGTAGATGCCGCTCGGGGTCTTGATCGGCATCGAGACGTCGTTGGTGTCGAGGCTCGCCAGCACCTGCTCGACCGCATCGTCGAACTGGCCCTTTTGCACCCAGCCAATGTCGCCGCCCTCGTTGGCCGACGCTGCCTGGCTGAATTGCTGGGCGGCAACAGGGAAGGGCAGGCCGCCCTTCATGCGCGCGATCAAGTCGTCGGCGTTGCGCTCGACCTCGCCTTCCTGGTCGGGATTGTCGATCGACAGGAAAATCTCGGCGAGCAGATATTCCGTAACCGGCTCGCCCTGCGAATAGCGCGCCAGCGTCTCTTCGATTTCTTCTTGGCTGACTTCGATCTGCGGCCGCAGGCGGCCCGCGACGATGCGACCCCAGGCGATCGACGCCTCGATTTGGCGCTCGAGCGCCGAGCGCGAGGAACCAGCCCGCCGCAGGATCTGCTCGACGGCGCCGGGCGGCAGATTGTTGGCGCGCTCGAGGCGCGTGACTTGCGCGTCGATCTCGCGTTTCGCCACCGTCACGCCGAGCCGCTTCGCCTCTTGGACCTGGATGCGCTCGTCGATGAGCTGGCGCAGCACTTGCGGGCGCACGCGCTCGCGCGTTTCGGGCGAGGCCCCGCCTTGGACGGTCGCGAAGTTAAGCCCGATCCGCGACTCGATGTCGAAATTGGACACGATGTCGGTATTGACGACCGCAATGATGCGCTGTTCTTGCGCGCCGAGCGGGGCGGCAGCGGCGATCAGGAAGGCGGCGGCCAGGGCAAGGCGGCAGGCGGCGGGACTCTGGTTCTTCATGGCCGAAATCTATAGTTAAAAAGCGTTGCGTGCGCAATTCGCGCGTCGCGCAACGCGGAAGGGGGCGGCGGCCGGTCAGCCGTCCTCGAGATGCAGCAGCATGGCGATGCCGAGCATGCTCGACACGGCGGCGGGCGTCCAAGCAGCGAGGGCGACCGGGATTGTCGCACTCTGGCCGAGGGCACCCACGAGGCTCGACACGAAAAACAGCACAAAACCCGTGCCAATGCCGGTCGCGATCATGATGCCCGTGCCGCCGCGCCGGTGCGGGCGCAGGGAAAACGTCGCTGCAATCAGCACCATAGCCGCCAGCAGCAGCGGCAAGGCCGTCAGCTGGTGCCAGTGCAGGCGGTGGCGCGTGGCGGAAAACCCCGCCGTCTCGATCAGCCGGATGAAACCCGGCAGATCCCAGAACGAAATGGTCAAGGGCGAGGAGAACGAATCCTGGATCTGCTCGGCCGTCATGTTGGTGGGCACCCGACGGCGCTGCTCGAATACGGCCGGGCGTTCAGGTGCCGTAATCCAAGCATCCTCGACTTCCCAATAGCCCGGATAGAGCTGGGCGCGCGCCGCATCGATACGGTTCTTGAACCGGTCCTGCCCCTCGAAATTGATGATGATCACGTCGAACAGCCGCATATCGGCCGACGACACGCGGCCCGCAGGCACGACTGAGTCGCCGGCCGCATCGTTTTGCCGCAGCCAGAAACCGGCATTGAAAAGAAAAAAAAGATTGCCGCGGCCTTGCATGAATTCGACGTCCAACCGCTCGAAGCGCCCGTAAAGGGCGCCGGCGACCGGATTGCGGATCGTCACCGAAAAAATCCCGTAGGCGACGGCCATGCCGACGACC
>JAIXXA010000192.1 GCA_027490975.1 Rhodospirillaceae bacterium
AAGGCCGAGGCCGCGCATGGCAATCTGCCCGCCCAAAGCGGTGGTCGGCGTTGGGTTCGGGGCGGGGGCAGCGCGGTTCGGGCCGCGCGCGGCAAGCTCGCCCTCGACGCGGCGGATACGCTCGATGAGAACGATGTTTTCGAGCCGCAGCTTTTCGATTTCGGGGATCGCGTAAGGACCGTCGATTTCGTCGAGGCGCGTGCGCGCGGCAACCAGCGCCTCGCGCAGGGCCACGACCGACGCCGGCGGGCGCCCTTCAAGCGACAGCGAAAAGCCTTCGAATGCAAGCGTGCCGACGAGTTGGCCGTTGGCGACGCGCACGTCGAGGCGCACGCGCGCGTTCGGATTATCGGGTGCGGTCGTTTCGGCCGTCAGCGCTTCGCCGGCAATCGCAACGTTGCGGAACAGCAGATCGCGCGGGCGAATTTGGATCGACAGCGAGTTGTCGGCCTCGCGCCTAATGTCCCATACCGCGCGCGGATTGCCGATCTGCGCGCGTGCGGCCGCACCGAATATCGGGATGGCGGCAAGCCCGGAGCTGACCGGCGGGCCGGTTTCAGCCACCAGCCAAAAGCCGGTCGGATCGTCGAGAATCGCACGCGCATCTTGGGCATGCGCGATGCGGGCGGCGCCCCCGAGCGCGAACAGCGCAAGAACGAGCCCCGCAACCGCGAAGCCACCCCGCCTTGCCCGAGCGCGCAGCCGCAGCGCCCAGCTCATTCGCCGGTGATTTCGCGGCACGCCAGGATCACAAAACCCTGGTCTTGGGGATAGCGTGCGCGGATGCGCATCATCGCTTCCTTCTCGTTGGCGGCGAAGATCTCGATGAAATGCTGGTTCTGCCAGTCGTCTTTGTAGTGCTTGTGCTGTTCGCCGCGCGACACGGCGGCGCGCACATGCTCGTTGTAGACTGCGATCTCGAATTTAGGGCGTTTGAACATGGTTTGGGCGATCTCCGGCCGGGGCGCTCGCAGGCGCCAGTACGGACTTGGTTCTGGCTAGCATAAACCAGAGCAGCGACGCAATTTGGAAGGCAATGGCGATCGCGAGCGCCGTGCCATGCCCCTGAACAGGCGCCTCGGCAAAGAGTGCGAGCACGCCGCCAATCCCGGCTTGGGCCGCGAACGCGAAGCCAAACACGAACAGGTTGAGCGTTGCGTTGGCCCGGCCCGCGAGGGTGGCGGCGAAGCTTTGGGTCAACACCGCGTAGCCGAGGATCGTGCCGCAGCCCAGGAAACCGAACGCCGCCCACAGCAGGTGGGCCGACCCGGCAAGATTGAGCAACAGCAACAGTTGGACGCCGACGAACAGTGCCGCGTAAATGCCGAACATGTGCACGGTCGGAATTCCGCGCTGGCGTAGCCAATCAGCCAGAGCCCCCAGCATCGGATAGCCGAACGCCATAGCCCCGGTGACGAGCGCCATGCCGATGCTGACGTCGCCGCGGCTCATACCGGCCGTATCGCGCATGTGCGGACCGGCCCACAATGTCTGGTAAGCCAGAAAAACAGAATGCGTCGCGACCGTCAGCGGTGCAAAGCGCCAGAACGCGGCGCTCCCGAGAATGCGGCCGACATCGGCCCATTCGCTTGCCGCCGTTTCGCTGCTGCCGCGGCGCGGCGAGTCGGGGCTGGCAAACCAGATCGCCGCGGCGGTTGCGGCGGCCAGCGCCGCCATCCCGTAGATCACGGACCGCCAATCGACGATGCCCAGCAGCCAATCGACCGGCAATGTTGCGCTCGCCGCACCGAGACCGCCGAATCCGAGGAGCAGCCCGTTGGCAAGCGGTAGGCGTTCGATCGGCCAATAAAGCGTGTTGGCTTTGAACGCGGCCATGAGGCTTGCCGATACGCCGAGCCCGATCAGCGCGCGTCCGATCGCAAGACCCAGGATGGTTTCTGCCGATGCGAAGATGCACGCGCCCGCGACTGCAAAAAGCAGCAGAAACGCGTGCGTGCGCCGCGGACCCCATCGGTCGAGGGCGATGCCAAGCGGCACTTGGGCAAGCGCAAAAGCCGCGAAATAGGCCGACGTAATCGTGCCGAACGCAGCCGCCTGAAGGCCCAATTCGGCCGAAAGATCGGGACCGATTGCCGCATTGACCGTGCGGAACGAATAGGACAGGAAATAGCCTGCCGCAAAAGGCAGGAAGCAGCGCGCAACACGCGCGCCGAAGCTGGTTGGCACTGCCATTGTATCAACCCGCTTCGAACAAGCGCCGACCGTCCGGCGTGAGTTTGCAGACGAGCCAGTCGGGCTTCGTCGGGTTGGCGTACCATGGCTCGCACCAGCCCTTGTCGAGACAGGCTTTGACCGTGCGCGGATCGATCCTGCGGCCGTCGCCGACGAAGAGCGGCAATTTGCCGCCTGGTTCGCCGAGGCCGCGCGCGAGCCAAGCGCGCTGCAACGCCGTGGGCTCTCCAGGCGCAGGGGGCAAGCCCTTGGGGCGCCCGTCGCCGTCGCGTTTGGGGGCAGGGGGTTCGTCGAAGCCGGAGACGCGGCGTGCCGGAAACGGAATCGGGATCGAAGACATTCTTGCTTTTGTGTTCCTTGTGTTCTCGTGCGTCGTGCGCACAATGCAACGAGTGTAGCCCCGGAACTACAGTTTGAGCAATTTCATGTCGCTCCGCGCGCGCGAAGCGTGGGCCTGCCGCATAAGATTGTGTCATTAGCGACGCGCATTGTGTAACAGCACAACTTAATGGTCTTGGCGCGCGGTTGTGGCGGATGTAAAACTGAAAGTACGGTCTGCGTGAAGGCAA
>JAIXXA010000215.1 GCA_027490975.1 Rhodospirillaceae bacterium
CGCCGCCGTTGGCGACGACCTTCTGCCCGCCGAAGCCTGTGCGCACGAACGATACCTCTTTGGTGGAGCGGCGATAGAGCCACGACAGCAGCCAGACCACGACCGCGACGATCGCCGCGGCGATGATCAAGGTCATGATGAAGGTTCCAAACCCAGACATGGTGTCCTCCTCGTTTTCTTCAGGCGCGGGCGGCGACGCCCGCAGGCGTGCGCACGAGTTGCAGATAGGTATCGGCCAGCGCTTTGGCGAAGGCTGGATCGTTGACAGTGTGGGGCAGGCGCAAAAGCTTTCGGTCGGCGCTCTGTTTCAGATGCCGGGCAAGCGCGTCGAACAGGGCTTTGTCGGCGGCGGGATCGTGGAAGGGCTTGCCGGGCACGTCGATCAGCGACACGCCGCCTTCGGGCAGAAGGAAGCGCACGGGCCCGTCGCATTTGTTGAGCTTTTCGGCGATCCACTGGCCGATGCGCGCGTTTTCTTCGGCCGTCGTGCGCATCAAGGTGACCTGCGGATTGTGGACGTAGAGATTGCGCCCGCGATACTTGGCCGGCACCGTGTCGAGCGGCCCGAAATTCACCATGTCGAGCGCGCCGCATGAACCGACATAGGGTACCCGCGTTCGCGCGATGGCGCCGAAGCGGTCCTCCGTGCACGGAAATACGCCGCCCATCAGCAGGTCGCAGACCTCGGTCGTGGTCGCGTCGACGACGCCTTCGAGCAAGCCTGAATCGACCAGCTTCTCCATCGACTGGCCGCCCGTGCCGGTCGCATGGAACACGAGACAATCGTAGCGCGGCGACAGCAGTCGCTGCAGTTCCTGCACGCACGGCGTGGTCACGCCGAACATGGTCATACCGAGCGCAGGTTTGGCATAGGCCGAGATTTTGGGCTTGTTGGCGACCATGCCCGCCATGGCATGGGCGGCGTTGGCCAGAACCTGCTCGGAGATGCGATTGAGCCCCTGCACATCGACGACCGAATACATCATCATGATGTCGGCGGGCCCGACATAGCGCCCCACGTCGCCCGAGGCGACCGTCGAGACCATGATCTTGGGCACGCCCACGGCAAGCCGGCGCATCCCCGGCGTCGCAAGGGACGTGCCGCCCGAACCGCCCGCCGAAATCATGCCCGCAATGTCGCGGCGTGCAGCGACGAACCGCTCGAACGCCTGCGCCATGGCCGAGACGGCCGCACCCCGATCGTCGGAGAATACGCCGGCGATGCCCTTGGGGTGGTGGCGCGCCACTTCTTGCGGAGAGACATCGGCGGGAGAGGGTTTGCGCGACGTCGATAGATCGACCGAGACGGTCTTGACCCCGAGCCGGTCGAGCAGACCCTTGATATAGAGAAGTTCGCGCGCCTTGGTGTCGTAGGTGCCCGCGACATAGACGTTGCGCCCTGCCATCTGGCCGGGGCTGGGCGGGGGCGGGGGCGGCGCTTCTTGCGGTTCGGCCGGGGGCGCCGTCGGC
Source organism: Rhodospirillaceae bacterium (assembly GCA_027490975.1). Lineage (GTDB taxonomy): Bacteria > Pseudomonadota > Alphaproteobacteria > CACIAM-22H2 > CACIAM-22H2 > Tagaea. The sequence goes on from JAIXXA010000215.1 coordinate 1,471, forward strand.
CCCAAAGCCGCCGCGCGGTCGGCCAGCGGATTGCCGTGCGACCAGCGGGTTGGCGCGCGCGCCGCCGAAAAGCCGGGCCCGGCCTCGGTCGGCGTTTCGCTTGCGCGTCGCACGACCCGCAAGACTTGGGCCGGCGCCGAGGGTTCCTCGTTCGGCGCTTCGGCTTGCGCAAGTGTCGGCACGGCTGGGCTGTCGTCGGCCGCATGGCTGTGCACGCCGAGCAGGCGCTCCTGCAGTGCACGGTCCGCTGCCAATTCGGCCGCCGGCAATTCGCGCGCGATGCGCCCATTGACGACGATCGCCACGCGCGTGGCGGCGGCGGTTGCCACACCCAGATTCTGTTCAACCAGCAGCACCGCCATCGACCCTTCGGCCGCCAGCTTCTTCAGCAATTCTTCGACCTGATCGACGATGACGGGCGCCAAGCCTTCGGTCGGTTCGTCCATGACGAGCAGACGTGGATTCAGCAGCAAGGCGCGCCCGATCGCGAGCATCTGCTGCTCGCCGCCCGAGAGCTGCGTGCCGCCGTTGCGCCGCCGCTCGGCCAGACGCGGGAACGTGTCGTAGACGCGCGCGACGGTCCAACCGCCCTTGGGCGGGCGCTTCTGCGCCACGAGGCGCAGATGCTCGTCGACCGTCAGGCTCGGCCAGGTGCGCCGCCCTTGCGGCACGTAAGCAATGCCGAGATTGGAAATCTCGTTTGCGGGCAGCCCCAGCACTTCCTTGCCCATAAATTTGATCGAACCCGACGTGGCAGGCTTGAGCCCAAGGATCGTCTGGCAGAGCGTTGTCTTTCCCATGCCGTTGCGCCCGATCACGCCCAGCACGCCGCGCTCGAGCGTCAGCGAAATTCCCTGCAGCACGTGGGCAAGGCCGAAATGGACCTGCAAGTCTGTTACCTGCAAGACCGGAACCGGCGATGCGGTTTTGGATTTTGCGGCCATGGCGTTCATATCCGCGGACGGGCGCCCGCGACATGCGGCGCTTTGTGGAACTTGCCGTCTTTGACGATCGCGAGTAGGCGCTCCTTGTCCTGCAGGATGCGGATGTCGGCAAGCGGATCGCCGTCCACGAGCAGCAGATCGGCGAGGAACCCTTCCTTGATCTGGCCGAGCTCGTTGGCCATGCCCATTATGGCCCCGCCATGTTTGGTCGCCGACAGGAGCGCTTCCATCGGCGAGAAGCCGAGCAGTTCGACAAAATACTGCAGGTCTTTCGCGTTGGTGCCGTGCGGCGTCCAGGCAAAGCCGTAGTCGCCGCCCGGCAGCACGCGTATGCCGCGCTTGTGCATTTTCTTGCACACGTCGATCGCGGCGACGAGTTCGCGCTCGTAGGCTTGAGCGAGCGGCGACCCGGGATTGATGCCCCAAGCGCTTGCGTCGCGCGCGGTCCGGATGAGCCAAGCGAGACCCGGCGCGAAATGGTGCTTGTCCTTGCGCGCCTCGAGCATGTCGAGCGCTTCTTCGTCGGCAAAACTTGCGTGGTAGATGATGTCCACACCGTGGCGCACGCACATCTTGACCGACTGCGCCGAGCGCGCGTGCGCGCAGATGCGCTTGCCGCGCCGGTGCGCCTCGGAGACGGCGACGGCGACTTCCTCGTCGCTCATCGGTGTTTCTTCGGCCCCCACGCCCGTGATTTCCTCGCCCGACAGGTTGATCTTCAGCAGATCGACGCCGTATTTGATGAAAGTGCGCACGGCCTTGCGCATCTCGTGCGGGCCCGAGACGATGCAGCCGAAGCTCAAGCCTGGATGGTCGACATGCGGGGGCGTGGTGTCGCCAAGCCCGCCTAGCGTGCCGATCTCCTGGCCGTTGGCAAGGTAGCGCGGACCCGGAATCTGGCCCGCATTGATCGCGTTGCGGATCACCACGTCGAGCCGCGGTTTCGCCGCCGCCGCCCCTACGGCCGAGGTCCAGCCATGGTCGATGTAGATCTTGGCGATGCGTGCCGCGTCCAGCGTATGCTCTTCGGGCGGCATACGGAAAATCGCATCGAGGCTCGGCTGGTCGTTCCACGACAGGTGCGTGTGCGCTTCGATCATGCCGGGCATCAGCGTCGCACCCGCGCCGTCGATGACCGTGACGCCCTTGGTCGCGATCGCGCGTGTACCGCGCGCCACGCGCTTGATTCGGTTGCCCTCGACCAGCACTTCGCCCGGAAACGGATAGTCGCCCGAACCGTCGATCACCCGCACATTCGCGAACAGAATGCCGTCCATCCTTGCTCTCCCCTAGCGTCCGAACCAGAATTGCGAAACGGCACGGGCGATTTCAGTCGGCCGTTCGATCGGTGTCCAATGCCCCGTGCGCGGCAGAATTTCGGCATGCGCCTGCGGCAACCGCCCTGCGATGTCGCGCGACATTGCGGGCGTGCCGATCGCGTCGTCCTCGCCGGTCGCCAACAATGCGCGTTTGCCGATGCGCGCGAAATCCGCACTGCGTGCACCTGCCAGCGCATCGCAGGTCGCCGCGTAGCCCATCGGATCCTGGCGAAGCACACTCTCGCGCACATAGGCGACGGCTAGCGGATTCTTCTCGCGGGTGTCGCGCGACAAGGCGGCTTCGATCAGCGGATCGATGATGGCGGCCATTCCTTCCTCGCGCACTTTGGCCGCGCGCGCTTTGAGGCCCGCACGCGCGGGCTCCGGCGGCTCGGGCAAGGCGCCGAGCAGCACGAGGTCGCGGACCAGATCGGAATGCTGCTGCGCAAGGTGTGCTGCCACGATCGTGCCTAGGGAATGGCCTGCCACGCGCGCGCGCTCGGCTCCCAGCACGCGCATGGCCTTGGCGATGCGATCGACGAAGGCTTGGACCGACAGTGCGCTCGATCCGAGCGGGGACCGGCCGGAGCCGGGCAAATCGAAGCGGATCACGCGCGCGCGCCCCGCAAAGACCGGCATCAGCGGCGTCCACACGTTCGACGTGCCGCCGAGCCCGTGGATCAGCACCACGGGGTCGCCCGTGCCGTCGATCTCGACCGCCATGCGCTCGACGATTTGCGTGCTCATCGCGCACCGCCGGCGAAATACTTGGCGTCGATCGTGTCGAACGCCTTTTGGAACACGTCGTTGTGGACCTTGGGGATGAGCTCGACGTCGTCGTTGGCGCTCGCATCCCAGTCGGCCGTCCAGACGGCGAAGGTCGCGTCCGCATCGGTGACCGGCCAGATGCGAGCACCCGCAACGTATTCGAGCCATGGCAGCGGGCTCATATTGATGCGGTAGGAAAAGCTCATCGTGCGGTCGCACAGGTGCAGAAGCTCTTCGTGCAGCCGCCCTTCGCCGAACAGGAAGTCGCGCGTCGCGCCGACATGGTCCGACCGTTTTCCGTCGAGCATATGCATGCGCGATATGTCCGAATGCCACGCTCCCATACCGGCAAAATCCCGCAGGATCGGCCATACTTTGGCGGCAGGCCCGCGGATCACGCTCGAGCAGAAGACTTTGGCCGGACGGCGCCCCTTCCAGCGCCGCGCACCAGGTGGCGTGGGCGCCGCCGCGGCCTTTTTGCGCAGGGCCGCCAGCCCGGCCGCGAAGACGTCTTTGGAAATGACTGCTTCGTATTTGCCGGCGTCCGCCGCCGCTTCGACAAAGCGGGCTTCCCATTCGACGAAGCAGCGGTCGCCCGACGTGACGGGGACGGCGCTAAGCGTTGCCACATAGTCGCCGACCGGAAAGGCCGGCGTTTCGAAATTGTAGGCAAGCACGCGTTTGGCGTCGTCGAGTGTGAGCAGGCGCTCGCGCACATGCGTGCCATCGCGCAGATGGAAACTGCGCACGCAGCCCACCACGTCGGCCGCCAGCCCGTCCTCGATGCGACTGCGCGCGACCGCCGGATTCCAGCTCGGCAAGCCGTTGAAGTCCCGCAAAAGCCCCCAAACTCTCTCGACGGGTGCGTCGATCACCGTGCTCGCATAGGCGCGCGCCATTGTCAGAACCTCAGCGCTTTGAAGCGCTTAGTCTGCTCGACAAGCGCCACTTCCGTGGGCAGGCGTTCCATCGATGAGGCGCCGTAGAAGCCGTGGCAGTTCTTGGTGTTGCGCAAAACGTAATGCGCGTCTTCGGGCATCGCGATGGGACCGCCGTGGCACAGCACGAGCACGTCCTTGCGCACGCGCTTGGCGGCTTCGGCCCATTCGTCGACGAGCTTGGGGCAGTCCTGGAGCTTGAGAGCGGTCTCCGCCCCGATCGAGCCGCCGGTCGTGAGGCCTAGATGCGCCACGACAATATCGGCCCCTGCCTTGGTCATCGCGGCAGCTTCGTCGGCACTGAACACGTAGGGCGTCGTCAGCATGTCCTTGGCGCGGGCCTTGGCGATCATGTCGATCTCGTGGCCGTAGCCCATGCCCGTCTCTTCAAGATTGGCGCGGAACGTTCCGTCGATGAGGCCGACCGTGGGGAAGTTCTGCACGCCGGAAAAGCCGAGCGCTTTCAATTCGTCGAGCAGATGGTCCATCAGCGCGAAGGGATCGGTCGCGTTGACGCCTGCAAGGACGGGCGTGCGTTCGACGACCGGCAGCACTTCACGCGCCATATCCTTGACGATTTCGTTGGCGTTGCCGTAGGCGAGCAAACCCGCAAGCGAGCCGCGCCCGGCCATGCGATAGCGGCCCGAATTGTAGATGACGATTAGGTCGATGCCGCCTTTTTCCTCGCACTTGGCCGAAAGGCCCGTGCCCGCACCGCCGCCGACGATCGGCACGCGCTTTTTGGCCATTGCCTTGAATTTCGCCATCAGGTCTTTGCGTTCGAAGCGCGGCATCGGATCCCTCAGTGTTTGTGGCCGCCATGGCCGAGATAGATTTCGTGCACGACCGGGTCGTCCTGGATGCGGTCGGGCGTGTCGGAAACGACGACGGCCCCGTCTTTCATCACCGTCACCAGATCGGCAAAGGGCAGGGCAATGTCCATGTCGTGTTCGATCAGCACGATGGTGAGATCGCGCGGCAAGTCCTTCAGCAGTTTGGACAGCTCCGGCCGTTCGACGGGCGACAGGCCGGCGGCCGGCTCGTCGAGCATGAGCAGCTTGGGATCGGACGCCAGCGCCATGCCGACCTCGAGCTGGCGGCGCTGGCCGTGACTGAGATCGCCGACCGCAACGCCGAGCACGTGGCTCAAACGCACGCGCTCGGCGACGTCGCGCGCCTTTGCGACGAATGCGTCGTCGCGGCGCGGCACAAGAAAACTGAAGCGGTTGGGCAGAACGCCGCGCACCGCGACGAAAAGATTGTCGCGCACGCTGAGCCCGTCGAAGAGCAGCGATTGCTGGTACGTGCGCCCGATGCCGCGCCGGGCGCGGCGGTGGGCGGGAATATGGGAAATTTCCTCGCCGAACAGCTTGATCGATCCCGCGGTCGGCGGAAAGTCGCCGCAGATCGTGTTGAACAATGTGGTTTTGCCCGCCCCGTTGGGACCGAGCACGGCATGCCGCTCGCCGCGCGCAACGTCGAACGTGACGTCGCGCACCGCCTGGAGTGCTCCGAAGCGGCGGCCGACGTTTTTGAGTTCGATGGCGGGAGATTGCGACATGGCGTTTTGCGGCGAGACAGCGTGGACGAGGGGACCGGGAATCCGGTCCCCTCGTCCTTTCGCCTCAGGAGGCCGCTACGCAGCCCGGGTTGTTGCGCGACGGTGCGCCCAGTGCCAGGAACTGCGCTTCCGGCACGCCCAGAGTCTGGTTGATCTGGGTGGCGCGCTGGAAAGCGACGGTCGTTGGTTGGCCGTTGCGTTCTTCGATGCGGTTCAAGAACACGTCCGAGATCGCGTGGCGGTTGTGGTCGAGCGAGACCTCTGCGCCCGTCGGCGCCTTGAATTTGAGGCCCTGCAGCGCGCGCTGGAACGCCGCCTGTCCGCCGGACAGGTCGCCGTTGACCTGCTTGAGCGCAAGGATCGCCGCCATCGTGTTCGTCGCGAAATTGACGGCGTGGATCGAGGGCGAGGGGAAGGCGCCCGGCATGCGCTTATAGCGGGCGACGAAATCGTTCCATTGCGGATCGTCGATTACGTCGGCCACGGGGCCACCGGACACCATGCCCACCATCAGGCGACGATGGGGCCCGCGCGCCGACATCATGGTCGCGTCGGCCATGATCGAGCCGCCGATGAGCGGCAGGCTTCCGCCCGCTTGCGCATACTGGGTCATGAAAGCCAACCCGTCGGTGCCGCCGTGCACGACGACGAGCGCGCCCGAACTGCGCGGAATCTGCGCGATCTGCGAGGCGAAATCGGTGGTGCCGAGCGGCGCCCACAGATAGTTCGCCTTGCCGCCCAGCCGGCAGAATTCGAGGCTGAAGCCGAAGACCTGCGCGTAGGGGAACGCGTAGTCGCCGGCCACGACCGTGACTTCGCTGACGTTGAGCGTGCGGCGCACATACGTGCCGAGGCCGGCCATCCACTGGGTGCCGTCGGTGTTGAAGCGGAAGAAGTTGCGCGACGGGTTGCGCAGCGTGGTGTCGGCAGCGCCCGAACCGCCGTTGATGATCGTCTTGCCGTTCAGCGTTGCCGAGTAGTCCTTGAGCGCGATCCCTTCGGCGCCCGACAGGGGACCGATGATGAAATCGACATTGTCCTGTTCGATCAGCTTGCGCGCGCGCGCGAGTGCGACGTCGGCCTGGGCGTTCGAGGATTCGCGGATCCATTCGATGCGCCGGCCGCCGATCGTCATGTTTTCGGCTTGGAACAGCATTTCCATGGCGCGGTAGGCATCCTGCCCGCCGGTCGCAAACGGACCTTCGAGCGTAGCGACCGAGCCGATGCGGATCGGCGCGTTTTGGGCGATGGCGGGGGCTTTAAGGGTTGCAGCGGCGACGGCCAGTGCGCCTGCACCCTGCAGGGCGCGGCGTCGAGAAACGCGAATCGTCATCGGGGGTTTCCTCCATTTTGTTTTCGGTTCCGTTTTTCGGACGCAAACGGCGCGGAACCTTGGCGTCGTTTGCGCGTTGGTGTCGGCTCCCTAGGTCGGCTTGTCCCAGCGTTGCGGTGCGGATTTGGCTTTGAGATAGGCGTAGCTGCGTTTTGCCAAGCCGATCACGCCGTCGGGCGAGACAAGTACGATGACCAAGAACACGATGCCGATCAGCGTGTTGAAGCGGTTGCGGTCGTAGATCGTGGCGGCGAACGTGTCGAAGAAGGCGAAAATCAGCGAGCCGATGAAAGCGCCAATCGGGTGGCCGAGGCCGCCGATCACGCTCATGATCAGCACGTTGATGGTGGCGCCGAGGCCGACCGAGCCGGGAGAAATGCCGATATTGTAGATCGTCATCATCACGCCGCCGCAGCCCGCGATGAAACCTGCCACGCCGAACGCCGCGACCCGGTGCAGCGCCACATTGTAGCCAAGGGCCGCGATGCGCCGCGGATTGTCACGAATGCCTTGCAGCACAAGCCCGAACGGGCTGCGCACGAGATAGAGCACGCCGCCATACAGCGTTGCCGCGAGCAGAAGCGACACGTAGTAGATGACGTGCGGATCGCGAAACGGCAGGCCGAACACGGTCGGGCCGAGGACATTGCGAATACCCTCATAGCCGTTGAACCAGGCGATATTAGTTTCGACGAACCGGAAGAACCCCATCGCCAAGGCGAGCGTGATCATCAGCAGATAGATGTCGCGCGTACGCACCGACACGACGCCGACGAACAAAGCCGCCAGAACGGCCGCGACGATCCCAAGCGGAATGGCCGTCACATACGTGAGGCCGCCGACGATGCTGGGGGCCGCACCGTTGACCGTTATGGCAACGACGTAGCCTGCCACGCCCGCCACGCTCATTTGGGCAAGCGATACGAAGCCGCCATAGGTGGCGAGGAACGTCAGCGACATCGCGATGATGCCGAATACGATCGCGCGCCCGAAAATGTTGCCGAGCCAGAAATTCGCCTGATTGGCCGGCATCAATTCGGGCAGGATCGCCGGCAGCACGAGCAGGAAGGCAAAGCCCCCGGCCGTCCACCGCCCGGCGCGCGATTGCAGCCATGCGATCATCGTGCGCGCCCCATGATGCCTTGCGGGCGCAAGGCGAGCACGACCACCATGATTACGAAGGTCAAGATGACCGAGTAGGTCGGAAACAACGCCTGGCCGACCTGTTCGGCTAGGCCCACGAGAATGGCGCCGATCGCGGTGCCGGTAATCGAGCCCATGCCGCCGACGATCACCACCACGAGCGAGATCAGCAAAAACCGCCCATCGACGCCTTGCGCCAATGGCTGCGCGGTCGCTCCGATCACGCCGCCAAGCCCGGCCAACGCCGCGCCCAGCGCGAACACCACGATATTGACCACGGGTACATTGACGCCGCACGCCGACAGAATGTCTCGGTCGTCGACGCCGGCCCGGATCATGAGCCCGACCTTGGTGCGATTGAGCAGCAGCCAAAGCCCGATGCCGACGGCGATCGCCACGCCGATCTGGAAAAGGCGGAAAGTCGGATAGCGGCCGACGCCGGGCACGAACGAGGCGCCGAAAATCGCATCGGGCGCAAAGAACTGGCGCGACGTGGCGCCGAAATTGGCGAGCAGCTGGTCTGCAACGATGATCGAAATGCCGATCGTCACCAGCGCTTGGCGCAGTTCCTGCCCCTGCATCCAGCCCAGCACGGTCTTTTGCATCGCTACGCCGAGAACCGCCGCAACCGCCATGCCCGCGACAAGGCCGACATACCACGCATACCAGACGTCCTGGTCGTACAGCGGCTCGAAAACCGCATAGCCGACATAGGCGCCGACCATGTAGAGCGAGCCGTGCGCCATGTTGACCGTGCGCATGAGCCCGAAAATCAAGGAGAAACCGCTGGCCACAATGAAATAGAGGGCAGCGAGCGTGAGGCCGTTGAGCAGAATCGTGAGGGTTAATTGCAACGTCAAGGCTGGCGTCTCTCCTGCAAGCCACATTCACCGGTATCGGTTCTAATCCGATATCCGTAGTTCGCGGCACGCATCGTTATATGAGAATGCGCCCGGTTTTGCACCAACCTCTCCAAAAAATGTTACCTTAAATTATACAGTTTTCTTTTGGAATTTGCCGCAGTGCAAGATTTTACGTTTATATGCCGCAGTTGAATTTCGTTCCGCGTATGCGCACATTCTTTCGACGGCGACGCCTAAGACGCGCCAAACATCGGGAGAGAAATCGCCATGAACCGCACCTTGTTCGTGAATGTTGGCGTGTGGGATGCGACCGGTGCGGCGACGTATCCGGGCGAAGTTCTGGTCGAGGGCAACCGCATTTCGAAAGTCGCCAAGGGCAGCGAGCGGCTGCCGCGCGACGGTGCCGAGACGATCGATGCAGCCGGTTGCACCTTGATCCCGGGCCTCGTCGAAGGCCATGCGCACCCGTCTTTCTCGAACGCCGCCACGACCGTCGAGATCGGCGACATCCCGCCCGAAGAACATGTGCTGGTCACGATGCACAATGCGCGCGCGATGCTCGATGCCGGCTTCACTTCGCTCTACGGTGCGGCCTCGGCCAAGGTCAGACTCGATGTGGTGATCCGCAACGAGATCGATTCGGGGCGCATTGCCGGCCCGCGCCTGCGCGCGGCAAGCCCCGAAATCACCGTGACGGGCGGGCTCGGCGACGAGCGACGCATGCACATGCACCGCGAATCCTTCGCCCTCATCGCCGACGGGCCCGACGAGGTGCGCCGTGCCGCGCGCATGTGCGTGCGCGAAGGCGTGGACAACATCAAGATCAATATTTCGGGCGACGATTTCATCAAATCCGCGAAGGCCGCAATGACGGTCATGAACGACGCCGAGATCAGAGCTGCCGTCGAAGTGGCGCAAGCCTACGGCAAGCGCGTCAACGCGCATTGCCGGGCTGGCGAGTCCGTAAAAGCCGCGATACGCTGCGGCGTCGACGTGATCTACCATTGCGAATTCGCCGACGACGAAGCGATCGACATGCTTGAGCGCGAAAAACATCGCACGTTCGTCGGCCCCGCCGTGGGCATCCTTTACAACACAATGTACTATGCCAATCGCTGGGGCATCACCGAGCAGGTGGCAACTGACCTCGGCATCAAGCGCGCACTCGAAGCCTGTGCGGCAACCTACGACAAGCTGCGCCGTCGCGGCGTGCGCGTCGTACCCGGCGGCGACTACGGCTTTGCCTGGACGCCGCAGGGGACGAACGCCAAGGATCTCGAATTGTTCGTCAAACTGTTCGGCTACGGCCACGGCGAAGCACTGCTTTGCGCGACCAAGACTGGCGGTGAAATCATGGGCATGGCCGATCTCGGCCAGATCCGTGCCGGCTTCCTTGCCGATCTGCTGTTGGTCGATGGCGACCCCTCGCAGGACGTCTCCATCCTTCAATCCAAAGACCGGCTGCTTGCGATCATGAAGGACGGTGCTTTCCACAAGCGTCCGCGTGTTGCGCTCGCAGGCGGCCGTCAAGCCGCCGAATGAGCGCGTCGCTGCATAGGTGCGACGAGTTCGGAGGATTTCTGGCGTAGGCCCAAAGCGGCACGCCAGATTGTCCATTGTCTGTTCCCTAGCTTGAGCGTCGGGCCGAGCATGCTACGGTTTGGGCGGCTTCGACGACCCCTCTGGAAAATATGGGTCAAAACGCGGGAGAAACCGTATCCATGCCGTCGCAAACCGGAGGCGAGCGAAA
>JAIXXA010000052.1 GCA_027490975.1 Rhodospirillaceae bacterium
GATCATGCTGTTGGCCAAAACGCCGAACTTGGCGTTGAGCCAATCGATCGCTTGGCTGATTCGCAGCAAAAACAGCACGTTCGCCCCCCACCCGTATAAATACGTTTTTGAACTGGAGTTCTAAGGTCGTGATATCGCACATTTAACGAAAATGCGCCATTCGAAACGGCGCGGTAATTTCTTGGCTTCCCGCAGAATCGACTCTAGTTTCGGCCCGCAATGCCGACGCCGGACGAGGTCCCGACCCCCACCCCACGCGACGCCATGCCGCAGCCGTCGCGGCTCGGTTTGCGCGCGCGCCTGCATGCCTGGTGGGAGGGCTACGAACTCGGCAAACGGCGGCCCGCGCCCGCCCCGCGAACGCCGCGCGCGGAAACCAAAGCCGAGCCGTCGGCCCCGCCTGCCCCGCCCGCTCCGCCCAAAGATTTCTGGGGCCCCGAGCGCATTCTCGTCGGCCAGATGATCTGGGGCGACGGATTCACCTTCCCGGGCGGCGGGGAATTTGCCGCCCGTCTTGCGCAAGCTTTGGAAGCGACCAAAAGCTCGGTCGTGATGGATGTCGGCTGCGGGCTCGGCGGCGGCACCCGCACGATCGTCGAGCGCTTTGGCGCCAAGGCGCACGGCTACGATCTGTCGCCGGAACTGGCGCGCGCGGGCGACGGTCTGTCGGCCAAAGCCGGCCTCGATCTGCGCGCGCCCATCGCGGCCTTCGACCTCGAAGCGCCGGACTGGCCCAAGCAGCATTTCGACGCGGCCTTGCTGCGCAGCGTGCTGTCGGTCGTGCCCGACAAAGTGGAATTCGTGCGCCGGATCGGCGAATCGCTGAAGCGTGCGGGTCGGCTCGTCCTGCTCGATTGGGCGGTCGCCGAAGACGAGCGCCAGGGCCCGGCCTTTGCCGCCTATATCGCGGGCGAGGCCCGGCCCACCTATCTCGGCACGGTCGGCCAGCTCACCTACCTCGTCGAGACGGCGGGTTTCACCGTGCGCACGAACGAAGACTATACCGACACGTTTGCGCCCATCGTGCTCGACGGCTGGTCGCGCATCGAATCGATGGTCACGGCCGGCATGCTGAAGCCGGCCGAGGGCAAGGCGCTGCTGAACGAAGCCCAATTGTGGGGACGCCGCATCGCGGCGATGAAGGCGGGCGAATTGCGCGTCGCCCGCATCGAGGCCCACAAGAAGACCTAGTCCGAAGCGGCCTTAGCCGGCTTCGAGACCGGCGAGGAAGCGCAACGTTTCGGCGGCGATCTCGGGCGCGTGCGTCTCGAGCGCAAAATGCCCGGCATCGAACAGCTGCGCCTTCGCCTGCGGCAGCAGATTCTGGAAATAGGCGACGCCGGCGGCGGTGAAAAACGGATCGTTTTTGCCCCACACGATCAGCATCGGCGGCTGGTGCTTTTTCAGATACGCGCCCCAGGCCGGGTACTGCGCCACATTGTCGCGGTAATTGTGGAGCAGTTCGAGCTGGATTGCGTCGTTGCCCGGCCGGTCGAGTCCGGCCTGGTCGTGGATCCAGGCATCGGGCGACAGGCGGTCGGCGCGCGTTGCGCCCTGCGTGTACTGGAATTTGGTCGTGGCGGCGGCAAGGAAGCTGCGCAGCGGGGCTTCCGTTTCGGCTGTCCGGTGCTGCCAGAACGGCGCGAAGTTCTTGACGATTTCGGGGTTCCAGCCGTCGACGTTCGCGACTGCGTTCTGCACGATGAAACCGCATACGCGCGCCGGATCCTTGAGCGCCAGGCGGAACCCGACCGGGCCGCCGTAATCCTGCATGTAGATCGTGTAGCGGTTGGCGCCGACAGCCCGGGTAAATCCGTCCACGAGATCGGCCAGTGCCGCAAAATCGTAACGGAAGGCCGCAAGGCCCGGCTGCGCCGAAAGCCCGAAGCCCGGATAGTCTAGGGCGAGTACGCGGTATTCGGATGCCAGTAGCGGAATCAGGTCGCGGAACATATGCGACGACGACGGGAAGCCGTGCAACAGCAGCACCACCGGTCGGTCGGCTGCGCCGGCCTCGCGGTAGAAGATTTCAAGGCCATCGACCGTGATGGTCTTGTAGCGAACCTGGGTGGCGGTTCGGTCGATCTCGCTAACTACTTCTTTCGACATTGTTTTCTCCGGGTTGTGTGATGTGTAACCGTTCAAACTATATTTGAAAGGTATAACTTGATATGAAACCTGTCAAATGCTATTTTGACGGTGTAACTGCAAAAAGAGATCAAGGCCATGGATTCAAAGCCGACCGGATCGGAACTGCGCAACGGCATGCCGTTTTTGGGCGGCCATCTGTGGCTTGACCTGCTGAACAGCACGCCGATCGTTGCGGGTGCCGAACAGGATCTGCTGGCAACGCCCGACCGATTCGCCCGCTGGCTTGCGGCTGCCGGCTTGCAACAACCGGAAAAACCGGCCGAGGGGCAGGCGCGGCGCACCCTGGCGGCGCTGCGCCAGCGCCTGCGCACCGCGTTCGACGAACTGCGCGCGACCGGCACGGTTTCAAAGACGGCGGCCTATGCGGTCAACCTGCTGCTTGCCCAAGCGCGGGTCGAGCTGCGCTTGGAGGTCGCAGCCAGCGGCGCGCAGCTGGTCGAAACGTTCGATCCCGGGCCCGGCGGCCCCGCCGCTGCGGTGGCCCGGGATTTCGCGCATTTTGCCGCGACCCATGCGGGCGCAAGCGCGCGGCTCAAAGCATGCGCCAATCCGGCCTGCAACATGGTGTTTTTCGACGCCGGCAAAAACGCCACGCGCCGCTGGTGCAGCATGGCGCTGTGCGGCAACCGCGAAAAAATCAAACGCTACCGCAAGCGGCAGGCAGAGGCCTGACGCCGACGTGCGGCGGGATGCGCGGAAAAGAGAATTGACCAATACCCAGGAATATGTTCTATTTTAAGCATCGCCATCAAGCGGCGGACGCTGTTTGAAAAGTGAAGATCGGAACCGCCGGAACCCTGTAAAACAGGCGTTTCCGAACAGGTAACCCAAAATCGTCGCCGCGGTTACGCGGGCGGAATATCAATGGGATAAATAGGCTACCGTCGCGGTTCGTCGCGCTTGGTAACCTATTCTTTTCGGCCTCTAGCGGTCGGCGATGATTTTGACGCGGGCGCCCGGCGCCAGCGTTTCGCCGGGCTTGAGGCCGTTGATGAGCTGGAAGCGCTCGAGTTCGAAACCGTCGTCGGTCGCCATGCGGCGGGCGAGCGTTTCCTGCGTGTCGCCCGGCCGCACGGTTGCGATGCGCATGCGCAAAGGTTGGGCGTCGCGCGCTTCGGCTTCGCTCACCGCCCGGAACGAATAGGTGGTGCGCCGGAAATCGTCGGTGAAGCGGCCGGCCGTCTCGGCCGGGGCTGCCATCAGCATGCGGTAGAAGGCCCCATCCGGATGCTGGATCACAACGAGGCGTGCGGCCACGGAGCCGCTCTGCGTGCGCAAATTGGCGGGCGCCGTCGCGGCCGGCATGCCGTTCACGGTGATCGTCTCGACATCGCGCAAGGTTTGGCCGCGCGCCCACACGCCGGTCAGGAAATCGCGCGGGTTCGTGGCCGCGCGCGTGCGCACCGCATCGACGCGCAAGCTCGCCCCGCCCGGGCCGCGCGCCGACACGGCATCGGTGCCGTTCTCGATGCGGAAGCCTTTGGGCGCTTCGAAGCGGATGCGCAAAACCGGATGCAGGAACACATTGCCGCGCACAAAGCCCGATTCGCGGTCGCCCAAGACGGAAAGCCCGTCGATCGCCTCGAAATACTCGGCCACGCCTTGGCGCGGGTTCGCGGCCACGACCATGCCCTGCGCGCGCGCGGCCTCGGTTGCCGCCACGACGCGGTCGGCCGTGCGCGGATGGGTCTGCATGATGCTGAACGTGTCGGCCGATTCGGGATCGCGGCCCAGCATCTTGGCGGTCAGGCGCGTTTCGGCGCCGAGTTTGGCGAGCATATCGGCGGCTTCGGCCGGATCGTAGCCTTCGCTCGCCATGTAGCGTACGCCGAGTTTGTCGGCCTCGAATTCCTGCTCGCGCGAGAAACCGGCAAGCCACATGCCGGCCCCCGCACCGGTCGCCTGCGAGGCGAGGTTGCCGGCATCGCCCGAACCGGTGAGCACGGCAACGCCAAGCCCGAGAATGCTCGTGAAGATATTGGCGGCCTGGCCGCGGCTCAAGCGTTCGGCCGTGTGGCGCGCGGTCACATGGCCGATCTCGTGGCCGAGCACGGAGGCGAGTTCAGCCTCGCTGCCCATCAAGCCGAGCAGGCCGCGCGAGATGTAGACGTAGCCGCCCGGCAGCGCGAACGCGTTCGAGATGTCGCTGTTGAGCACGGTGAAGGTAAAGGTCGTGCCCGCCAGTTCGCTGCGCGCGGCAAGCCGTTCGCCGATGCGCTGCACATAGGCCTTCACGCGCGGATTGTTGTATTCGCCGCCGTACGCCTCGAGCACTTTGGGATGCTCTTCGCGGCCGATGCGCATTTCTTCGGCCGGGCTCACGAAGGCCGTGAACTGATTGCGGCCGCTGGCCTGGTTCTGCGCGCACGCCGCCAGCGTCAAGGCCAAGCCGCACGCCGCCAGAAACGAGAAAAATCCGCGCATGGGCGGGAATCTGTCGCGGGCGGGACGCGAGGTCAAGCCTGCCCTCTGCAAACGGCCGAAGCCCGCCTTGACGAAACGCCATGCCGCACGCGAAGCTTGGCGCCCATGCCCGCCGATTCAGCCCTGCGCACAGATCTCTATCCGCCGCTCGAGCCCTACGGTTCGGGCATGTTGGACCTCGACGGCCGCCACCAGATGTATTGGGAGCAGTCGGGCAATCCGGCGGGTCCGGCCGTCGTGTTTCTGCATGGCGGGCCGGGGGCGGGGGCCACGCCCGCGCATCGGCGGTTTTTCGATCCGCTGCATTATCGCATCGTCGTGTTCGACCAGCGCGGGGCTGGCCGCTCGCGCCCGCACGGCGAAACGGCCGACAACACCACGCAGCTGCTCGTCGCCGACATGGAGCTTCTGCGGCTGCATCTGGCCATCGACACGTGGCACGTGTTCGGCGGATCGTGGGGCTCGACGCTTGCTTTGGCGTATGCGCAAGCCCATCCGGCGCGCGTGCGCTCGCTGGCGCTCCGCGGCATTTTTCTCGGCCGCAAGCTCGAGATCGATTGGTTCTTGTCGGGCATCCGCCACGTGTTCCCCGAAGCCTGGCGCAGATTCTCGGGCTTCTTGCCCGAGGCCGAGCGCGGCGATTTGCTTTCCAACTACTGGACGCGGCTTGCCGACGCCGATCCGGCCGTGTCGCTGCCCGCTGCGCGCGCCTGGAGTTCGTACGAGGGTTCGTGCTCCACGCTGATGCCGAGCCCGGACACGGTGCTGGCCTTCTCGGAAGACCGCATGGCGTTGGGCCTCGCGCGCATCGAGGCGCATTATTTCCGCCATCGGGTGTTCTTGGGCGAAACCGAACTGCTCGACGGCGTGGATCGCATCCGCGACATTCCGACGACGATCGTGCAGGGCCGCTACGACATGGTCTGCCCGATCGTCACGGCCGACGAATTGGCAGCGCGCTGGCCGCAGGCGCGCTATCATGTCGTTCCCGATGCCGGGCATTCGGCCATGGAACCGGGCATCCGCAGCCATCTCGTTGCGGCGATGGAGCGGGCCAAAAGGCTCTAGACAAGGACGTATCCTGTGACCGAGGCGGATTCGCCAGCACGGCGCCAGCGCGACTACGCCGTGATCGGGGCGGTCGGACTCGTGCATTCGACGAGCCATGTTTTCCAATTCTGCCTGCCGCCGATGTTTCCGCTGCTGCAGGAAGAATTCGGCATGGGCTTTGCGGCCCTCGGCAGCGTCGTCGCGGCTTTCTATCTGGCTTCGGGGCTGGGCCAGGCTTTCGTCGGCATCTTCGTCGACCGCTGGGGCGGGCGGCGCGTTCTGGCTGCCGGTATGGCGCTGCTGGCCGGTGCGATTCTCGCGATGGCATTGGCACCGGCTTTCTGGATGTTCCTGCCGCTCGCGGTCGTGGCCGGGCTCGGCAATTCGGTGTTCCATCCGGCCGACTTCGCGATCCTTGCTTCGCGCGTGCATCCGAGCCGCACGGGCCGCGCCTTTTCGATCCACGCCTTCGGCGGCACGCTCGGCTACGTCGTGTCGCCGCTGCTGCTGGCGGCGTTGGGTTTCTGGCTCGGCTGGCGCACGGCGCTTGCGGTCGGCGGCGTCTACGGTTTGGTGCAGGCCGCGTTCGTCTATCTCGCGCGCGATCTCCTGGGCGAGGCCGCACCCGCCGTCGCGGCGGCCAAAGAGGGCGTTCGCGAAGTCGCGGCCGCTTTCGGCAAGCTCCTCGTGATGCCCGCCATGCTGGCCGCGTTCGTCTATCTGACGATGACGGCGATGTCGAGTGCGGGCGTGCAGACGTTCGCCGCCGCGAGCCTTGCCGCGATCCACGGCATCGAGTTCCGCGCGGCCACGCTCGCCGTCACGCTCTATCTGGTCGGCAATGCGGTCGGCATCCTGGCAGGCGGTTTCTTGGCCGACGCCACCGACCGGCACGACCAGGTCGCCGCCGCGGGCTTGATCGCGGCCGCCTTGCTGCTCGCAAGTTCGGCCGCATTCACCCCGTCTTTTGCGGTGGTGCTGGCGCTGTTCGCGGCGACCGGCATGGCGGTCGGAATCACGTCGGCGGCGCGCGATATCCTGGTCAAGAAACTCGCCCCGCCGGGGGCCACGGGCCGCACCTTCGGGCTCGTCTATTCGGGCTTCGATATCGGCTCGATGCTGGCCCCCTTGCTGCTCGGCTGGTTCCTCGACCATGGCTGGCCCGAGGGCACGCTCTACGGCATCGCGGTCGCGTTCGCGGCAACGATCCTCGCCATCCGCATCGTGGATTCTTTCGCGCGCGCGGGCTATCCTGCCGCTTCGCGCACGTCCCCGTAGCTCAGCAGGATAGAGCAGCAGTTTCCTAAACTGCGGGTCGGAGGTTCGATTCCTCTCGGGGACGCCAGCGCCGAACCGAAATGAGAACCCGGCCAAAGTCCGCGGCGCAAGATCGGCTGGCGCAGGTTCAAGCGTTCTTCGTTGCCGTGTGCGCAATGGCCGTCGCGATCGGAAAAGCGAGCCTCCAGCAATTGCTGGTCGGTTCGGTCTTCGAAAATCAATCCACAACGAGCCGCCGAATAACGCGCTGGGTGTCGCGAAGGGCCGCAAGAACATCCGGATCGAAAAACGTTGGGCGCATTCGATCGTCGCCGGTCGTCATGCGGGCGAGCACGTCGTCATGCGAGATCGCCGTTTTGTAGACCCGCCGTTCCCAAAGCGCCGCGTATACGTCGGCAGCTGCTGCAATCCGCGCTGCAAGGCTCGCCGCATTGCCGACGAGACGGTCGGGATAGCCGCTGCCGTCGTAGCGTTCGTGATGGTGCAGCGTCACGTCTTCGACGAGGGCAAGCACCGGTGCTGCCTCCAACTTGCGCAGCCGCAAAGTGCCGAGTACCGAGTGTTGGCGAATGACCGCCATCTCCTCTTCGGTGAGGCGGCGCGGGGCGTAGAGTATTTCGCGCGGCAGGTCCAGCTTGCCGATGTCGTGGAACTGGCTGGCGAGCTGGATCTTCAGAACATCGACCGCGTCGATGCCGAGCTGCGCTGCGATCACGCCCGCAATCTGGCCGACGCGGATGGAATGCGCGTGCACGATGCTGTCGCTGTCGCGTTGCTCGCGCCAAAGCCGCGCGACCCAGCCCTCCAAAGGCTCGGGAAACGGCAACGCCGTCTTATCCATGCGCGCAGCCCCCGTCATCACGCATCCTCGCCCCGCCGTCTGTAGGTCGGCAGCGACCATCCGCGGAGAATGGCGATTGCGCGTATCGCGAACACGGATCCGGCCGAAATCAGAAATGCGTATTCGCGAACGAACCCCAACTCCGTCAACAGCACGAACAGTGCCGCACCGGCGGCCGCAGCCGTCGCGTAGATCTCCTTTCGCAAGATCAGCGGCACTTCGTTGCAGATGACGTCGCGCAGAATTCCGCCGAAGGTCGCGGTGACGATGCCCAGGAGAATCGCCGCCGCAGGGCCTGCGCCGAAGGCGAGTGCCGTCTCTGTGCCGACGATCGCGTAAAGCGAAAGCCCGACGGCGTCGGCCCAGAGGAGGGAGCGAAAGCGCGACTCGATCCGATGCGCAAAGAAAAAAACGAAAACGCTGAGGCCCGCGCAGAGTCCGATCTGTGCGGGCGACTGCAGCCAGAAAACGGGCGTTCGCCCGAGGAGCAGATCCCGGACCGTGCCGCCGCCAAAACCCGTAACGGCCGCGATCAGAACGAACCCGACAATGTCCAACTGCTTGCGCGAAGCAACCAACGCGCCCGAAATCGCAAGAACGGCGATCGCCAGGAAATCCATCCAGCGCAGCAAATCATCCATGGTTTTCCTCGGCACCGATCGTCGTCATGCGCGGTCGTTGGGCGGCTTCCCGGTTCGGCGTGCAAAGCGGGCCCATGACGCGAGATGCCAACCTGCGAACACGGAGCCCCGCCGCTGCATGCGCCGACCGGGTCGAACGCTCATTTGGTTTTCGCGAGGAAGCTTGCGACGGCATCGCGCATCGCCTCGGACTGACGGTTGAGCCCCGAAGCGGCATCGAGAACGGTGCGTGCCGATTCGCGCACGCTCTCCGTCGACTGCGAAACGGACGTGATGTTCGACGTTACCATGCTGGTTCCCGCAGACGCTTCGCTCACGCTCCGCGCGATCTCCTGCGTCGCGGCATTCTGCTCCTCGACCGCACCGGCGATCGCCGTGGTGGCTTCGTTCACACGCGCAACCGTGGTCGCAATGCCGCGAATCGCCGCCACCGCATCGCGCGTCGAATCGGTAATGGCGGCGATCTGGCCCGAGATGTCTTCCGTCGCGCGGGCGGTCTGATTCGCGAGACCCTTAACTTCAGAAGCGACGACGGCAAAACCTTTGCCGGCGTCCCCGGCGCGGGCGGCTTCGATCGTGGCGTTCAGCGCCAGCAGATTGGTCTGTTCGGCAATCTTGCGGATGAGCGTGGCAAACTCGCCGATCCGCCCGGTCGCCGCGGCCAGCGACGTGACGGTGCCGTCGACCGCTTTGGCTTCGCTCGCCGCTTGCGTCGCGATGGACGCCGCTTCGCCGACGCGCGAGGAAATCTCCCGGATCGATGCCGAGAGCTCTTCGGCTGCGGCAGCCACCGTCTGCACGTTCGTCGTCGCCTCTTCGGAGGCGGCGGAGACGGCAAG
Source organism: Rhodospirillaceae bacterium (assembly GCA_027490975.1). Classification (GTDB taxonomy): domain Bacteria; phylum Pseudomonadota; class Alphaproteobacteria; order CACIAM-22H2; family CACIAM-22H2; genus Tagaea. The sequence continues at coordinate 9,225 of JAIXXA010000052.1, forward strand.
CGAACGCTGTTGCGTGTCTTCGGCGATCTTAACCAGCGATTCGGCGTGCGCGCGAAGCGAGGATGCGGATCCGGCAACGCCTTGGACAACCGCGCCGACCTCTTCTTGGAAGCCGACCGCGAGTTTGCGGTTCGCGACCAGTTTTTCGCGCATCGAGTCGTTCGCCGTGTTGATGACCCGGGCCGCCCGCCTGAACGAGCCCAGCATGCCCGTCTCGAGCACCTTCCGGTAGAACTTGCCGTGCCGGGCATGTTCCATCGACGCTGCGGCTTCGCGCACAAACGCGTCGGTCGCGTCGATCAGCGTGTTGATCGAATTGGGCAGCTCGCGCAGCTCGCCGCGCTCGCGAATGCCGACGAGACGCGGTTCAAGATCGCCCTTTGCCGCTGCGCGCGCGATGGCGTTGACTTCGAGAACGCAGCGCCGCGCGCAAACCGAAGAATAGGCCGCGATCGACGCACAAAACACGCTGGCGAAGACCAGGATTGGAGCGAACGCGAAGTCCAACAGGCCTGCGACGAGGCCCGCGAGCCCGAAGAATGCGCCGAACGCCGTCGCGAAAACCGCTTTAGACAGCGAAGACAAATTCGTCATAGCTGACCCCCTTCGACTTAAGAACAGAGTCGAGATATTCGGACGATTCCGCCATCCCGATCTTCCTGTCGGGTGCACGCTGTTCGATCTCGAGCAGCGTTCTGTAGAGGCTCGCGGCCGAGCCAATCTGAGATGCGGACGGTCTGCGACGATTGGAGTGGTAGCCGACGATCTTGCCGTCTGCGCCGAAGGTCGGCGTAACGTGCGCGAACACCCAATAATGGTCGCCGCCCTTCGCCATGTTGACGACATAGGCAAAAATCTCGTCGCCGGCTTCGATCTTGTCCCATAGCAGTTTAAAAACGCACCGCGGCATCCATGGATGGCGTAGAATGCTGTGCGGCGCGCCAACGATTTCCGACTCGGGATAACCCGCAATTCGAAGGAAGACTTCGTTGCCGTAGGTTATCCTGCCTTTGAGGTCGGTTTTACTGACGATGACCTCGTCTTCGCCGAAGGTCAGTTCCTTTCCCGTTGGCGTGAAGGCGTATTTTGTCATGTGTCGCTCCCCCTCCATGCCCGTGTTTTGACGGTAGGATCGAGCCGAAGTAATTAATTTTTGATGAAGCGTCGGACGGTGCGTTCCGGCGTGCCTTGCGGCCATCCGCCGGCGGTCGACGCTTACCGGGTTTCGCAAATCTCGCGCCAAAGGTTCTCACCTGCATCCGCTACGGCGCGCCAGCGCGCTTGTTGAAGCAGGCCCTCTCGACCGGATGCGCGTCGGCCTGCGCCCCTGCGACCCCCGCGGCCGCTAGGCTTTTTTCGCCCGCGCGTCGGCGACGATGCTGATGGCGACGCCGCCGATCACAACAGCGGCGCCGATCAGGACCGCCAGTTCGGGCGTCTCCTCGTAGAACATCCAGCCGATCAGCGCGATCAACGGCACGCGCAGAAAGTCGATCGGCACGACGATCGTGGCATCGCCGTGTTTGAAGGCGTTCGTCAGACAATAATGGGCAAGGAACCCCGTGACCGCGATCCCGAGCGCCGGCAGCCAGATATCCCAACTCAGCCGACCGACGATCCAGGGCGATTGCCCCGAGAGCCAAGCTGCAACCATGTTCATCGGCAATTGCAGCAAGTTCATCCAGAGCAGAATGGTCCAGGTCGAGTTGGATCCCGTCAGTTTCTTCGTCGCGACGATCTGGATCCCGAAGCAGACCGCCGCGAGCACCACGGCCAACGCCTCGGGCCGGAAAGCATCGAGCCCGGGACGCAGAATGATCGTCACGCCCGCGAAGCCGAGCGCGATGGCGAGCAGACGGGCGAACGTCATGCGCTCCTTGAGGAACAGCACCGCGAACACCGCGACCCAGGCCGGCGTGGTGAACTCGATGGCGAACACCATGGCGAGCGGCAGCACCGTCACGCCCCACGCCCACAACGCTTGTCCGGCGAAATGGGCGACGTTGCGCAGCAGATGGAGCATCGGTCGCGCCATCCGAACGATCCGATCCGGACCCGGGGCGACGATCGACATCGCAATCAAGATGCCGATGCCGCCGATGTTGCGTATCGCAAGCATCTCGAAGACCGTCATCGAGCCTTGCAGGCCGCGAACCGAAAGCGCAACGCCTGCAAACGACACCAGCGAGCCGAGCATCCAGAGCAGAACGAGCAGGTGACTGTGTCGAATCGGCATAGGGCGAGCCCGGTCTGGCGCTGAACTGCCAAAAGAACGCGCGCTTGGACCTGCGTCGGCGCGATGGCCGTTAGGTGATATATGCCCGCGAATTCATTTGAAAGACCCATCTCGTATAGGGTCCACGCCGCCGCCGCTGGCGGAGCGCCGTCGTCGCCACGCGGCTCGTTGCCGCGCCATGTGCGCGGTGCGCACGGCGAGTTTGAACGAAGCGCGCGCGGGTCTTCAGCGAAGCTGTTGCGCGGGCGCTATGTTGAACAGGGCAGCAAAGCGCGCGAAATTCTCGTGCGAGGGACGCATGGGGTCGTAGCCGGGCTCGGGCAGCGGCTGCACCACGTCCCAATGTTCGGCCATAAGGCCGTCGGCGTCGAAGCGCATGAAATCGGCGATGACCGTCGCGGGCAGCAGCTTGTGCAGAATCACGAAGTCGCCGCACGCGAACAGATGGATCGGGCGCCACTCGCGGCGTCCGGGCCGCTTCCAGGCGACTTCGCGCAGATAGTTGCGCAAGCCCTCGCGCCCTTGGCCGATGCCGGGCGTATGCTGGATGTAGGTCTGCGCGACGTAGCGGTCGACGAGGCTCGCATCGTCGCCGTGCATGCAGTCGGACATGAAATGCAGCAGCGTCTTCTCGTTTGCGGAAAGATCGGTGCGCAAGCGCGGATCGTAGGGGTTGGGCACGGGCGTCATGGGGCGGCTCTCTCGAAAGGGTCGGATGCGGCCGGCGCTTCGGCCAGGAAATCCACGACGGTTTGCGCGTAGTCGGCGGCTTGCAGGATCGGCAGCGCGTGCCCGCCTTGCGCAAAAGCCCGCACGCGCGCACCGGGGACTGCGTCGGCGATCGCTTGGGTCGCGCGCCACGGCACCACGCGGTCGTCGTGCGCATAGATCGCGAGCACGCAAAGGGCAATCTGCGGCAAAGCCCGCGCCATGTCGAAGCGGCAGATGGCGGCAATGCGCCGCGCGAGCAATTCCGGGTCGGGCGGTTCGGCGAGGTCGCGCGCGATCTTCGCTTCGATCTCGGCGCGGTTCGCGTCGAGCCACGCGGTCCCGAACGTCATCTCGGCCGACATGCGCAAATAGGCGGCCTTGCCGTGTTGCTGGAGCGCTTGCAAGCGCGCTTGGAATCCGCCCAGAAACTCGGGATGCGGTGCGGCCCATGTCGACGAAACGACGACACGCCCGACCCGGGCCGGGCAACGCAGCGCCACGGCCAGCGCCGTCGCCCCGCCGGTCGAATGGCCGACGAGATGCGCACGCTCGATGCCGAGCGCATCCATTAGCGCCACGGCGTCTTCGGCCATGGCTTCGACCGATACCGCGCCGGCTTGCGCCGCGCTTGCGCCGGTGCCGCGATGGTCGTGCGCGATCACGCGGAAATGCCGCGACAGCGGGGCGATCTGTGCCGACCAGCCGCGGGCAACGCCGCTCAAGCCGCTCAGCAGCATCACGGGGCGGCCGTCGCCGTGCGCTTCGTACCAAAGCCCTGCGGCCTGCGGCATCTCAGCGTCGCACGGCGAGCAGCGCCAAGGCTTGCTCGTAGACCGGTTTGTCGACCATGCGCCCGGCGACGGCGACTGCACCGCGCCCTTCGGCCATCGCCGCCTCGAACCCCGCAACGACCGCTTGCGCCCAAGCGCGCTCGGCCTCGCTCGGCGAAAAAGCGGCGTTGAGCACGGGCACCTGCGCTGGGTGGATGCACACGCTGCCCGTAAAGCCGAGCGCGCGCGCTTTGGCGCCGAGGGCGGCAAGTTCAGCAAGGTCGCCGATCGAAGCGATGCTGCCGGGCAAGCCGATGCATTGCAGCTTCGCCCCGCGAGCGGCCATTGCGACCATCTGGCCCGGGACCGTCAGCGCCTCAGGCGTCGCCCGCACGCCCATCGATGCGGCGAAATCTTCGGCGCCGAAGCCGAGCCCGCGCAAGCGCCCGCCCGCGCGCGCGATGTCCGCGGCCGCAAACGCCGCAAACGGATCCTCGAGCAGCGCGAATATCGCGATGCTTTGGGGCGCCAGACCGTTTGCCGCTTCCGCCGCGTCAAGTGCTTGCGCCACCTGCGTCAGTTCCGCCGCCGCCGCGACCTTCGGCACCATGATCGCGCGCACGCCCGCCTGCGCAGCGGCCGCCAGATCGTCGGCCAGCGCCGCACCGCCATTGATGCGCACCACGAGATCGACGCCGTCCGCCGCCAGGCGCCCGATTTGCGAAGGCAGGATTGCGCGCGCGCGCGTTTTGTCGTCCGGCGGGATCGAATCTTCAAGGTCGAGGATCACCGCGTCCGCACCGCGCTTGGCGGCTGCCGCAACAAACCGGTCGGCCGTCGCCGGCACGAACAGCAGCGAGCGCCAGAAGGGCGAGGCCGCACTCACAGCGTCTTGTCCGCGCGCATCGCCGCGATCGCGGCCGCGTCGTAGCCGAGTCCGGACAGGATCTCGTCGGTGTGCTGGCCGAGATCGGGGGCCGGGCGGCGCAGCGCGCCGGGTGTGGCACTCAGGCGCGGCGTCACGTTGTGCATCGGCAGATAGCCCGCTTGCGCGTCGGGCAGATCGACGATCGTCTCCCGCGCCACCACATGCGGGTCGTGCACGATCTGCGAGGCGTCGTAGATCGGACCGAACGTGACCTCGGCGGCCTCGAAGAAGGCGAGCGCTTCGGCGCGGTCGCGCGCGCCGACAAAATCCTGGATGATGCCGTCGAGCGCTTCGACATTGTCGAGCCGCGCCGCGTTCTTGGCGAAGCGCGGATCCTCGATCATGTCGGGCCGGCCGATCGCGCGGAACAGGCGCTGGGCCATGTCCTCGGTCGAAGCCGACAGCGCCAGATAATGGCCGTCGCGCGTGCGGTAGACGTTGCGCGGCGCCGTGATCGACGCGCGATTGCCCGAGCGCGGTTTGACGTGGCCCGACACGCGATACTCGGCCGCGTCCGGCCCGAGGATCGACAGCAGCGGCTCGAGCAGCGACAGATCGACGACCTGGCCGCGACCGCCTTTGACCTCGACCTCGCGCAACGCCACCATCACGGCGTAGGCGCCTTGCAGGCCCGCGACCGAATCGGCCAGCGCCATGTTGGGCAAAGTCGGCGGCCGGTCGGCAAAACCGTTTTTCGCGGCAAAGCCCGACATGCCTTCGATCAGGCTGCCGAAGCCGGGGCGGTTTTTGTAGGGGCCCGTCTGGCCCCAGCCGGTCAGGCGCACGATCACGAGCTTGGGATTGACCGCAAACAGCTGCTCGGGCCCGAGGCCCAGACGCTCCATAACGCCAGGGCGGAAGCTTTCGACGAACACAGAAGCGCTTGCGGCCATCTTCTCGATCGCCTGGCGCCCCGCTTGCGTGCGGATGTCGAGGGCTACGCTCTTTTTGTTTCGCGCATAGACTTTCCAATGGCACGGCACGCCGTCTTCGAGCCAGTCGCGCAGCGAATCGCCTTTGCGCGGGATCTCGATCTTGATCACCTCGGCGCCGAAATCGGCGAGCATATGCGTGAGCATGTTGCCCGCGACGAGGCGCGAGAGATCGACCACGCGCACGCCGTCGAGCGGGCAGGCCGCGTCGGCCGCGAAGGAACGGCGCTTCGGCGCAGGTTTATCGCTCATCGGTCGAGCCACACCTCGGCGAGGCTCTGGTTGAGGAAGTGGCTCGGCAGGGCCTTCCAGCCTTTGACGGCACTGGAATGCAGCGTGAGCCGTTCGCCCCAGAAGAGCGGCGTGTAGTAGCTCCGTTCGAACAGCCGCGCTTCGAGCGCGCGCAAGCTCGCGCGGCGCGCGGCCGGGTCGATCTCGCCGCGCTGGCGGTCGTAGAGTGCGTCGAGCTCGCGGTCGGTGTAGCGCGCCACGTTGCGCGGCGGCGGCGCGCGGTCGACCGACAGGAACTTCGCCAAGAGCAGGCTCGGCTCGTCGATATAGTCCGAATGCGAGTCGAGCGTGACGTCGAAATTGCCCGACGTGGTGAGGTTCACGTGCGTGGGCACGTCGACGGCGTTCTGCTCGATCTGCAGGCCGATGCGGCGCCATTGGTCGAGCACGAAGATGCCGAGCGTGGCCCACGGGTCCTGCGCGTTGCGGTTCAAAAGCTTGAAGCTGAGATTGGGCACGCCTGCTTCGGCCAGCAGCCGGCGCGCTTCCGCGCGGTTGGCGTCGGCCGAATTGCCGAAGCCGGGGAAAGCTTCGAGCTCGCGCGCGGTGGCGGCAAACGCCGAGCCTGGCGGCAGAAAACCGCCGATCATATTCGTGTTGGTCACGCGCTTCATCGATTCCACGACGCCGCGCCGGTCGATCGCCATCGACAAGGCTTTGCGCACACGCGGGTCGTTGAAGGGCGGTTTCTCGGTGTTGAAGGCGAGCACGATCGCCGAAGAAAGCGGGGCTTCCTGCACCGTCACGCGGTTGCCCATCGTCTCCACGAGCCGGTTGCGCTGGGCCGGCGTGAGGAAGCGGAACTCCGCGTCGATGGCCCCGCCCTGCAGCGCGTTGGGGATCGCAGGTCCGGTCATGTAGATCAGGCGGAACCCGTCGAGATACGGCATGCCGGCCTGGAAATAGCGGTCGAAGCGCTTGCCCGCCCAATGGTCGCCGGGCGTGCGCGAGGCAAACACGAACGGCCCGCTGCCCATCACTTCTTTGGCGGGATAAAGCGGATCGGCGGCGAGCTTCGCCGCACTGTAGATGCAGTTCCACGGGCTCGCGAATTCGGTCAGCATCGCGGAATCGGGTGCGCGCAGCCGGAAAACAACGGTGCGCGGATCGGGCGTTTCGACGGTCTCGATCGGCGCAAGATTGGCGCGCCGGATCGAATTCACGCCCTGCGGCGGATTGCGGATGCGGTCGTAGCTTGCCTTCACGTCGGCCGCGGTCAGCGGCGTGCCGTCGTGGAACACCACGCCGTCGCGCAAGCGAAACGTATAGACGCGCCCGTCCGCCGACACGGTCCAGCTTTCGGCCAAATCGCCCTTGATCGTCGGGAAGCGGTCCTGGTCGTGCTTGAGCAGGAAGGAATAGTGCGGGGCGAGATGGTGCACGGTCGTGAAGCTGACGCCGGCATGGCAGTCGGTCGTGTCGGTCTCGGCCGTGATGGCTGCGCGCAGTTCGCCGCCGCGCTTGGGCGTTTGCGCCGTCGCCGCTTGCGCGGCAAAGACGGAAGCGAGAATGGCGAAGGCCGCTGCGGTTCGCATTTTTGTCCCTCCCAGAACGCAGGCGCGCTTTTCCGGCGCCGTGTTTTTCCATCCAACAGGTTAGCCGTCCGGCATCTCTCCTTGAAATAAGATCGGGTTGGCAGGATATAGGAAATTCCTATGGCTCTCGGGGAGACCGCCCATGACGGCAGATGCCACCAGCCTGCGCCAGCTGCGCTATTTCGTCGCCGCAGTCGATTCCGGCAGCATTTCGCAGGCCGCGATCGCCCTGTCGATCGCCCAGCCTGCGGTCGGGCAGCAAATCGCCGAGCTCGAAGCCAATCTCGGCGTTTCGCTGCTGGCGCGCACCGCGCGCGGCGTGCGCGCAACCGAAATCGGCGCCATCGTCTATGCCCAGGCCCAGGCGGTGCTGCGCCAGGTCGGCCAATTGCCGTCGCTTGCGCGCGCGGCGCCGCGCGCGGTCGCGGGCACGGTAAGCCTGGGGCTCATCTCGAGCCTTGCCGCGCGCCTCACGGTGCCGCTCGTGGCCGCCTGCCGCGAACGTTTCCCGCAAGTGCGCCTGCGCATCACGGAAGGTACCAGCGTCACCATCCGCGAATTCGTCAATACGATGCGCGTCGATATCGGGCTTGTTTTCGAATCGGCGCCGGCACCGGGCGTCGTGCGCCGCGCGCTCTTCGAGCAAAGCCTGTTCGCCCTCGCCCCCGCCAAAGCGCGCCCAAGCGGTGCCGTGTCGCTGGCGGAGCTTGCGCGCACGCCGCTGGTTCTGCCCAGCGCCCCCAACACGATCCGCGGCGCCATCGACCGCGCGTTTATGGCGCGCGGGCTCGAGCCGCGAATCGTCGCCGAAACTTCGTCGCTGTCCGGTTTGTTCGGCACCGTTTCGGCGGGGTTGGGCACGGCCATTCTGCCGATGGGCGAAGTGCCCGTCGGCATCGACGGCACGGCAATCCAGATCCGTCCGATTCGGCCGCAGGTTCGGCTGACGGCCTCGACGATCCTCTCGGCGCTGACGCCGCCCGAAACGGCCGCCCATGCGGTCCACGAGCTGCTCTGCGCAACGGCCGTGGCGTGCGTTTCGTCGGGCGCCTGGCGCGGCGCGACCCTCGTCGAAAGCTGATCCGGAACGTCCGGACCATGCTGTTTCTTGTGTCGCGACCCCGCTGCCCTTCACGCTCGCGATGCCCGAGGCGAGGCCGCCGCCGCAGCAAATCTAGGCGTCGGCGGCGGAAGGTTTTGCCGTTGCGCGCGACGAACAAGCGCCCCGCAAAGCGGGGTCGGACTGCAAGGAAAGATGGCGGACAGGGCGACCGTATAATTTTACGACTAAGATATTGAAATAATTTCATAAAAATTCATAAATTTTCGTCCGGCCCTACTTTCGGCCCCACTGAATTTCTGCGCTTGCGGCTGTGTTGGCCAGGGGGCCGGGGTTGCCTGAAGCGACGGTTCGCGCTCGAACTGAAGATAGCATCTTTCGCACGGGCGTCCACGGGTTCGACATGGCCGCAACCATCGAAAAGCTGCCCTCGCGCGACGGCAATCGGTCGCAGGGGTCTTCGTGCCACGCTCGGGGTTGCGGGTGCAGCCCAGCCCCCTTGAGCTTGGGGTTGGGCGGCACCGCGCGCCCGTGTCAGCCCTCGTCGTCCAGGCCCGCCCGCACCGCTGCCAAGACCCCCAACAATCCTTCGCCGTCGAGCGGATCATCGCCGAAGGTCGAGCGGGCTGACGCGACAAGCTTCCGCGCGCGCGGATCGGGCGCGGTGTCAAAAAAGTGAGCGCGCGCCCATGCCAAGCCCTTTTCCGACCAGGGGCGAAGCCGGGTGCCGTCGAACAGCGCGCGGTCGCAGCGCGCGCGCATGTAGCCAAACACGAACTCGGGCGTAATCGGCTTGCCGAGCCGCATCGCCGCGATAGCCGGGCCGTGTTGCGCCTCCAATGCGCAAATATCAACGTCGAAGGCTTTGAGGCCGACCGCGCGCGAAATGGCGAAATGCGCTGCCCAGGCCGTTCCCATCCCGGCGGTGTATGCGGCCTTGGCAGGAAGGGGAAGGCCGTGGGGATCGGGCGAGGGCGGATCGAACGGAAGCATTTTAGACATGGGAGCCTCGAATGTGCGTTTGCGCTGGGCCAATCCCAACGCGCAAGCGGGATCATAGCGAAACGAATGCAACAAGTATAGATTGTCTTTTGTCGCGCGTTGTCGCGCGACGATGCAGGACAAAACCTACAAAATTGTTAGCTGCCTTCGTGCATCTCCGAGGCGCATAAGCAGAAGCGACGCGCCCGGCATCCCCGCCCCTAGGGGTACCCCGAGCGCGCGGGTTATTTCGTATGTCCAGTGCCCCGACAAAATCGGGGGATTTTTAACTTTCCAAGCCCGCAGTTTTTGGTTCTCGGGCTCCGCGAAAATGCTCTTACTGAAATACGGTTTTGCGATCCGCCGCCTCGATACCGCACAAAAAATGCTAGCGAAATGGCCGACCCCAAAGACATGGACCATACTTTCGATAATCATCTTTCCGACCAGACGCGCCTTTGGGACGGAAGCGTTTTGGGGCAGCAATGACGTTACGCCGGGCCAACGGCATCGCTATAACGGTTCCGAAAGCGACGAGGGTCGTAGCAATCCGTGCCTGACGTATCAGAATTTCATAGTGTAGCTATTCATAGCTTTGCACCCTACCAGGACAGACGCCACGCCACGAGCCCGGCTATGAACGTGGCGATGCACACGAGATAGATCACGCCGCCGTCCGGCCTCATATGCCACCACGCTCGCTTAGAAGCGCGCCCCTCACGAGCTTAAGCGCGGCAGTTGCGCTCATGAACAAATCCTCGATAACAACAGCGATCATAACCCACCCCTCGACAGGGTTCGACTTTACGGACCCGAACGCAAGGTGGCGCGCAAACAAGAAGCTAAGAACGCCAAACATAAGAACCAGCATAGCCATTCACTTGCTCCATTCTCTGACTATTACCACTACATTAGCGCAGCATTAAATTGAAGAAAGCACCATTGAAGCTCTGTAGTTTTTTGGAGAGGCCCGCACTGCGTTCGAGCGTGCTCGCCAGCGTGCAAAGTTCGGTGCAATGGGGCAGGCGCACTTCGGCGCCAAGGCCGAATAC
>JAIXXA010000155.1 GCA_027490975.1 Rhodospirillaceae bacterium
CGACTCGGTAACGATCGGCTCGGTCGAAAAATACATCACCGACACCGCCTTCGAAAAAGGCTGGGTCAAGCCCATTGCCCCGCCGCACGAGCGCGCGCAATCGATCGGCATCATCGGTGCCGGGCCCGGCGGTTTGGCCGCCGCCGACGCGCTGCGCCGCAAGGGCTACCAGGTGCATGTCTACGACCGCTACGACCGGGCCGGCGGCCTCATGATCTACGGCATCCCGAATTTCAAACTCGAAAAAGAGGTCGTGCAGCGCCGCCAGAAGCTGTTCGAAGACAGCAACATCAAGTTCCACCTCAATTTCGAAGTGGGCCGCGACGCGACCCTCGACGAACTGCGCGCCAAGCACGACGCGATCCTGGTGGCGACGGGCGTCTACAAGGCGCGCGCGATCGAAGCGCCCGGTGTGGGCCTTGCCAACATCGTGCCGGCGATGACGTATCTGACCGCGTCCAACCGCAAGGGCCTTGGCGACGACGTGCCCGAATTCGACGACGGCACGCTCGACGCCTCGGGCAAAAACGTCGTCGTGCTCGGCGGCGGCGATACGGCGATGGATTGCGTGCGCACGGCCATTCGCCAGGGCGCGAAGTCGGTCAAGTGCCTCTATCGCCGCGACAAGAAGAACATGCCGGGCTCGCAGCGCGAGGTCTACAACGCCGAAGAAGAGGGTGTAGACTTCGTGTGGCTCGCCGCCCCCGAAGCGTTTCTCGCCAAATCCGGCAAGGCCAAGAAGAAAGCCGGCCCCGAAGCCGTGGGTGCGGTGCGCGCCTATCGCATGCGCCTGGGCATTGCCGACGCCACGGGCCGCCAGCTGCCCGAAAAGATCGAAGAAAGCAGCTTCGATCTGCCGTGCGATCTGGCGATCCAAGCGCTCGGCTTCGATCCCGAAGACGTGCCCGCCATGTTCGGCGCCCCCGCACTTGCCGTCACGCGCTGGGGCACTTTGAAGGTCGACCATCGCACGATGATGACGGCGATCGACGGCGTGTTCGCGGCCGGCGACATCGTGCGCGGCGCCTCGCTTGTCGTGTGGGCCATCCGCGACGGCAAAGACGCCGCCGCCGCCATCCACAAATATCTCGCCGCCAAAGCCGCACCCGCTTCGGTCGCGGCAGAGTAGAAGGGGGACCAGCCCATGACCGACAAACCCAACGACGGCGAGATTTTTGCGCGCGACTATCGGGCCAACGCCGCCAAGCTCGAAGCGGGCCACGCCTACGATCCGACCGACGAGCACGATGCGTGCGGCGTGGGCCTTGTCGCCGCCATCGACGGCAAGCCGCGCCGGTCGGTCGTCGAGGCCGGCATTGCGGCCCTCAAAGCCGTGTGGCATCGCGGCGCCGTCGACGCCGACGGCAAGACCGGCGACGGGGCGGGCATCCATATCGAAATTCCGCAGGATTTCTTCAAGGCGCATATCGAACGCCAGGGCGTCACACCCTCGGCCGCACGCGTCGCCGTGGGCCAGGTGTTTTTGCCGCGCAACGATCTCGACGCGCAGGAACGCTGCCGCACGATCGTCGAAACCGAAATCCTCAAGATGGGCTACGGCGTCTACGGTTGGCGCCAGGTGCCGATCGACACCTCGGTGTGCGGCGAAAAGGCCAATGCCACGCGCCCCGAGATCGAACAGATCATGGTCCACAACGTGCGCAACGCGCCCGACGACCAGTTCGAACTCGATCTCTACGTGATCCGCCGCCGCATCGAGAAGCAAGCGCTCGCCGAGAACATCGTCGACATCTACATCTGCTCGCTCTCGTGCCGCTCGATCATCTACAAGGGCATGTTCCTCGCCGAAGCGCTGTCGGTGTTCTATCCCGACCTCAACGACGAGCGTTTCGTCTCGTCCTTCGCGATCTACCACCAGCGCTATTCGACCAACACCTTCCCGACCTGGCGCTTGGCCCAGCCCTTCCGCACGCTCGCGCACAACGGCGAGATCAACACCGTGCGCGGCAACGTCAATTGGATGAAGAGCCACGAGACGCGCATGGCGCACGAATCGCTGGGTGCGATGGTGGACGACCTCAAGCCCGTCGTGCAGCCGGGCTCGGACTCGGCGCAGATGGACAACGTATTCGAGCTCTTGGTGCGCGGCGGGCGCGCGCTCCCCATGGTCAAGACCATGATGGTGCCGCAGGCCTGGTCCTATGCGGACAAGACGCCGCAGCACATCCGCAACATGTACGCCTACGCGAACTCGGTCATGGAGCCGTGGGACGGCCCGGCCGCCCTTGCCTGCACCGACGGCAAGTGGGTGCTGGCCGGCATGGACCGCAACGGCTTGCGCCCCTGCCGCTACACGATCACCGGCGACGGGCTTCTGGTCGTGGGATCGGAAGCGGGCATGGTCAAGGTCGACGAGCAGACGGTCGTCGAAAAGGGCCGCGTGGGCCCGGGCCAGATGATCGCGGTCAATCTGGCCGAAGGCAGATTCTACCGCGACGGCGAACTCAAGGAATGGCTGGCGCGCTCGCGCCCGTTCGGCGACTGGACGCGCAACATCACGGTCATCGACCAGATCGTCAAGGAAGACGCCGAACCCAAGCAGGAGCTGTCGCGCGACGAACTGCGCCGGCGCATGCTCGCGGTCGGCTGGACGATCGAAGACCTCGAACTCATCCTGCATCCGATGGTCGAAGACGCCAAGGAAGCCGTGGGCTCGATGGGCGACGACACGCCGATCGCCGTGCTGTCGGACAAGTTCCGCGGCCTGCACCATTTCTTCCGCCAGAATTTCAGCCAGGTCACGAACCCGCCCATCGACAGTCTGCGCGAGCGGCGCGTGATGACCTTGCGCACGCGCCTCGGCAATCTCGGCAATATTCTGGACGAAGACGAAAGCCAGTGCCGCCTGCTGCAGCTCGAAAGCCCGGTGCTGCTGAACGAAGAGTTCGACGCGATGCGCGCCTATATGGGTGCGACCGCGGTCGAAGTGGACTGCACGTTCGATCCGGCGGCCGGCGAATGGGCGTTGCGCGACGCGCTGAAGCGCGTGCAGCGCGAAGCCGAAGACGGCGTGCGCGGCGGGGCCGTGCACGTGGTGCTGTCGGACAAGAACCAGGGGCCGAACAAGGCGCCGATCCCGATGATCCTGGCGGCGGGCGGCGTGCACACGCATCTCGTGCGCCAGCAGCTGCGCACCTTCACCTCGCTCAACGTGCGCACGGGCGAATGCCTCGATGTGCATTTCTTCGCCGTGCTGATCGGCGTCGGCGCCACCACCGTCAACGCGTATCTGGCGCAAGAGGCGATCGCCGACCGCCATCGCCGCGGCCTGTTCGAGGGGCTCAGCCTAAAGGATGCCGTCAACCGCTACCGCAAGGCGATCGACGAGGGTTTGCTCAAGACCATGTCGAAGATGGGCATTTCGATCGTGTCGTCCTATCGCGGCGGATATAATTTCGAAACCGTGGGCCTGTCGCGCACGCTGATTTCGGAATTCTTCCCCGGCATGGCGAGCCGAATTTCCGGCATCGGCCTCAAGGGCATCCAGAAGAAGGCGTCCGAGCTGCATGCCCGCGCCTTCCGCGAAGACGTGATCGCGTTGCCCGTCGGCGGCTTCTACCGCTACCGCAAATCGGGCGAGGCGCATTTCTGGGAAGGCGAGCTCATCCACACGCTGCAGCGCGCGGTCGAGCGCGATTCCTACGCGATCTACCGCGATTTTTCGGATGGCTGCCGCAAGCTGCCGCCGATCAATCTGCGCGACCTGCTCGATTTCAAGCCGGGCCGCAAGGCGATCCCGGTCGACGAGGTCGAAAGCATCACCGAAATCCGCAAGCGCCTCATCGCGCCCGGAATCTCGCTGGGCGCGTTGGGCCCCGAAGCGCACGAAACCCTGTCGATCGCGATGAACCGCATCGGCGCGAAGTCGGATTCCGGCGAAGGCGGGGAAGATCCCGCCCGCTACAAGCCGCGCCCCAACGGCGACAATCCGTCGTCGGCGATCAAGCAGGTGGCTTCGGGCCGCTTCGGCGTGACGGCCGAGTATCTCAACAATTGCCGCGAACTCGAGATCAAGGTGGCGCAGGGCGCCAAGCCCGGCGAAGGCGGCCAGCTGCCGGGCTCGAAGGTGACGGACCTCATCGCGCGCCTGCGGCACTCCACGCCGGGCGTCACGCTCATCAGCCCGCCGCCGCACCACGACATCTATTCGATCGAGGATCTGGCCCAGCTCATCTACGACCTCAAGCAGATCAACCCGGAAGCCGCCGTGTGCGTGAAGCTCGTGGCGCGCTCGGGGATCGGCACGATCGCGGCCGGCGTGGCCAAGGCCAAGGCCGATGCGATTCTGATTTCGGGCCATGTCGGCGGCACGGGTGCCTCGCCCCAATCCTCGATCAAATATGCGGGCCTGCCTTGGGAGATGGGCCTCAGCGAAACCAACCAGGTGCTCACGCTCAATCGCCTGCGCCATCGCGTGAAGCTGCGCGTGGACGGCGGCATCCGCACCGGGCGCGACGTCGTGATCGGCGCCATGCTGGGGGCCGACGAGTTCGGCATCGGCACGGCCTCGCTCGTCGCGATGGGCTGCATCATGGTGCGCCAGTGCCATTCCAACACCTGCCCCGTCGGCGTGTGCACGCAAGACCCGAAGCTGCGCGCCAAGTTCGACGGCAGCCCCGAGAAGGTCGTCAATCTCTTCTCGTTCGTGGCCGAAGAAGTGCGCGAGATCCTGGCCTCGCTCGGCTTCAAGTCGCTGCGCGACGTGATCGGCCGTTCGGACCTGCTCACGCAGGTGCTGCGCGGCGACGAAAGCCTCGACGATCTCGATCTCAACCCGCTGCTCGTGCAGGCGGACCCGGGCGAATATCCGCGCTACTGCACGCTCGAGGGCCGCAACGAAGTGCCCGAAACGCTCGACGAGCAGATGATCGCCGACGCCGCCCCCGCCCTCGAAGGCGGCGAGAAGATGCAGCTCGAATACAATATCCGCAACGTCTACCGCGCCATCGGCACGAAGCTTTCGAGCAAGATCACGCGCAAATACGGCATGACGGGCCTCAAGCCCGGCCACATCACCGTGCGCCTGCGCGGCTCGGCCGGGCAGTCGCTGGGGGCCTTCGCCGTGCAGGGCATGAAGCTCGAAGTGTTCGGCGACGCCAACGACTACGTGGGCAAGGGTCTGTCGGGCGGCACCATCGTGGTGCGCACGACGACGTCGTCGCCGCTGGTGTCGAACAAAAACACGATCATCGGCAATACGGTGCTGTACGGCGCCACCGCCGGGCGCCTGTTTGCGGCCGGCCAAGCGGCCGAACGCTTCGGCGTGCGCAATTCGGGTGCCGTGGCGGTCGTCGAAGGCTGCGGCTCCAACGGACTCGAATACATGACCGGCGGGACGGTCGCGATCCTGGGTGCGGTCGGCGACAATTTCGCGGCCGGCATGACCGGCGGCATGGCCTTCGTCTACGACGCCGACGGCACGTTCGCCGACCGCGTCAACGACGAAACCGTGATCGTGCAGAAGGTCGAGACCGCGCACTGGGAAGGCGTGCTCAAGGAACTGATCGAAGAGCATGCGCGCGAAACCCAGTCGCAGCATGCGCGCCAGATTCTGGCCGATTGGGACCGCGAGATCGGCAAATTCCGCCAGATCGTGCCCAAGGAAATGCTGGCGCGCCTCGCCCACCCCGTGCGCCGTGCCGACCAACGCCGCCCCGGCAAAGGCATCGGGGCGGATTGAGCGGCGGCAAACGCGCGCGGACTTTTTTGCATTGGGGAGTGGCGGCCAAGTAGCCTTGTCCGCTGCTGCCCCTTATACAGGGCGCCATGACGCCGCGTTTTCCTTTGTGGGTGCGCCTTTTGCCGGTGCTGCTGATTGCAGCGGCCGCTGCTGCCGCGATCGTCAATCGCGACGACGTTTCGCCGGCGGCGCTCGAAGCGGCCGTGGGTCTTGCGGGCGCTTGGATGGGGCCCGCCTTCGTGCTCGCCCATGCGGCGGGCATTCTCGTGGCCGTGCCGCGCTGGGCTTTCGCCATTGCCGCCGGTTTGCTGTTCGGCTTCCCCGAAGGGATTGCCTGGGCCGTCGCGGGCACGCTTGCGGGCACGTCGCTCGGCTTTTTCGTGGCGCGCTTTGCCAATAGCGGGGCGCTGAAGCCGCACGAATGGGCGCGCGTGGGCCCGTGGATCGCGCGCGCCGAGGCGAGCGGCTGGCGCGCGGTCGCCCTTGCGCGCTTGTTGCCGGTGCCGGGCGCGCTTGTCACCTACGGTTTTGGCCTCTCGCGGCTGCGCTATCGATCGTTCCTGCTGGGCACGGCACTCGGCACGTTGCCGGTCGCGGTCGTGTTTGCAAATCTCGGTGCCGCCGGCTGGACCGATCCGGAAGCGGCCAAAGGCTCGCTGGTGCTCGCGGTCGCCGCCGCGCTGGTCTTCGTCGCGGCCACGGCGCTGGCGCCGCGCCTGCTGCGGGGCCGCGCGTGACCCAAGGGCTCGGTGCGGCCTTGCAAGCGGCGGTGGCCGGCGATCCGGCCGGCCGCATCACGCTGGGCGAACTCGTCGAGGCGTTGCAGGCACGCGGCTACGGGCTGCTGCTGTTTTTGTTTGCGGTTCCGAACCTCACGCCGGGGCCGAGCCTGCCCGGCTTCTCGACGATCTTTGCCGTGCCGCTCGCACTCGTGGCGATCCAGATGGCGTTGGGCGTCGCCCATCCGCGCCTGCCGGGTTTTCTTGCGCGGCTCGGCCTGTCGCGCGGCCGCGCCCAGCGCGTTGTGGCCGCGGCCGCCCCGCTGCTCGCGCGTGGCGAAAAACTCTTGCGCCCGCGCGGGGCCTCGTTGACCGGCTCGGCGGCACGCCGCTGGATCGGACTTGCCGCCTTGCTGCAGGCGATCTTGCTGCTCGTGCCGTTGCCGCTGCTGCCGCTGATCCCGTCGCTGGCGCTTGTGGTGCTCGCCCTCGGGCTCGCCGCGCACGACGGCGTCGCGGTCGGCATTGGGCTCGCCGCCTGCGCGCTTGCGGCGGTTCTGTTCGGCCTTGCCTTGTTCTACGGGGCGGCGTTGCTGGGCCTCGCCTAAGGCCGACGCGTTCTGTAAACTTCGGACTGTCGATTCGCCATGCGCATCCTTCATCACCTTCCGCTGTCGCCCTTCTGCCGCAAAGTGCGCGTGGCGTTGGGCGAAAAGCGTCTCGAATTCGAGATGAAGGTCGAAAAAACCTGGGAGCGCGCCCCGGCTTTCCTCGCGCTCAACCCGGCCGGCACGGTGCCCGTGCTCGTCGACGAGGACGGCACGGCCATCTGCCATTCGCAGGCGATTTGCGAACATCTCGAGCGCGAATATCCGGCTGTCCCTCTGATCGGCGAAAATCCCGCCGAGCGGGCGGAAGTGCGCCGCCTCGTGGCGTGGTTCGACGAAAAATTCGCGCGCGAAGTGACCGACAATCTCTACCGCGAAAAGCTCATCAAGCGCTTCCTGACGGCGGCCGAGCCCAACTCGTCGGCGATCCGGGCGGGCTACCAGAATATCCGCTACCATCTCGACTATATCGGCTGGCTTGCCGAGCGCCGGAAGTTCCTCGCGGGCGAACGCTACAGCTTGGCCGACATTGCCGCGGCATCCCACATCTCGACGCTCGACTACATGGGCGACGTGCCGTGGGACGTCTATCCGCGCGCGCACGAATGGTATGCGCGCATCAAAAGCCGCCCGGCGTTCCGCCCGCTTTTGGCCGACCATCTGCCGGGCTCGCCGCCGCCCGCCCACTACGCGGATTTGGATTTCTAGCGCCCGCCCAATTCCATGCGCTCGATCTGCGCGCGGGCGGCATCGGCGGCCGGGCTTTCGGGATCGAGCAGCAGCGTTTCGCGCCAGTCGCCGCGCGCGCCGTTTTTGTCGCCCCTGAGGGCGCGCAGAATGCCGCGCTCGAGCCACGCCTCGGGCATGCGGGGTGCCAAGCGCACCGCGCGCTCGGCGTCATCGAACGCAAGATCGAGCGCGTCGACCTTGCGATAGGCGGCGGCGCGGAACGCAAAAACGTCGCCGCGCCGCGAATCGAGATCGGCCGCCCGGTTGAGATCGTCGATCGCTTCCCAGTATTTGCGCGTTGCCGCCAAGGCTTCGGCGCGGTCGATCCAGAAGGTCGCAACGTCGGGGGCCACGTCGATCGCCACGTTGAAGGCTGCGATCGCGCGCGTGGGATCGTCGGCGGCAAGCCACGCATGGCCCGCTTGGGCGGCCAAGCTCGCGCGGATCAGCACGCGGCGGTCGCGATAGCGTCCGGCCATGTCGGTGAAAGCTTGTGCGGCCTGGCGATAGAGCCCGCGATTGAACAATGCGACGGCCGCACAATGCAAAGCGGGTTCGCCGCCGCCGCGCGTGCGCGCCCAGCCCATCGCGTCTTCGTAGGCCAATTCGGGCTCGTTGGCCGCGCGCGCGAGGCAGTTTGCGTATTCGACGTCGGCCGACGGGCCCAAATCGACGCGCGGCGGCAAAGGCCGCACCACGCCGGCCCCGCGCGGCGCGCTCTGCGCGGGGCTTTGCGTGCGCGGCGGCTGCGTCTGCTGGGCAAGCGCCAGCATGGGGCTTGCGGCAAGCAGCAGGGCGAGGGAAATGGCAAAAGCTTTCATGGCGCAAAGGATGTAGCGCCCAATTGCGTCCAATGCCATAGAGTTGCACGCATGAGCGTTTCCTCTTTTGCGCCCGGCGCCTTGCAGCACCCGGCGCGCGGCAACCGGCTGTTCTGTTTCGGGCTCGGCTACAGCGCGATGGCGCTGGCGCGCCGCCTCATCGCCAAACATTGGCGCGTGGCGGGGACCTGCCGCAGCGCCGCCAAGGCCGATTCGTTGCGCGAAATCGGCATCGAGCCGTTTTTGTTCGACCGCAACGCCCCCTTGGCCGACGCCGCCGCCGCTTTGGCGGGGACGACGCATCTGCTGTCGAGCGTGCCGCCCGATGCGGCGGGCGATCCCGTCATCGACCATCACGGCAACGATCTCGTGCGCCTCGAAGGCGTCAAATGGACGGGCTATCTGTCCACGACGGGCGTCTACGGCGATCGCGGCGGCGACTGGGTCACCGAGCGCGACGCGTTGCGCCCGATCGGCCCACGCGGCCGCGCGCGTGTGGCGGCCGAAGAGGCGTGGCTGGGGTTGGGCCATGTCGGGCACAAGGTGCATGTGTTCCGGCTCGCAGGCATCTACGGCCCCGGCCGTTCGGCCCTCGACACGCTGCGCGAGGGGCGCGCCAAGCGCGTGGTGAAGCCGGGCCAGATCTTCAGCCGCATCCATGTCGACGACATCGCGACGATCCTCGAAGCGTCGATCGCCAAGCCCGATGCGGGGGCCGTCTACAATGTCTGCGACGACGAACCGGCACCGCCGCAGGACGTGATCGCCTATGGGGCCGCCTTGCTCGGCGTGCCGGCCCCGCCGGAAGTGCCGTACGATGAAGCCGCCAAATCGATGAGCGAAATGGCGCGCTCGTTTTATGCCGAGTCCAAACGCGTCTCGAACCGCCGCATCAAAGACGAACTCGGCGTCGCTTTGGCGCATCCCGACTACCGCGAAGGCCTCAAAGCGCTGCTGGCGTCAGGCGCTTAGGCTTCCGAAGAATGCTGCGGTCGCAGGTGCCGCCACTTGCGGCAGGCTGCGATGGTCGGCGTCGGCCTCGAAAAACGCGTGGCGCTGATCGCGCGGCAAACGGTCGAAATAGAGGCTGCGGCTCGACGAATAGAGCGAATCGCGCGTGCCGATCGCCCACAGCACGGGGCAGGGCGCGCGCGCGATCTGCGCTTGCGGGTCCATGGCACCGCCGGGATCGAAATAGCCGAGATAGTCGGCGGCGCGCATGCGCACGCGCAGGGCTTCGCCTTGGTTGTTGTCGGCGAATTCTTCGACCGTTTCGCCTTTGCCCGCCGCAACGAGGCTGCGCGCGCGCAAGATCGCGTCGCGCACGGTTGCGTTGATCGGCCCGAGACCCAAAGAATAAAACGTCGGCACATGGCCCGTGGCAAGCAGCGCCAAACCGTCGATGCCGCCGCGTGCCGTTGCATAACCGAGCGCGGCCGTTGCCCCGATCGAGTGGCCCGCGAGGAAGATCCTGGCGGCCCCGGCGCGCTTGAAGCCTGCGAGCAGGGCCGCAATCTCGTCGAACGCTTTGTCGGGCGGACCGTCGATATAGCGGCTGCGCGACCACGGCATCTCCGGCACGCCCACGCGCAAGCCTGCTTGCTCGAGCGCCGTTGCGACCGCGCGCAACGGCGGAAAATTCGGCGTGCCCTGCTTGCCGTGCAGCACGAGGGCTGCGGCCGGTGCGGCTTGCGCGTGCGCGCGCGCGGCGAGGCACGCGAGCCCGCCTGCGAGAATGCCGCGCCGTGCGATCAGGCGCACAGGCTGTCGAGCGTTTGCGTCAGCAGCAGAATGTCGGCGTCGCGCGACAGGCGGTGGTCGCCGTCTTTGACGAGGACGACCTGGACGTCCGGCGTGGTCAGCGTCTCGGCGATTTTGAGGCTCCATTGCCACGGCACGTCTTTGTCCTGCATGCCCTGCAGGAGCCGCACGCGGCCCGCACAGGCAAGGGGGGCACGCAGCAGCAGATGCTTGCGGCCGTCTTCGATGAGCTTGTGCGTTATCGTGTAGGAATGGTCGCCGTATTCGCTGGCCTGCTCGATCACGCCGTCGCGGGCGAGGCGCGCGCGCAATTCGGCCGGCATGCGGTCCCACATGAGGTCTTCGGTGAAATCGGGCGCTGCGGCGATGCCGACAAAAGCCGCGACGCGGTCGGGCCGCGCTTTTGCCAGCAGCAGCCCCATCCAACCGCCCATCGACGAGCCGACGACGATCTGCGGGCCGTCGGTCAAAGCGTCGAACACGCCGCGTGTGTCTTCGAACCATTGGCCGATCGTGCCGTCTTCGAAGCGCCCGTCCGAGCGTCCGTGGCCGCGATAGTCGAAGCGCAGGCAGGCCTGGCCGCGCCGCTTGGCCCAGTCTGCGACCGCGGTTGCCTTGGCCCCTTCCATGTCGGACTTGAAGCCCGGGCAAAAGACCACACCAGGGGACTTGCCCGCCAATCGGCGATAGGCGATACGGGGTGCCTCATTGCGTGCGGCCGCGAAAAACGCGACCGAGTCGCTGTCGGCAGTCGGGGCGGGGGATCGATCGGGACTCATGGCGTCCATTCTGGGCGAAAACGGCGACGGGCACGAATTGCTTGACGCAGCGCGCGACGGCGGCGGATTGCCGCGGGCGGCGCGCGTGCCGACCATCATGCAGGTTTTGCCCTCGCTCGTCACGGGCGGGGTCGAACGCGGCACGGTCGATATTGCGGCTTCCCTCGTCAAAGCGGGCTGGCGCGCGGTCGTGGTCTCGCAAGGTGGGCCGATGGTGCGCGAGCTCGAGCGTGCGGGCGCGCAGCACATCGTGCTGCCGGTCGCGTCGAAAAATCCGTTCACGATGCGCGCCAACGTCGCCCGCATCGAGGCCGCGATCCGCGAGACCGGGGCCGATCTTGTGCATGCGCGCAGCAGAGCGCCCGCCTGGTCGGCACGTGCGGCCGCCAAGCGCGCGCGCGTGCCGTTCGTCACGACGTTCCACGGCACCTACAATTTCGCGACGCCCTTCAAGCGCCTCTACAACGCGATCATGGCTAAGGGCGTGCGCGTGATCGCGATCTCGGATTTCATCGCGCGCCACGCGATCGAAAACTACGGCGTGTCGCCGGCGATCGTGCGCGTCGTGCATCGCGGCATCGATCTGGCGAAGTTCGACCCGGCCCGCGTGTCGGTCGAGCGCCAGGTCAAGCTCGCGCGCGACTGGCGCCTGCCCGACGGGCTGCCGGTCGTGATGCTGCCCGGCCGCCTCACGCGCTGGAAGGGCCAGACCCTGCTGATCGACGCGGTCGCCAAGCTCGGGCGGCGCGACATGGTGCTGCTGCTGGTCGGCGCCGACCAAGGACGCACGGCTTATCGCGCCGAGCTCGAGCGGCGCGCGCGCGCGCGCGGCCTCGAAGGGATCGTGCGCGTGGTCGACCATTGCGCGGACATGCCGGCCGCCTACATGCTGACCGACGTGGTCGTGTCGGCCTCGACCGATCCCGAGGCGTTCGGCCGCGTCGTCGCCGAGGCCCAGGCCATGGGCCGCCCGGTCGTCGCCCCTGCGCACGGGGCTGCCCCCGAAATCCTGATCGAAGGCACCACGGGGTGGACATTCGCGCCCGGCAAGGTCGATGCCCTTGCCGATGCGCTGGCCTTGGCACTCAATTTGCCTCCCCAAACGCGCCAGAATCTGGCACACACTGCGATTGCGCACGTGCGCGCAAATTTCACCAAAGAACGTATGTCCAAAGCCACGCTCGACGTTTACGAAGAAGTGCTGCGCGAAGCCCAGCCAGAGGTCTGGACGTGATCGAACTTGAGGCACCGAAGCCCAAAATTCTGGCAATCAAGCTCGGCGCGCTGGGCGACGTTGTGCAAGCACTGGGGCCGCTGGCGGCAATCCGCAAATTCCACGCCGACGCGCATATCGTGGCGATGACAAGTGCGCCGTTCGCATCGTTTTTGCGTCAAAGCCCCTATGTCGACGAGGTCTGGATCGATCCGCGGCCGCACAAACTAAACCTGATCGGCCTTGTGTCGCTGCGGGCACAGTTGCGGCGCGCCGGTTTCGCGCGCATCTACGATCTGCAGACTTCGGCGCGTTCGAGCTTCTATTTCAGCCTTATGGGGCCGGACAAAAGGCCGGATTGGTCGGGCATTGCGCCGGGCTGTGCGCTGCCGCACGCCAACCCCAATCGCGACGCGATGCACACGATCGACCGCCAGCGCGACCAACTTGCCATGGCGGGCATTGCGGAAGTGCCGCCGCCCAATCTCGATTGGGCGACCGCCGATCTCAAACGCTTCAAATTGCCCGACCCTTATGTGCTGCTGGTGCCCGGCGGCTCGGCGGGTCGGCCCCTCAAGCGTTGGCCGATCGCAAAATATGCGGCCCTGGCGACCGAATTGCTGGCGCACGGCGCGGTTCCAGTCGTGATCGGGGGGGCTGCCGAAAAATCTTTGGGCGCCACGATCCGGGCGGCAGCCCCGCGTACGCGCGATCTCACGGGCAAGACCGACTTTGCCGAGATCGTCGCGCTTGCACGCGAAGCGTCTGCCGCGATCGGTAACGATACCGGGCCTATGCACTTGATTGCCGCCGCAAATTGCCCGTCGATCGTGCTGTTCAGCGCGGAGTCGGATCCGGCTTTGTGCGCGCCGCGCGGCGCCGAAGTCGCGATTTTGCGGCGCACGAGCCTGGTCGGGCTCGGCATCGACGAGGTTATGCGGCTGCTGTTCGTGCGCGAATCTTCGAAGCAGGGCACGCCTGCGCGGGCCGCGGTGCCCGCCGGGGGGGCTGCGCGCGTGCGTGCGGGCGGACCTTGACTTAAGGGCCACGATCCGTAAATTCGGCCATCCAATACCCCACCGGACCGACCGGACCGCTTTTGCGAGGCGCGTATCCGGGGTTCCGTAACAGAAGAGAACGCCCATCGCCCGACCTTCCCAGGATGCCCCGCCGGCCAAAGACGGCCCGCGGATCAACGACCAGATCGAATCGCCGGACCTGCGCCTGATCGGTGCGGAAGGCGAAATGCTCGGTGTGGTCAACGTCTTCGACGCGCTGCAATTGGGCTGGGATGCCGGTCTCGACGTCGTCGAGGTTAGCCCCAACGCCGAGCCGCCCGTCGCCAAACTGCTCGATTTCGGCAAATTCAAATACGAGCAGCAGAAAAAAGCGAACGAAGCGCGCAAGAAGCAGAAGGTCATCGAGATCAAAGAGATCAAGATGCGCCCCGGCATCGACGATCACGACTACGACGTCAAGAAGCGCGCGATGGTCCGCTTCCTCGACGAGGGCGACAAGGTCAAGGTCACGTTGCGCTTCCGCGGCCGCGAAATGGTGCACCAGGAACTTGGCCACCAGCTGCTCGAACGCCTGCGCGAAGACCTCAACCTGCTGGCCAAGGTCGAATCGCATCCGCGCATGGAAGGCCGCCAGATGACGATGGTCGTGGCGCCGAAATAGACGGCTTGCGCGGCGCAATCGCGTCGCTCCCGGCAAATCACTCCGCGTTCAGAACGACAAGGCTGCGGTCGTCGTGATGTCCGGCCGGGATGGCGCCTTTGATGGCGGCAAATGCGCCCACGCGATGCGGGTCTTCGCGATTCGCCCGGCTTGCCTCGGCTTCCCAGGCCGCGACATCGCTGGCGGCGGGCAAAGCCTGATAGCCGTCGGAAAACAGCTCGATCGTGCGGTAGGCGCCGTGGGGCACCAGCGTTTCCAGATCGGGCGGTACCGTGCCGTGGAACCCGTCGATGGCTGGCGCATGGTTGGGATCGCCTTGGTGCGCGCAACGGCTGCCC
>JAIXXA010000055.1 GCA_027490975.1 Rhodospirillaceae bacterium
ACGGCGATTGGAAGGCTGAAAACACGCGTATGGCGCGCACCTACCACCGAGCCGACCATGTTTTCTGGCAAAGCGCGTTTTGCCGGCGTGCGGCCGATCTTTTCCTGGGACCGCGTGCGGGTGCCGGCGAGATCCTTTTCAACGCGATCGACACGCAGCATTTTTCGCCGGGTGCTGCGCCGCGCTCAGCGGACGGCACGACGCGATTTCTCGCGACCGGAAAATTCGACCCGCACCTGTTCTATCGAATCGAGACGACTGTCCGCGCACTCGCCCGCGCCGTCGACTCAGGGCTGGATGCCCATCTCAATGTGGCCGGATGGACGCACGAAGCGGTCCGCCTCCAGACCGTCGACTTGGCAACGTCGCTCGGCATCGCCGATCGCGTTCGGATCTCGGGCAGCTACACGCAAACGGAAGCGCCGCAGGTCTATTGCGCGGCCGATATCTACGTCATGACGAAACACAACGATCCCTGCCCCAATACGGTGATCGAAGCGATGGCCTGCGGTCTGCCGATCGTCTACTCGGCCAGCGGCGGCGTGCCGGAGCTTGTCGGCGAAACCGGCTACGGCGTGCCCGTTGCGGAAACCTGGGGCGCGCCGCAAGCCCCAGACATCGACGCACTCGCCGAGGCGATGTGTAAGGCGGCCGCCGCGCGCGCGACGTTGGCGGCGGCGGCGCGCGCGCGCGCGGTCGAGCGGTTCGACATCTCGCATTGGATCGCGCGCCACCGCGCCGTTTTCGAAAGTCTTACGCAATGAAGGGCCTGTTGTTGGCTCTGGCCTCGATCCTGGCGGCTGCGTGGGGCCTGGCGCCGACGGGCTTGCGTCGGCGGCTGCTGTTCGGCCTGTTCGTGCTCGAGGGCCGTGCGGGCGACTCCAAACGCGGTCTGTCGAATCTGTTCGCTGTCGAACAAGCGCTCGATCTGGCGATCAACGAGCGTGCCATGGCCTAGGGCGGCGCCGAGCATCCCAAGCACAGGCTCACGCGTTATCACGATTTCTTCGTGGACCGCGTACCGGACGGTGCGCGCGTGCTCGATGTCGGCTGCGGCTACGGCGCCGTCGCGCGCTCGGTTGCGCTCGCGCGGCCTCAAGCGACCGTGCTCGGCGTCGAGATCGACGCGGGCCGCTTGGCGCAGGCGAAGGCCGCCGACAATCCGCCGAACCTGAGCTTTGCCGCCGCCGACGCGACGCGCGCCCTGCCGCCGGGCCCGTGGGACGTCGTGATGCTGTCCAACGTGCTCGAGCATCTCGAAGAGCGCGTGGCGTTTCTGCGCGATCTTCTGGCGACCGCGCGGCCCGAGCGCGTGCTGATCCGCGTGCCGCTATTCGAGCGCGATTGGAAGATGGCGCTGCGCCGCGAAGTGGGTGCGAACTACATGTCTGACCCCGAACATTTCATCGAGCACACGATGGCCGAGTTCGCTCACGAGACGGCGGCGGCGGGCTTGCGAATTGAAGCGCAGAGCACGCTGTGGGGCGAGATCTGGGCCGACTGCCGGCCGGTCGGCGTTTGACGCAGCCGCCCGCGATGTCCGCCCTCCGCATCAGCGTCGTCGTGCCGTGCTACAACGCGCACCGCTATCTGGACGAAACGCTGGTGAGCGTGCGTGCGCAAACCTATCCGCATGTCGAAATCGTTCTCGTCGACGACGGCTCGAACGATCCGGCCACGCTCGCTTTCCTCGCCGACCTGCAGCCCGACATCGTGTTCGTGCGCAAGCCCAATGGCGGTCTGTCGTCGGCGCGCAACGCGGGCTTTGCCGCTGCCTCGGGAAGCTATATTTTACCGCTCGATGCCGACGACCAGATCGCGCCCGACATGCTCGCGCGCTGTGCGGCAATCCTCGACGCGGATTCGACAGCCGATTTTGTCTACACGCAGATCGATGTGTTCGGCGACGAACGCGGCGTGGTGCGCAAGACCTGGAACCGGTTCGAGCAGCTCGCGACCAACCAGTTACCTTACTGCATGCTGATGCGCAAATCTGCGTGGACGAAAATCGGCGGCTACGACGAGGCGATGCGCGAAGGCTACGAGGACTGGGAGTTCAATCTGCGCCTGTCGAAAGCGGGACTGGTCGGCGTGGCCCTTGCCGCCCCGCTGTTCCGCTACCGCCGCCTGGCGACGGGCATGCTGCGCAGCGTCTCCCAGCAGCGCCATGCGCGCCTGTGGCGCCAGATGCGCCGCAAGCATCCCGATCTCTACGGCCTCGCCGGTCTGTGGTCGCAGTGGCGGCAATGGTGCGGCAAGCCTTCCACGCATCCGCTGGCCCTTGTGTGGCTGCTGCTGGCGGCCACGTCGGTGCTGCCCGACCGGCTGTTCAGCCGCCTGTTTCTCGTGCTGCACCGCTTCGGCCACAGTGCACGCAATCCCAATGTCGTGTTAGATTAGACACAAGTTCGCGGGAGCATTCTGTCCATGGCCCACTTCGTTCGCCGATCGTTTCTTTTTGTGCTGTGCGCTGCCGGCTTGGCCGGTTGCGGTTTCGAGCCGCTGCTCGGCCGCAGCGGCGACAGCGCCGACGCGATCGAGCAGCTTTCGGCCATCCGCATCGAACCTATTCCCGACCGCTCGGGCCAGGTGCTGCGCAATGCATTGCTCGACCGGTTGACGCCGCAGGGCCAAGCGACGGGCGCGCGCTTCGTGCTGCGCATACGCCTGTCGGAGCCGCGCCAGACGATCCTCTTGCGGCGCGACGATGTGATCAGCCGCAGCAGCTATTCGGCCCAGGCTGCGTACGAACTGCGGGACCTCCAGAACGGCTTGATTGCGTCCGGCAGCTCCACGTTCACAACCGACTACGAGATCGCAAGCTCCGAATTCGCGACGCGCACGAGTCTCGAAAACGCGCGCGACCGCGTGTTGGAACTGGTCGCGAGCGACATTCGTAACCAGTTGGCCCTGCGCCTGCGCCAGAGCCAGAACGCGGCGCGCTGAGGCGCACCGCGAGGCGCGTTTACAGACCGCGCAGCGACAATTCGCCTAGATTGCGCAGCGCGATCCGGGAGAGGATCGCGGTGTCCGGCGGATCTCGAAAACGCGCGAGACCGCGTGTTGGAATTGGTCGCGAGCGACATTCGTAACCAGTTGGCCCTGCGCCTGCGCCAGAGCCAGAACGCGGCGCGCTGAGGCGCACCGCGAG
>JAIXXA010000100.1 GCA_027490975.1 Rhodospirillaceae bacterium
ACCCGAACCTGCTGCCCGCCAGCCTCGAGCCCAGCGACATCGGCGGGGCGGCCGTCGCCAAACCCGCCTTGGGCCGCAACGGCGAAGGCGTGAAGCTATTCGCAAACGGCCTCGACGCGGCCCAGACCGGCGGCGACACCGAGCCCGCCGATGCGCGCGACGGGCCCGTGGTGCTGCAGGCGATGGCCCCGCTCGGCAGGCTGGGTGCAACACAGCTGCTGGCCTCGACCTGGATGGTCGCCTCGCAGCCCGCCGGGCTCGCCTTGCGCGGGGCCGACGGCGAACTTGTCGGATCGCGCGCGCGTTTCATCCCCCACATCGTCAGGTGAAAAAATGGTCTATCTCGAAACGATCCCGAATTTCCTGCTGTTCTTCGGCGCGTGCCTTGCCTACGCCGCCGTCTTCCTTGCGATCTACACGCGCGTGACGCCGTGGAACGAGCTCGCCCTCATTCGGGCCGGCAACAATGCCGCCGCTATCAGCCTCAGCGGGGCGGGGCTCGGCTTTGCGATCCCGCTCGCCTCGGCGACCGTGCAAAGCCTCAACATCGCCGACATGGCCGTGTGGAGTGCGATCGCCCTCGTGATCCAGCTCGGCGTCTTTTTCGTCGCGCGCCTGCTGAAGCCGGGTCTTGCGGCCGACATCGAAGCCGGCCGCACGGCGACGGCCGCCACCTATGCGGCGTTCGCACTCGGCGTGGGCCTGCTCAACGCCGCCTGCATGACGTAAGCACCCAAAAGAAAACGGCGCCGGCATTTCTGCCGACGCCGTTTTTTCGTTCGCCGAACCTTGGGATCAGGCCGCGTTCTTGGCCATGATCTCGTCCGCGATGTTGCGCGGCACGGGTTCGTAATGGTCGAACTGCATCGTGAAGGACGCGCGGCCCTTCGACATCGAACGCAGATCCGAGATGTAGCCGAACATTTCCGACAGCGGCACGTGGCTGCGGATGATGACCGACGTGGCGATCTGGTCCTGGCTCTGGATGATGCCGCGGCGGCGGTTCAAGTCGCCCACCACGTCGCCGACATGGTCGGGGGGCGTGGTCACTTCGACGTCCATGATCGGCTCGAGGATGATCGGGTTGGCCTTCTTCATGCCTTCGCGGAAGCAGGCCTTGCCGGCGATTTCGAAGGCGAGGGCCGACGAGTCGACGTCGTGGTACTTGCCTTCGAGCAGCGTGTACTTGAAGTCGACCGTGGGGAACCCCGCGAGCACGCCTTGCTCGCACTGCACCTTGATGCCCTTTTCGACCGCCGGGATGAATTCGCGCGGGATCGAGCCGCCGACGACTTCGTCCTCGAACACCACGCCGCCGTTGCGCTCCATCGGCTCGAACTTGATCTTCACTTCGGCGAACTGGCCGGAGCCGCCCGACTGTTTCTTGTGCGTGTAGATTTCCGTGTGCGCCTTCGAAATCGTCTCGCGATAGGCCACCTGCGGCGAGCCGATATTGGCTTCCACGCCGTATTCGCGCTTCAGGCGGTCGACGATGATTTCGAGATGCAGTTCGCCCATGCCCGACAGAATCGTCTGGCCCGACTCGTGGTCGGTGCGCAGGCGAAGCGACGGGTCTTCGGCGACGAGCTTCTGCAGGCCGAGCGCCATCTTTTCGACCGAGTCCTTGGTCTTGGGCTCGACCGCGATGTCGATGACGGGCACGGGGAAGGCCATGCGCTCGAGGATCACGGGATCTTCGGGGGCCGCCAGCGTGTCGCCCGTCGTCGTGTCCTTGAGGCCCACGAACGCCGCGATGTCGCCTGCGTACACTTCCTTGATTTCGTCGCGCTTGTCGGCGTGCATCTGGAACATGCGGCCGATGCGTTCCTTGCCGTCCTTCGTGGTGTTGAGCACGGTGTCGCCCGACTTCAGCACGCCCGAATAGACGCGCACGAAGGTCAAGTTGCCGTACTTGTCGTTGATCATCTTGAAGGCCAGCGCCGAGAACGGCTCGTCGTCCTTGGCGAGCTTGAAACGCTCGGGCTCGCCCTCTTCGGTGACCACGCGCATGCCGCGCACGTCGGCCGGCGACGGCAGATAGTCGACGACCGCGTCGAGCAGCGTCTGCACGCCCTTGTTCTTGAAGGCCGAGCCGCAGAACACGGGGCGGAATTCGCCCGAAACCGCACCCTTCTTGATGCAGCGCTTCAGCATCTCGACCGAGACGTCGCCCTTTTCGTAGAACTCTTCCATCGCCGCATCGTCCATGCCGAGCACGGTGTCGAGCAGCAGCTGGCGGTACTCCTTGGCCTTTTCGACCAGATTGTCCGGAATCGGGATGTCGTTGAACTTGGCGCCGAGTTCGTCGCCCTGCCAGACCACGCCCTTCATCAGCACGAGGTCGACGATGCCCTTGAACTCGCCCTCGGCGCCGATCGGCAGCTGGCAGATCGCGGTCTTGATGCCGAGCTTCTCGTGCATCGAGTCGACGGCCTTGTAGAAGTCCGCACCTGTGCGGTCCATCTTGTTGATGAACACCACGCGCGGCACGTTGTAGCGGTCGGCCAAACGCCAGTTGGTTTCCGACTGCGGCTGCACGCCGGCCACGCCGCAGATCACGAACACGGCGCCGTCGAGCACGCGCAAGGAGCGGTTCACTTCGATGTTGAAATCGATGTGGCCCGGCGTGTCGATCACGTTGATGCGGTGGCCTTCCCACTCGGCGGTCACGGCGGCGGACGTGATGGTAATGCCGCGCTCGCGTTCCTGCGCCATGTAGTCGGTCGTGGTGTTGCCGTCGTGCACTTCCCCGATTTTGTGGGACTTGCCCGTGTAGTAGAGGATGCGCTCGGTCGTCGTGGTTTTGCCGGCGTCGATATGCGCCGTGATGCCGATATTGCGAATCTTCTCGAGCGCGACTGTTCTGGGCACGACTGCCTCCGTCGGAGAGTGCCGGACGCGCGCCCCGGACGGGGCCGCAATCCGGAAATGGGGTTCGATTTCCAAGAAAAACCGGACCGACGCCCGTCCCCGAATCGGGGGGCGGGGCGAGCCAGCCCGGAAACCTTGAAACGGCGCGGGATATATCCTGCCGGGGTGTTCTTGGCAACCCCCCTGGCTGGCCCCCTGGCTGGCCCTCAAGCCGGCCCCCAAGCCCACCAAGGGCCCGAAGGCCGGCCGTTTCACTGGCCGATTTAGGGGTTTTGGGCTAAGTTTCAACCATGCCGAATCCGCCGAGCCCCGAACGCAAAGCCAGCCTGCGCCTCATCAACGCCCAGGCCGACAAAATCCGCGTCAAGCTGGATCCCAAAGTGCTCGAACGCGCCAAGTGCGTCGTCGAGGGCGGCGAGATCTACGACAAGGCCGCCGCCCAAAAGGTCGTCGGCGAGTTCCTGAAGGCGAAAAACCGCCGCGACGGCGGGATCTTCCAGCAGGAACTGCAAGCCCGCCTGCGCGGCATCAAGCACTAAACTTTTTTCGGCCTATCGCCGCTCTTGGGTGCCGATGCGCCGGCCAAGGGCGTCGCGCACGACCATGCGGTTGGGTCCGTCGGGTTCGATGGTGCCTGTGCGCCGCCCTTGCGCATCGCGCAGGATCTGGCGCCCGCTGGGCTCGATCTCGATGGTGCCTGTGCGCCGCCCCAGCGCATCGCGCTGGACGAGCGTTTCGGCCAGGGCCGGCCCTGCCAGGGCTATGAAAACCGCCGCGTAGACGAAAATGCGCATGGTGTCGCTTCCTCCTTGGAAGCGACAACGCGCAGGCGCAGGGCGCTATTCGGCCGCTGCCGCGACGGGGCCGCCGGCGTTGCGCGGGCGCAGATGGTCGGCGAATTGGCGCGCGCACTCGGCCCAGCTGTAGCGCATCGCGTGGGCGCGCGCGCGGTCGCGCGGGATTTCGAGGGCGCGCAGGCAAGCTTGGCGCAGATCCTCGTCCATCGCCCCGCCGGATTGGTCGGCCGGCACGTCGCCCAGCACGTCGAGCGGGCCTGTGACCGGAAAAGCCGCCACGGGCGTGCCGCAAGCCATGGCTTCCAGCAGCACCAGGCCGAACGTGTCGGTCTTGGACGGGAACACGAACACGTCGGCGGCCGCATAGACGCTCGCGAGTTCCTTCTGCTGCAAGACGCCCAAATACGACACGTTCGGATATTTGGCTTTGAGCGAGGCCATCGCCGGCCCCTCGCCCACGACCCATTTGGAGCCGGGCAGATCGAGGGCCAGAAACGCTTCGACGTTCTTTTCGACTGCCACGCGCCCGACATAGACGAAGATCGGCGGCTTGGTCTGCAACCGGTCGCGCGGGCCCGGCTTGAAGATTTCGAGATCGACGCCGCGCGTCCACAGCACGACGTTTTTGAAGCCCCATTTGTCGAGATCGGCTTTGACCGTCGGCGTGGGCACCATCACGCGGCTGGCGGGCGCATGGAAGCGACGCAGCACCGAATAGCTGATGCCGACGGGGAGTTTCGTGCGCGCCTCCACGTATTCGGGAAAGCGCGTGTGGTAGGCGGTCGTGAAAGGCAAGCCGCGCACGAGACAGGCTTTGCGCGCCGCCCACCCGAGCGGGCCTTCGGTCGCGATGTGCACCGCATCGGGCGCAAAACGATCGAGGATCTTGCCGACGCTGCCCGCGCCCGCAAGCGACAGGCGGATCTCGGGATATGTGGGGCACGGGAACGTCGTGAAAAGTTCGGGCGCCACCATCTCGACCGTGTGGCCCGCAAGCTCGAGCTCGCGCTTGGTCTCGGTCAGGGTGCGCACCACGCCGTTGACCTGCGGGCGCCACGCATCCGTCACGATCGCGATGCGCAAGCTTTTGCGGGCGTCGGCAGCGCTGGAATCCGTCATCGCACAGTCTCCATCATGTCGAGCTGCCGCACTTCGGCCCAATGCACGATCCGGAAGGTTCCGTCCCAGTCCTCGACCAGGGCCGTGCAGCTTTCGACCCAGTCGCCGTCGTTCATGTAGGCGATGCCGTCGATGTCGCGGATCTCGGCCTTGTGGATGTGGCCGCAGATCACGCCGTCGAGCCCGCGCCGGCGCGCTTCGGCGGCGAGCGCCTGCTCGAAATCGTCGATGTATTTGACCGCGTTTTTGACCTTGTTCTTGAGCCAGGCCGACAGCGACCAGTAGCGGAAGCCCATCGCACGGCGCCCGCGGTTGAACCATTCGTTCGACCAGAGCGCGAGATTGTAGGCATGGTCGCCCAGGAACGCGAGCCAGCGCGCGTAGCGCACGATGCCGTCGAACGCGTCGCCGTGGATCACGAGCATCTTGCGCCCGTCGGCGGTCGTGTGGACCGCGTCGCCCGCCACATAGACGCCGCCGAAATGCAGATCGAGATAGTCGCGCAGCATTTCGTCGTGGTTGCCGGGGATGTAGACGACCTCGGTGCCCTTGCGCGCCTTGCGCAGCATCTTCTGCACCACGTCGTTGTGCGACTGGTGCCAGAACCAGCTCTGCTTCATGCGCCAGCCGTCGACGATGTCGCCCACGAGATAGAGCTTGTCGCTTTCGTTGTAGCGCAGGAAATCGAGCAGGAATTCGGCCTTGCAGCCACGCGTGCCGAGATGGATGTCGGACACGAAGATGGCGCGCCAACGTTTCACGCCGGCCTCGTCGGGCACAGCGCCGCGATCGAGACCGTCGGGTTCATGCAGCATTCGATTGTCCACAGAACGATCCACAAGCCCACCCCATATATGGATGTCGTCAGGAATTCATCTTCTGTATATTGTTTTTGTGCTAGTAAACTTAAGTGAATATTCCATTGCGGTCGAATATCTTCGTAACTTCACAGGATCGTCATCGCCATGTCACAAGACCTCGTAGCCCCCGCGCCGTTGCTCGTGGTCTACAACCCGATCGCCGGGCGGCGGCGGCGGCGGTTTCTCTCGCGGGTGCTCGAAGCGCTCGAAGCGCGCGCGGCCTCGGTGCGGCTCGAGCCCACCCAAGCGCGCGGCGACGCCGAAGCGCTCGCGCGCGCGGCCGCGGCGACCGGGGCCGCGCGTTTGGTGGTGGCGGGCGGCGACGGCACCATCAACGAGGCGCTCAACGGGCTCAGCGGCAGCTCGGTCGCCCTCGGCATCGTGCCGCTGGGCACGGCCAACGTGCTCGCGGCCGAGTTGGGCCTCGGCACATCGGCCAAAAACGTCGCGGCCGCGATCCTCGACGGGCAGCCCCGCAGCGTGACGCTCGGCACCGTCAACGGCCGGCGCTTTTCGATGATGGCGGGCGTAGGCTTCGATGCGCACGTGGTGCGCGACGTGTCGAGCAAGCTCAAGCGCGCACTCGGCAAAGGCGCTTACGTGTTGGAAACGCTGCGCCAGCTCGTCGTCTACAGCAACAAGTTCTACGACGTGCGCGTCGATGGCGTGCCGATGCGTGCGGCCTCGCTGTTGATCTGCAACGGCCATTACTACGGCGGCCAGTTCGTGGCCGCCCCGCAAGCGCGGCTCGAATCGCCGGAACTGCAAGTGGTGCTGTTCCAGCGCGCCGGGCGCTTTGCGACGATCCGCTATGCGCTCGCCCTTGCCACGGGCCGCCTGCCCACGCGGCCCGACGTGCGCATCCTGGCGGCCCAAACGATCGAGATCGACGGGCCTGTCGGCGAGCCCGTGCAAGGCGACGGCGACGTGATCGCCCATCTGCCCGCCAGATTCGAAGCGCTGCGCGCCGCCGCCGTCCTTGTCGGCCCGCCGCGTTAGGCGACGGCACCGGCTTCGGCGCGCCATTCGCGCATCACGAAGATCGTGCGCGTGGTCGCCACGCCGCGCACGCTCTGCACGCGCGCCAGCATGAGATCGGCGAAATCCTGCAGGTTGCGCGCGAACACTTCGAGGAACACGTCCTGGTCGCCCGTCACCACATAGCCCACCGCAACGCCCGGAATGGCCGCAAGCGTCTGCGCCAACTCCTCGGCCGAGATCGAGGGATCGCGCGTCACGCCCACAAAAGCGCGCACCGTGAGGCCCAGCTTGGCGCGGTCGATGCGCGCCCCGTAGCCTTCGATCACGCCGGCCTTTTCGAGGCGCGCGATGCGGCGCGAGATCGCCGAATGCGACAGCCCGACCTTGGCCTCAAGCTCGAGATTGCTCGCACGCGCGTTTTTCGTCAGTGCGGCCAGAATGCGGTCGTCGAAATCGTCCACGCGCAAAAACTCCATTCACTTCGTCATACATGCAAAATCTTTGCATGATTATTCCATTTGACGCCGTAAAAGTAAAGTTTTTGATATTTTTGCGCCGATGATTGCACGTGCATCGACCGTGTTAATGTTGCTGGGTGTTTAGCCTCAACAAACCGAAAGCCGCCATGTTCAGCCTCGAAGAACTCGAAGACGCCGCCGCCCTGGTGCACACGCATTTCCAGGCGACCCCGCAATATGCGTGGCCCTTGCTGGCCGCACGCACGGGCGCGCAGGTGGTCGTCAAACACGAAAACCACACGCCGGTGGGTGCGTTCAAAATTCGCGGCGGGCTCGTCTATTTCGCGCGACTCAAGGCCGAGCGTCCGCACGTGAAGGGTGTGGTCTCCGCCACGCGCGGCAATCACGGCCAGAGCCTCGCTTATGCCGGTGCCAAATCGGGCGTGCCCGTCGCGATCGTGGTGCCGCGCGGCAATTCGGTCGAGAAGAACGCGGCGATGCGCAGCCTGGGTGCGGAGCTCGTCGAATACGGGGCCGATTTCGACGAGGCGCGCGGCCACGCGGCCGAGCTTGCCAAAACGCGCGGCTACGAATTCGCACCGTCGTTCCAGCGCGATCTGGTGCTCGGCGTTGCGACCTATGCCTACGAGCTGTTCGGCGCCCATCGCGATCTCGATGCGGTCTATGTGCCGATCGGGCTCGGCTCCGGCATATGCGGCATGATCCGCACGCGCGATCTTCTGGGCCTAAAAACCAAAGTCGTCGGCGTCGTCGCCGACGCGGCGCAAGCCTACAAGCTTTCGCTCGATGCCGGCCGCGTGGTCGAGACCAATTCGGCGCGCACCTTCGCCGACGGCATGGCGGTGCGCGTGCCCTCGGCCGAAGCGCTTGCGATCATCTCGGGCGGCGCTGCGCGCATCGTTTCGGTCGGCGACGATGCGATCGCAGGCGCCATGCGCGCCTATTTCGAAGACACGCACAACGTCGCCGAGGGGGCCGGTGCCGCCCCGCTTGCGGCCTTGATGCAGGAGAAAGACGCCATGCGCGGCAAGAAAATCGGCCTCATTCTGTGCGGCGGCAATGTGGACAGCCCCGTTTTCGGCACCGTGCTCGCCGGCCAGACGCCGGTGCCCGCATGAAGACCGCGGCGCAACTGGATTATCTCGCCGACATCGAGCGGCGCGTGCTGTGGCTGGCGTCGTGGACGATCCACAACGCCAACCATCTGCGCGCAGCGGGCGAAGTCAAAGTCGGCGGCCACCAGGCCTCGTCGGCGTCGCTGGCGACGATCATGACGGCGCTCTATTGCGGGGCGCTGCGCGGCCAGGACCGCGTGGCGGTGAAGCCGCATGCCTCGCCCATCTTCCACGCGCTGCAATATCTCGCGGGCAACCAGACCCGCGAAAAACTCGAAAACTTCCGCGGCCTCGGCGGCGCGCAAAGCTATCCCTCGCGCACCAAGGACACCGACGACGTCGATTTTTCGACGGGCTCGGTGGGCTTGGGCGTGGCGCAGACTCTGTTCTCGTCGCTCGCGCAGGATTACGTGCGCAGCCGCGGCTGGATGAAGGACCGCCAAGAAGGCCGCATGGTGGCCCTCATCGGCGACGCCGAGATGGACGAGGGCAACATCTACGAAGCCCTCATCGAAGGCTGGAAGCACGGGCTTCGCAATTGCTGGTGGATCGTCGACTACAACCGCCAATCGCTCGACGCCGTGATCCGCGAGGGTCTGTGGGAAAAATTCGAGACGATGTTCGCCAATTTCGGCTGGGACGTGGCGATCGTCAAATACGGAGCCCTGCAGGAAGCGGCCTTTGCCGAGCCCGGCGGCGAGGTGCTGCGCGGCTGGATCGATCGTTGCCCGAACCAGCTTTATTCGGCCCTCGTATTCCAGGGCGGTGCGGCCTGGCGCAAGCGCCTCGCCGACGAAATCGGCGACCAGGGCCCGGTTTCGCGCCTGCTCGAAAAACGCTCGGACGCCGAGCTTGCCGCCCTCATGGGCAATCTCGGCGGCCACGATCTGCCGGCATTGCTGGCCGCCTTCGCCAAGGCCGCGACGCACGACCGCCCGACCGTGTTCATCTGCTACACGATCAAAGGCTTCGGCCTGCCGCTCGCGGGCCACAAAGACAACCACGCCGGCTTGATGACGCCGGCCCAAATGGAAGCCTTCCGCGAAAGCGCCAAAGTGCGGCCCGGCCGCGAATGGGACAAATGGGAAGGGGCAACGCTGCCGGCCGACAAGCTGCAGGCCTTCCTCGACGGCACGCCGTTTTTCAGCGCACGCGGGCGAAGGCTTGCGGCCCCCGCAGTGGCCGTGCCCGAAACGCTGGCCTACCCGGTGCCCGGCGCGAAACCCATCTCGACGCAGATGGGCTTCGGCCAGATCCTCAACGAGATCGCGCGCGAAAACAGCCAATTCGCCGACCGCATCGTGACGACGGCCCCGGACGTGACGGTCTCGACCAATCTGGGACCGTGGGTCAATCGCCGCGGGCTGTTCGCGCGCGAGAAAATGGCCGACATCTTCAAGGCCGAGCGCATCCCCTCCACCTATGCGTGGTCGTTCTCGCCGCAGGGCCAGCATCTCGAACTCGGCATCGCGGAATCGAATCTGTTTCTGGCGCTGTCGGCCTTCGGCCTGTCGCACGCGATCAACGGCGAGCGGCTTCTGCCGATCGGCACGGTCTACGATCCGTTCATCCTGCGCGCGGCCGACCAGCTCAACTACGCGTGCTACCAGGATGCGCGCTTCATGCTGGTCGCAACGCCCTCGGGCGTCACGCTCGCCCCCGAGGGCGGGGCGCACCAGTCGATCGCAACGCCGCTCGTCGGCATGGCGCAGGACGGGCTGTGCGCGTTCGAGCCCGCTTTCGTGGACGAGCTTGCCGTCGCGATGCGCTTCGGCTTCGACTACATGCAGCGCGACGGCGACAAAAGCGAACCCGACAAGCGCACCTGGCTGCGCGACGACACGGGCGGGTCGATCTATCTGCGCCTGTCCACGCGCCCGCTCGAACAGCCCAAACGCGCGATGACGCCCGAGCTTGCGCGCAGCATCGTCGATGGCGGCTATTGGCTGCGCAAACCCGGCCCCAACGCCTCGGTCGTCGTCGCCTACAGCGGTGCGGTCGCGCCCGAGGCCATCGAAGCGGTGGGCCGCATGGGCGAAGACCGGCGCGATATCGGCCTGCTCGCCGTGACCTCGGCCGATCGCCTGCATGCGGGCTGGTCGGCCGCCCAGCGCGCACGCGAAAACGGCAGCCCGCACGCGCGCGCGCATGTCGAGCGCTTGCTGGGCGAGGTCCCTTCAGGGGCCGCCATCGTCTCGGTCGTGGACGGCCATCCGGCCACGCTCGCGTGGCTCGGGGCCGTCAACGGGCATCGCATGCGCGCACTCGGCGTCGAACATTTCGGCCAGACCGGCACCATCGCCGATCTCTATCGCCACTACGGCATCGATTCCGACGGCATCCTGCGCGCAGCCGAAGCGCTCGCCCCCGGCCGCCCGCTGCGCCATCGCGCGTGAGCGGCTGATCTACGAAGCTGCGACGCGCACGACGGCACTGCCGCACTTGCGTCGGCTCGCGACCAGGATATGCGCCTCGGGCAAACGTTCGAACGGCAGGACGCTGCCGACGACCGGCCGAAACGCGCCCGCCTCGGCCAGGCGCGCCAACTCGGCGACGTCCGCGATACGCTCGGGTGCCGGACCGGCAATCGCGCGTTTGGTCCCGATGCGGCGTTGGAACATACCTTTGAGATCGGCAGCGATCGCAAGATAGCGGCCGCCCTCGTCGAGCAGCTTCGCGCAGCGCGCGAAGTCCGACGCGCCGACCGTGTCGGCAACCACGTCGAACGTTTCGCCGATCTCGTGGAAATCCACCGCTTCGCGGTCGATCGCGACGGCAGCGCCAAGCGACCGGACCAGATCGTGGTTGGCGGCACGCGTCACGGCCGTGACGACGGCGCCGCGCCGACGGGCAAGTTGCACCATCGCCGAGCCGACCGCCCCCGCCGCTCCGAGCACGAGGACCCGCGCGCCGGGCGCAAGATCGGCCCGACGCAGAAAATGCAGCGCCGCGGTGCCGCCGAAACACAGGCTTGCCGCTTCCTCGAACGACAGATTTTCGGGCTTGCGCACCAAGGCCGCATCCGCGCGCATCGTGCGGTATTCGGCATGGCAGCCTATCGCGATGCCGGGAAAACCCACGACCGCATCGCCCGGCGCAAACGACGCCACGCCGCCCCCAACCGCATCGACGACGCCCGAGAATTCCGCCCCCAGCACCGGCTGGCGCGGCCGCCGCAGCCCGAAGGCAAGACGCCCGAACAAGCCGAAGCCGCGCGGCATCTCGAGGCTGCGGATGCGCCAATCGGCCGACGATACCGTCGTCGCAACGATGCGTACGCGCACCTCGCCTGCTTTGGGAACCGGCCGCGCGACGGTTTCGAGCGTCAACCGGTCGGGCGCGCCGTAGGCACGGCACATCCAGGCCCGCATGACGGGCTGTCTTGCATCAGACGAAGGCGGCAGCGACACGCGCGCGTCAGCGCCCGGCGATCGTGCAGCCGTCGATGCGCAAGGTGGGCGCGTCGGCGCCGTGGCGGAACACGAGATCGTCGGCGGGCGTGGTGTTCATGAACATCTCGACGAGGTTGCCGGCGACCGTCACTTCGCTGACCGGGTACGTCAATTCGCCGTCTTCGATCATGAAGCCGGCCGCACCCCGGCTGTAGTCGCCGGTGACGCCGTTGACCCCCATGCCGATGAACTCGGTCACGTAGAGGCCGCGCTTGATGTCTTTCAGCATCGCGGCGCGCGAGAGGCTGCCCGCTTCCATGTAAATGTTCGACGTGGACGGGCTCGGCGGCGACGACGTGCCGCGCGCGGCATGGCCCGTCGAGACGAGGCCCAATTGGCGCGCCGAGCGCAGATCGAGCACCCAGCTCGTGAGCACGCCCTTGTCGATGAGGTTGCGGCGCTGGGGCGCGATGCCCTCGCCATCGACGGGCTTCGAGGCGAGGCCCCGCTTGCGGAACGGGTCTTCGACGATGGTGATGCCGGGGCCGAACACCGCCGCATTCATCTTGGTCTTGAGGAAGCTCGTGCCGCGCGCGATCGACGTGCCGTTGATGGCACTCGTGAAATGCCGCAGCAGGCTGCCCGACACGCGGCTGTCGAGCACGATGGGGAGTTTGCAGGTTTCGATCTTGCGCGGATTGAGGCGGCGCACGGCACGCATCCCCGCCTCGCGCCCGATCTTGGCCGGATCGTCGAGGTCGGCGGCGTGCACGGAAGACGACCAATCGTAGTCGCGCTCCATGCCCGTGCCCTCGCCCGCGATGACCGAGGCCGAAAAGGAATGCGACGAGCGGCCGTATTCGGCGGCAAACCCGTTCGATGCGACAAGGGCCACACGGCTCATGCCCCAGCTCGCTTCGGCACCGTCGGAATTGGTCA
The DNA here is from genome assembly GCA_027490975.1 of Rhodospirillaceae bacterium. GTDB lineage: Bacteria > Pseudomonadota > Alphaproteobacteria > CACIAM-22H2 > CACIAM-22H2 > Tagaea. The sequence continues at coordinate 12,554 of JAIXXA010000100.1, forward strand.
CACCTTTGACCGCGAGAGCGGTTTCTTCGGCCGCCGCCGCGCGCGCCATGAGTTCTTCGGCCGACGGCTCCACCGGATCGACAAGATCGAGATCGGGAAACTCGCGCGCAATGGCGCCAGCGTCGGCAATGCCGCAATAGGGATCTTCGGGCGCTTGGGCCGCCATTGCGACCGCGCGCTCGACGAGGCCCGCGAGCGCCTTTTGCGAACGGTCGTTCGACGACACGATGGCCTGGCGCTTGCCGATCAGCACGCGCAGACCCAGATCGTAGCCTTCGGCGCGTTCGAGCTTTTCGAGCTTGCCCAAACGGCGTGCATGGCTCACCGAAATGCCTTCGACGAACACCGCGTCGGCGTCGGTCGCACCGGCGCGCTTGGCCTTGGCGATGAGGTCGCCCAGAAGATCGAGCGTCGAAGCGGTCTTTTCCATGAAACCCTGTTCCTATCGCATGCGCCGGTTGATCTCGCGTGCAGCAGCCCCGAGGCCGAACACGAAGGCGGCCGCCAGAACGACGGTGCCTGCCACAGGGATATGGCGCAAGGCCGCCAGCGCCACAAGCCCGGCAACAACGGCGGTCAAACGCCAGAGCAGTGCCGGGTTTTCCCTGCGCCCGAGCAGCGCCAAGCCCCCGGTCCCAACCGCGGAAGCTGCGACCGCGTAGCCAAGCCCGAGACCGAAGCCGAGCGCCAAGATCAAAGCGCCCGCCAGCGGCAAACCCACGAGGGTTACGGCCGACAGCAGAATCAAGAACGGCAGCCCGAACACGAGACAAAGCCCCCAGAACAGCACCGCCCCCGTGCGCGCGGCGATCGCGGTCGCACACGCTGCAACAAACCCAGGCGCGAATGCCGCCAGCAGCAGGGCAACCGCCCATACCGCGAGCGTAAAGCCCCAGCGCAGGATGGCGCCGACATATCCGAGCAACGCATCGACCGCATTGGCCATGTCGCCCGGCGCATAGACGACCCCGCCGGCAATCTCGGCCAAAGCGTGGATCAGCGGCGGGTCGGGCGACCACACGCGCAATTTGCCGGCAATGCGCGTATTGGGGCCGACCACGACGCGGCCTGCCGCAACCGAAACGTCGCCGCCCGCCGCGATGTCGAGCACCACGTCGCCGCCCGCCGCCCACACGCGCTGGGCATAGCGCCCGGCCATGGCGATCTCGCCGCCGAACAGAAACACGTTGCGTTTGACCGCCGTGGCCGCCCCGATGCCGATGCTGGCCCCGGTCGCCACAAGATCGCCCGCAATCTCGGCCTCGACCGCGATGCGCCCGCCCGCAAGCGTGACGTCGCCCTCGATGATCCCCTGCACGTCGATCATCGGCGCCATGCGCGCAATGTCGGATGCGGCGGCGGGTATCGGCGCGAAGGCCAGCCCTGCGGCGGCAAAAATGGCCGCCGCCGCGCGCCTCATTTCCAGATCGCCTTGCCGCTGCCGGGCAGGCCGAGCTTGGCCCATTTTTTGGTGACCGTCTCGACCACGTCGTCCGACATGCGGATCTTTTCGCCCCATTCGCGGTGCGTCTCGGGCGGCCATTTGTTCGTGGCGTCGAGCCCGATCTTGGAACCGAGCCCGCTTTCGGGGCTCGCGAAATCGAGATAGTCGATGGGCGTGCCTTCGATCACCGTGATGTCGCGCGCCGGGTCCATGCGCGTGGACATGGCCCACATCACGTCTTTCCAGTCGCGCGCGTCGATGTCGTCGTCCACGACGATGACCCACTTCGTGTACATGAACTGGCGCAGATAGCTCCACACGCCGAGCATCACGCGCTTGGCGTGGCCCGGATAGGCTTTCTTCATCGACACGACGGCGATGCGGTAGGAGCAGCCTTCCGGCGGCAGCCAGAAATCGACGATCTCGGGGAATTGCTGGCGCAGCAACGGCACGAACACGTCGTTGAGCGCTTCGCCCAAGACCGAGGGCTCGTCGGGCGGCCGGCCGGTGAAGGTCGAAAGATAGATCGGGTTGCGGCGCATCGTGATCGCGCTCACCGTGAAGACCGGGAATTTTTCGACCGAATTGTAGTAGCCCGTGTGGTCGCCGTACGGGCCTTCGTCGCCGTATTCGTCGAGGCTCACATGGCCTTCGAGCACGATCTCGGCCTCTGCCGGCACTTTGAGCGGCACGGTTTTGCAATCCACAAGCTCGACGCGTTTGCCGCGCAAGAGGCCTGCGAACTGGTATTCCGACAGCGTGTCGGGCACAGGGGTTACGGCCGCCAGGATCGTGCCGGGATCCGCACCCAGCACCACGGCCGCCGGCAGCGGCTCGGCCTTGCCGGCCTTTTTCCAGCGCTGATGGTGCTGGGCGCCGCCGCGATGTTTGAGCCAACGCATCAAAGTGCGGTCGCGGCCCAACAGCTGCATGCGGTAGATGCCGAGATTGAAACCGTCTTCGCGCTTGTCGCCGGGGCCTTTGGTGACGACCAAGGGCCACGTGATCAGAGGGGCCGGCTCGCCCGGCCAGCAGGTCTGGATCGGCAGGCTGCCGAGATCGATCGCGTCGCCCGTCAGCACGATCTCCTGGCACGGGGCCGTGCCGAACAGGCGCGTGGACGGCTTCATCGACAGAACCGTCTTGGCGAGCGGCACAAGCTCGAGCGCTTCGCGCCACCCCTCGGGCGGCTGCGGCTGGCGCAGGAAGGCGAGCGTTTCGCCCACTTCGCGCAATTGATGCGGCTCGCGGTCCATGCCCCAGGCCACGCGCTCGACCGTGCCGAACAGGTTGACGAGCACCGGGATCGGCGAGACCGAGCCGTCGGCCTTCACGGGCTTTTCGAACAGCACGGCCGGACCGCCTTCGGCGAGCAGCCGCGTCTGGATTTCGGTCATCTCGAGGACGGTCGAAACGGGTTCGGAAACCCGCACCAGCCGTCCGGTTTTTTCCAGGCGATCGATGAAATCGCGCAGCGACGCATAAGCCATGGCCTCTATATAGAGCGCCCCGCGGCGCCCGCCAATCGCGCGATGGTGCGGGCCGCACGGCTTCGGCTAAGGTCGCTTTGCCCATGCGTCGATTCCCCGCCGAGTTTTCCGAGCTTTTGAAGCCGCGCGCCGTCCGGCATGGCGGCGGGCCGTTTTTCGCGGCGAGCGACCTCGTCGATCCCGCGACCGCCGCGGCTGCGTTTGCGCTGCTCGAGCGGCATCTGGCCCCTGCCCTCAAGCCGCTCGTGCGCGCGATCCCGCCCGAGACGATCACCAACCAGACGCGCAACTACCAAGAACGCCTGCCCAAGACCGTGCGCAATCGCGCCGCCGACATCGACGGCACGCGCAGCAAAGCCGCCAAGCTTGCGGCCCGGATCGGGCTTGGCGAGATGCTGTCCTCGCCGAGCTATCTTGCATTCGCCGAAAAGCTCGCGGGGCGCAAACTCGATCCCGCCTTCGGCCGCCAGGTGCTGCGCTACGGGCCCGGCGACTATGCGGGCCCGCACACCGACCATCACCCCGAAGAGCCGCGCGCACGCGACGGCTATTTCGACCTGCATCTGAGTTTTTCGAACGCGGCCGCCGCGCGCCAATTGCTGGTCTATGCGCAGGCTGGCCATTTGGATCGCGCGGTCGACGTGGCAGGCACAGCTACGATCGCAGCATATCGCCTGCCCTTCTGGCACTACACGACGCCCCTCGAGGGCAAGCCCGACGCCGCGCGCTGGGTCGTCCTCGGCACGTTTCTGTACGCGTGAGGGCTTTCTACGCGTGAAGCCGCTTACTTCGCGGGAACCTTGGCGCCGATCTTGTCGGCGAGGCCCTTGAGGGCTTGCGGGTCGAGATCGGCCCAGTTGGCGGCGGGCTCGGCCGGCAGGTCTTTTTCGTAGTAGCCCCATTTGCCGAATTCGGCGAAGCGCGCGGGCACCACCTCGTGCGTTTCGGGCAGCACCTTGTAGCAGCGCCCGTCGCGGCCCAACAAAGGGATCGGCCGCTTCCAGCGCGTGAAGGTGCGGCGCATGTTGGCCGAATGCTCTTTGTTGGCGTCGAATTCGTCCATGTCGTATTCGAACAGTAGCTCGTAGGCGGCCACGAACTCGTCGATGAAACGCAGATTGACGATCTGCAGATGCGACTGCACCCAGCAGCGATCCTCGAACGTCCAGAACACCGACATGCCGATGAAATCGCGCTCGCGCGTGATGTAGGGGAAAAACGGGAAGGTGCGGCACGAAACCGAACGGTTCTCGCGCTCGCAGAAGCGGGCACCCTTGCATTCGATGGCGCGGCAGTCTTCGTGCAGATCGGAGAGTTCCTTCTCCGTCGCTTTGTCCTTCACTTCGAATTCGTGCCAAAGATCCGTGCGGCTTTGCAGCAGATTCCATTCGTGTTTGTCGACGATCGGAATCGCCACGTCGGTCGAGCAGCAGATGGGCGCACCGCCGTTGTGCTCGCCGCATTTGGCGCCGCAGTCGAATGCCGAGACCGGCGCCATGAACATCTTGTAGATGCGTTCATAGACTTCGGGCGAAGCTTGTTTGGGCTGATGTTTGCGCGGCATGGGACGAGGACTATAGGCAGGCCATCGCAAGCCCGACCAGACGGCGCTTTGCGCGCCGACGCAGTTTTATGCGACCTGTTGCCCAAGCGCCACGACGCGCAGCACGCGCGTGCGCCGCATCTCGCGGTCTTCAAGATCGCGGTCGGTCGGCACGTCGTAGCAGGCGATCTCGACAAGGCCGCTTGCGGGCAGATAGGCGCGCCCCGGATCCGCCACCAGCACGCTCGATCCGCGCGCGGCCAAAGCCTGCAGCCACGGCCAGACGCGCTCGGCCATCGGCTTTTCGTAGAACACGTCGCCCGCGAGCACGAGATCGGCCGCAGGCAACGCGTCCAGACAATCGCCTGCCGCCATTTCGAGCACCACGGTGTTGGCGGCGGCATTCAGCGCCAAGGCCTCGAGCGCAAACGCATCGATCTCGCATGCGGTAACGCGAGAAGCACCCGCCTTGGCGGCCGCGATCGCGGCAATGCCCCCACCGGCCGCAAAATCGAACACGGTTTTGCCGATCGCAAGATCGGGCCGATCCAGCAGCAGCCGCGCCAAAGCCCGCCCGCCCGGCCAGGCGAAGGCCCAATAGGGCGGCGGCAAACCGGTTTCGGCAAGGGTGGCTTCCGTTGCCTCCCACAGATCGGTCGCGCGGGCGGCAAGATGGAGCTGGATTTCAGGCACCAACGGCGGCGCCATCAGCCGCGTCTGGGCCAGCACAAACGCGCGGCGTTCCAGGCCCGTGAGCGGGCTCACGGGCCGCCCAGCACGATCCCTGCGAGCAGCAACCAGCCGAACAGGCGGTTGGATTTGAACTTCGCCAAGCAATCGGCCGCATCGTCGAAACGTCCGGCTTTGGCCTGCCACAGCAACTGGCCGAAACCGGCGGCAAGGAATGCGTAATAGACGGCGCCGAGTTCGGCCGCAAAACCGGCGGCGGCGAACGTCGCCGCTGCGGCCGTATAGAAAAAGTAAAGGGCGCCGCGCGTGGCGTTGCCCAATCGCAGCGCCGAGGATTTGACGCCGATCAGCGCGTCGTCTTCCTTGTCCTGGTGCGCGTAGATCGTGTCGTAGCCGAGCGTCCAGAAAATGCCGCCGATATAGAGCAGCACAGGGGCCGCATCGAGCCCGTCCACGGCCGCCGCATAGCCCATCAAAGCGCCCCAATTGAAGGCGAGGCCCAGAAAGAACTGCGGCCACCAGGTCACGCGCTTCATCAGCGGATAGGTGAAGACGAGGACGAGCGACGCCACGCCGAGCCAGATCGCGGTCGCCGACAATTGCAGCAGCACGACGAAACTCGCGAGCAGCTGCAGCAGCAGGAAAACGACCGCGCGCTTGGCCGAAACCTGGCCGGACGGGATCGGCCGGTCGGCGGTGCGCGCCACGGCCGCGTCGAAATCGCGGTCCACGATGTCGTTGTAGGTGCAGCCGGCCCCGCGCATCATCACAGCCCCGAGGCCGAACAGCGCGAACAGCCAGGCAGCGTCGGCGAGCGGCAAATTGCCGAGGGCGATCGACCACCAGCACGGAAACAGCAGCAGCCACGTGCCGATCGGCCGGTCGAGCCGTGCCAGCCGCGCATAGCCGCGCAAAGCGGGCGGCAGAAAGCGATCGACCCACCCGTCCTTGGGAATGTCGCTGGCCGCGTCTTTCGTGCGTTCGCCGTTGCTGTCTTCGAGTGTCGTCATCCGACGCTCAAACTAGCACGGCAAAACCCCTCAGGTCGAAAGCCCCTTTTCGAAGGGCAGCAACCGCACGCGCTTGCCCGTGGCGGCCGCCAGCGCATTGGCGATCGCCGGGCCCACTGGCGGCACGCCGGGCTCGCCGATCCCCGTGGGGGCAGCGGTCGAAGCCACGATATGCACCTCGACCTTCGGCATCTCGTCGATGCGCAAGGGCCGGTAGCCGTCGTAGTTCGTGTCGACCACGCGCCCGCCGTCGAGCGTCACACCCTCGCGCAGAATGGCGCCGAGCCCGAATCCGACCGCCCCTTCGACCTGGGCGCGCACATTGTCGGGGTTGATGGCCGTACCGCAGGCAACGCCTGCGACGATGCGCTCGACCTTGAAGGCGTTGCCCGCCCCCATCGAAATTTCGGCCACCATCCCAACCGACGTGCCGAAGGATTCGTGGGCGGCAAACCCGCGGAAGCGACCGGCCGGCAAAGGCGTGCCCCAGCCCGCGCGTGCGGCCGCCAGATCGATAGCGGCGAGATGGCGCGGATGGCCTGCGAGCAGCTGGCGGCGCAGGGCGACCGGGTCCTTGGCCGTCGCCGCCGCGATCTCGTCGATCATGGTTTCCATGACGTAGGCCGTGTGCGTGTGCCCGACCGAGCGCCACCACAACACAGGCACGGGCGAAACCATGTTCGTGATTTCGACGCGCAGATCGGGCAACGCATAAAGCGTGTCGGCGGCACCCTCGACCGACGTCGCATCGACGCCGTTCTTGACGAGTCCGCCTTCGAACGGCGTGCCGATCAGGATCGACTGGGCGGCAATGCGATGCTGCCAGCCCGCGATATTGCCCGCCGCATCGAGCCCGACGCGCAATTTGTGCACGGCCGCCGGGCGATAGCGCCCGCCCGCCATGTCGGTCTCGCGCGTCCATTGCAGCTTCACAGGGGCGCGGAAGCCGATCGCCTTGGCGATCTCGGCGGCTTCCACGACCACGTCGCCGTCGGTGACCGCACGCCGGCCGAAGCCGCCGCCGGTCTTCATCACATGCATGCGGATATTGGCAGGCGACATGCCCAAGGCCTGTGCCGCAAGGCCTGCATAGAGATCCGGGATCTGGTGCCCGCCCCAAATCTCGACAATATCGCCCTGGCGGCGCACAACGGCATTGAGCGGTTCGAGGGCCGCGTGTGCCAGATACGGAAATTCGTACGTCGCCTCGAGCGTGCGCGTCGCACGGCCCAAAGCCGCATCGGCATTGCCGCGCGACGCGGCGACATGTTCGCCCGCCGCATCGACGCGCGCGCGGTAGGACGCAAGGATCGCGTCGCTCGAGCGCGTCTCGGCACCTGTTTGGTCCCATTCGGCCTTGATCGCTTCGGCACCTGTGCGTGCCGCCCACGTGTTCGTTGCCAGCACGGCCAAGCCGCGGCTCGTGGTCACCACATCGACCACGCCCGCAACCGCTTTGGCGGCCGCGGCATCGAAGCTTTTGAGCTTGCCGCCGAACACGGGTGCGTGCACGGGGACGGCGATCAGCATGCCGGGCAAGCGCACATCGATCGTGAATTGCTGCTTGCCGGTGGATTTGTCCGCACTGTCGAGGCGCCGGTACGCAGGATTGCCGATGCGCGTCCATTGTCCCGGCGCTTTGAGCGAAACGGTCTGAGGTACTGGCTCGGCAGCAGCCGCATCGGCCATCGCACCGAACGTGGCCCCGCGCCCGCTGGGTCCGTGGAACAACGTGCCGTCTTTGACGGCGATTTCATTGGCCGGCACGTTCCACGCGCGGGCGGCGGCCGAGACCAGCATCGCGCGGCAGATTGCCCCTGCGCGCCGATAGCGTTCCCACGACGAAGCCATGGCGGTCGACCCGCCCGTCCCTTGCGCAAAGCCGCCCCAGGCGACATTGCCGTACGCGGCAAGATTGCCCGATGCACCTTCGACGCGCAGCTGCGAACGCGCCGCGTCGAGCTCTTCGGCCACCAGCGTGGCAATGCCGAAATAGGCGCCCTGCCCCATATCCATATGCGCCGACAGCACGGTTACGGTGTTGTCGGTGCCGATGCGGATATGGGCCCCGAACGGATTGACCGCGGCCGCGGCGGCCGGTGCCTGCGCATTTGCGCCGGGCACGGCAAAGCCGATCGTGAGGCCCGCGCCGGCAGCGGCAGTCCCTGCCAGAAACATGCGGCGCGACGGGCGGAAGCGTTTGGTCCCAAGCTGGCGCTGGGCCAGAAAGCGATTGGCGAACATATCTGCCCCTCCCCTTACGCCAAGCTCTTGGCGGCTTCGTGGATGCCCGCGCGGATGCGCTGGTACGTGGCGCAGCGGCACAGATTGCCGGCCATCGCGGCATCGATGTCGGCATCGGTCGGTTTGGCGTTGTCGCGCAGCAAAGCGACCGCCGACATGATCTGCCCCGACTGGCAATAGCCGCATTGCGGCACGTCGAGCTTGGTCCAGGCGGCTTGCACCGCTTTGGCCACGCGATCCTCGATCCCTTCGATGGTCGTGATCTTGGCGCCGTCGAGCGTGCCAACCGGCGTTTGGCAGGCGCGCGAAGGCACGCCGTCGATATGCACGGTGCAGGCCCCGCATTGGGCGATGCCGCAGCCGAATTTGGTGCCGGTAAGGCCCAGCACATCGCGCAGCGCCCACAGAAGCGGCATCTCGGGATCGGCCTCAAGGTTGCGTTCGCGGCCGTTGATATTGAGTTTCATGATGCCCCCTTGGGTGGATGGGACGCGCAAGCGTGCGACAAAGATAACGTGCCGCGCATGACAGTTGCGCGACAAAGCCCCCCTGTTGCGTGCGCAGGAGCGATAAGATAATTGGACGGACGGGGACAGAGCGTCAAGGGGCGGACCGAACAACATGGGCAAAAGCGCGCGCAACTTGGCGCCGAACACGAATGCGGCACAGCGCCCGGCCGCACGTCTCTATCGTGCGGCATCGATCGCGGCGGGCGAAATCGCACTCGATGCCGCGGCCGCGCATTATCTGCGCGACGTTTTGCGTCTTGTGCCCGGCCAGATCGTCGCTTTGTTCAATGCGCAGGACGGCGAATTCGCCGCGCGCATCGCAAGCTTCGACAAGAAGAGTGCCCATCTCGTCGTCGAAGAACGGCTGCGCGCACCCGAAGCGGACGGGGCCGATATCTGGCTCGTCTTCGCCCCCATCAAACGCGCCCATCTCGAATACCAAGTGCAGAAGGCGACCGAGTTGGGCGTGCAGGTGCTGTGGCCGGTGCGCACGCAGCGCACGAACGTCGAGCGCGTCAACGAAGCGCGGCTCTTGGCGATCGCAACCGAAGCGGCCGAGCAGAGCGAGCGTTTGAGCGTGCCGGAGATCCGCACGACCGCGCCCCTTGCCGCCGCCCTTGCGCAATGGCCCAATGACCGCCAAATCCTTCTGTGCGACGAAACCGGCGGGGGCCAAGCATTGGGCAGGTTTCTGGCGAGCCAAGACCTCGCGAAGCCGTGGGCCATCCTGATCGGCCCCGAGGGCGGTTTTGCGCCCGACGAACTTGCCCTCTTGCGCGGCAAGAGTTTCGTGCGGCCCGTCGATCTGGGCCCGCGCGTGCTGCGCGCCGATACGGCCGCCCTTGCCGCCTTGGCCGTGTTCCAAGCTTTCGCACCCGACGCCGACCGGCGCCCGAATTTCCGGTCGATCTGACCCCGACCAGCCTCACCCCGAAAGGTTTGCGTTTCCCCATGTCTGCACCCCCAACTTCGAGCGGCCAGCGCCTCGCTTCCAAGCAGCAGCTGATCGACTGGATCGCATCGGGCGAGAAGCCGAAGGCCGCGTGGCGCATCGGCACCGAGCACGAGAAATTCCTGTTCGAGCTCGGCACGCATCGCGCTTTGCCCTACGAAGGCCAGAAGGCGAGCGTGCGCGGTCTGCTCGAAGGGCTCACGCGCTTCGGCTGGCAGCCCGTGCTCGAAAACGGCAAGCCCATAGCGCTCCTCAAAGACAAATGTTCGGTGACACTCGAGCCCGGCGGCCAGTTCGAATTGTCGGGGGCACCGCTCGAGACGATCCACCAGACGTGCGACGAAACGAACACGCATTTGCGCGAGTGCGCCACGGTCGCGGCCGAACTGGGCTTGGGCCTGCTCGGCATGGGCTTTGCGCCCGAATGGGCGCGCGCCGACATCCATTGGATGCCCAAGGGCCGCTACAAGATCATGCGCGACTACATGCCCAAGGTCGGCACGATGGGCCTCGACATGATGCTGCGCACCTGCACCGTGCAGACCAACCTCGATTTTTTTTTTTTTTTTTACATGGTGAAGAAATTCCGCGTGTCGCTTGCGTTGCAGCCCATCGCCACGGCCCTGTTCGCGGACTCGCCGTTCCTCGAAGGCAAACCTTCGGGCTACATGAGCTACCGCAGCCACACCTGGACCGACACCGATCCCGACCGCTGCGGCCTGATCCCGTTCGTGTTCGAAGAAGGCATGGGCTACGAGCGCTACGTCGACTGGATGCTCGACGTGCCGATGTATTTCGTCTATCGCGACGGCAAATACATCGACGCCGCCGGCCGCTCGTTCCGCAAATTCATGGCCGACGGCCTGCCCGATCTCACGCCCGACGCGGCCACGACCGGCGACTGGTCGGACCACATCACGACCGCGTTCCCGGAAGTGCGGCTCAAGAAATATCTCGAGATGCGCGGGGCCGACGGCGGCCCGTGGAAGCGCCTGTGCGCGCTGCCCGCTTTGTTCGTGGGCCTGCTCTACGACCAGGCCGCGCTGGACGAGGCAAGTGCGCTCATCAAAGGCTGGACGATCGAAGAAATGCTCGCCTTGCGCCGCGACGTGACCAAACAGGCGCTCAAGGCGAAGTTCCGCAAAGGCACGGTCAACGACGTCGCCGCCGAAATGGTCGCGATCGCAAGGCGGGGTTTGCGCGCGCGCAAGCGCTTCAACCGCATGGGCGACGCCGACGAGACCGTGTTTTTGCAGACGCTGCAGGAGACGGTCGAATCGGGCGACTGCCCGGCCGAGGAGAAACTGCGCCGCTACGCGACCGAATGGCAGGGCAGCGTCGCCCCGCTCTACGACATCTACGCGTACTGAAAGTTTTTTCCGGCGTCTGTCGAAATCGGGCTGCTTGGCGCGTCTCTCCAGCATGCGGCCCGGCAATTTCGCCCCGCTTTGCTTGAAGGATACCGCCATGGAATACGCCATTCTGTTCTACGAAACCGCCGAAGCCAACGCCCACCGCAACCATCCCGAAAAATCCGCCGCCTATTGGGGGGCGTGGGGGGCCTATGTGACAGCCGTGCAGGAATCCGGCATTTCCAAAAGCGGCCAGGGGCTGCAATCGCCGAGCACGGCCACGACCGTGCGTTTGCGCGGCGGCAAGCGTCAGGTGCAGGACGGGCCGGTCGCCGACGCCAAAGAGCAGCTGGCGGGCTTTTTCATCATCGACGTGCCCGATCTCGACACGGCCTTGGCGTGGGCCGCGCGCAGCCCGGCGGCGAGCGACGCGGCCGTCGAAGTGCGCCCGGTGCTGCCGCCGCCGTCGTGAGCGGCGCCGGCCCCGATATCGCGGCTGTGCGCGCGGCGGCGGAGGCTGCCGCGCGCAACGCCTATGGCCGCCTGCTCGCCTATCTTGCCGCCACCACGCGCAACATCGCTTCCGCCGAAGATGCGCTCAGCGACGCGTTCGCCTCGGCCCTTGCGACATGGCCGGCCAGCGGCATTCCCGACAAGCCCGAAGCCTGGCTGCTCGTGGCGGCAAAGCGCCGCTTCCTCGACGGGGTGCGCCATGCGCGCGTGCGCGACGCAGCCGAACCGGCCTTGGCGCTGATGGCCGACGACATCGCCCAAACAGCCGAGTTTCCCGATGCGCGGCTGAAGCTCATGTTCGTGTGCGCGCATCCGGCGATCGACGAGGCCGCGCGCACGCCCTTGATGCTGCAGACCGTGCTCGGGCTCGATGCCGCGCGCATCGCCTCGGCCTTTCTCGTGGCACCCTCCGCCATGAGCCAACGCCTCGTGCGCGCCAAGACGAAAATCAAGGACGCCGGCATTGCCTTCGAGGTGCCCGACGCATCCGAGCTCGGGGCCCGGCTCGAATCCGTGCTCGCGGCGATCTACACGGCCTTCACCTGCGGCTGGGACGATCTGGCCTCGGACGCCAACACGGCCCTCGACGTCGAAGCGATCTGGCTCGGCCAAGTGCTGGCGTCGCTGCTGCCGCTTGAGGCCGAAGTGCACGGGCTGTTGGCGCTGATGCGCCATTGCCATGCCAGGCGCCGCGCGCGGCGCGATGCGGCGGGCGCGTTTGTGCCCCTGGACGCGCAGGATACGACGCTGTGGGACAAAGACGAGATCGCGCGTGCCGAAGAAACACTGCAGCGGGCCGCCCGGCTGCAGCGGCCGGGTCGCTACCAGCTCGAAGCCGCGATCCAATCCGTGCATGCCGGGCGCGCCGCCACGGGGCGCACGGAATGGAGGGCCTTGTCGCTGCTCTATGCGGCGTTGGCGGAGCTCGCCCCCACGCTCGGCGTGCGGGTAGGCCAAGCGGCCGTCGAGGGCCGCGTGCAAGGGCCGCAAGCGGGCCTGCAGCTGCTCGATCTGCTGCACGACGCCGAAAAACAGAATTACCAGCCTTATTGGGCCGTGCGCGCGCATCTGCTGCGCGCGGCGGGCGAAACCGGCGGAGCGCGCGACGCGTTCCGCCGCGCCATGGGCCTTGCCGACGATCCCGCGATCCGCGCCTATCTCGCCGCTCAGCGCGACGCGTAGCGCGTCAGCAGAAACTTGGTCTGGCCGTAGACGCGTTCGTCGTCGAGGACGAAACCGTCGGGCAAGGCGGCCGTTTCGTCGAGCGCGAGTTCGACCACGCATACGGCGTTTTCGGCAAGCCAGCCGCGTGCGGCAAAAGCGGCAAGTGCCGTCGCGGCGAAACCGCTGCGATAGGGCGCGTCGAGCAGGGCGAGATTGCACGGCGCAAACGGGGCGACGGGGGCCGCCCCCGGATCGCACGCATCGGCCGCCAGCACGCGCGCGCGCGCATTGGCACCCAAGCTTGCGACATTGGCCGTGCACACGGCGCGCGAGGACGCCGCCTTGTCGAGAAAGAGGCAGCTTGCGCCCCCGCGCGACAAGGCTTCGAGGCCGAGCGCACCCGTGCCTGCAAACCCATCGAGCACGCGCGCGCCCACGAGCATCGACACGCCGCCATGCGCATATCTTCCGTGGCCCAGAATATCGAACAGCGCTTTGCGCTGGCGCTCGCCCGTGGGGCGCACGGCGTCGCCGGGCGGCACCGCGAGTTTGCGGCCGCGCCATTCGCCCGCAACGATGCGGATCTCGCCCGGCGGCGGTTGTTTTTTCATGCCGCGCGGCGCGGCGCGACCAGATCGGCCGTCATGGTCTGCACGGGGCCGGTGCTGTCGCTGGTCGTGACGCGGATTTTGACGAGGCCCAGATGCGGCTTGGATTTGGACGCGCGCGTCTCCGCCACTTCGATCGCCAGCCGGATCGTCTCGCCGGCCGCAAGCGGCTTGGGCCAGGCGAGCTGCACGCCCGCCCCCACCACGCCGCCCGCGATCGGCAGCGTTTCGACGAGCAGCCGCATGGTGAGCGACGCGGTGTGCCAGCCGCTCGCCACGAGCGTGCCGAAAAACGAGTCCGCCGCGGCCGCTTCGTCGAGATGGAAGGGCTGCGGATCGAACTGGCGCGCGAAATCGCGGATCATCGCGGCATCGACAGTGAGCGCGCCGCTTGCGAAGGTTTGGCCGACGGCGAAATCCTCGAAATGGCGCATCACGCGGGCTTGCCCTTTTTGTTGGGCGGGCCTGCAAGCGCACCCAAAGTCTTGCGCAATTCGCCGGGGCCGACTTCTTCGAAGGCCCCGCGCGGCAGGCCTTCGAGCGAGAAGGCGCCGTAGTCGGTGCGAATGAGCCGGTTCACCTGCAGACCGAGCTGTTCGCACACGCGGCGCACTTCGCGGTTTTTGCCCTCGGCGAGTTTGAACACGAGCCACGCATTGCGGCCCTCGGGCGCACCGTCCATCGAGGCTTCGATCGAACCGTACTGCACGCCGTCGATCGAAATGCCGTTTTTGAGGCGCGCCAACCGGTCGGGGTCGGGCGAACCGAACACGCGCACGCGGTAGCGCCGCACGAGGCCCGACGCCGGCAATTCGAGATGGCGCTTGATCGCCCCGTCGTTGGTGAGCAGCAGCAAGCCTTCGGAATTGAAGTCGAGCCTTCCGACCGGCATCAGGCGCGGCAGATGGCCCGGCAGCCCGTCGTAGATCGTCGGGCGGCCTTGCGGGTCGCGCGCGGCCACCAGCACTTCGCGCGGCTTGTTGAAGCGGAACAGGCGCGGGCGCTCGGCCGCCTGCAGCTTCTTGCCGTCCACGACGATCTCGTCGCCGGGCACCACGTTGTGCGCGGCCCGCTGCAGCTTGGTGCCGTTCACGAAGACGCGGCCCTGTTCGACCAAAGTTTCGGCCTCGCGCCGCGAGCACAGCCCTGCGCGCGCGATCACCTTGGCGATGCGCTCCCCGACCTTCTCGCTCATCGGGCCGCACTCGCGGCGACAAACGCCGCAAAAATCCGTTCGTCGCCGGGATCGATCGCGTATTCGGGATGCCACTCGACGCCGAGGCAGAAGCGCTTGCCCGGCAGCTCGATGCCCTCGATCACGCCGTCCGGCGCGCGCGCATTGATGCGCACGCCGGGGCCGACGTCTTTGACCGCCTGATGGTGCGCGGAGTTCACGTGCATCGTGTCGCGCGAAGTCGCCTGGTGCAGCAGCGTGCCGGGCACCACGGCAACGCTGTGGCCGGGTTCGGTGCGCGGATTGGGCTGCTCGTGCGCGAGCGCACCCGGAATTTCGTCGGGGATGTGCTGGTGCAACGTGCCGCCGAGCACGACATTGAGAAGTTGCTCGCCGCCGCAAATGCCGAGGATCGGGTAGTCGCGCGCAAGCGCACCTTTCACCATCGCGTATTCGAAGGCCGTGCGCCGGTCCTTGGTCGTGACGGTCGCGTGTTTGGACGTGGCCCCGAACAAGGCCGGATCGACGTCGAACGCCCCGCCGGTCACGAGCAGCCCGTCGAGACCGTCCAAATACGCCTCGGCCAAAGCGGCCTCGTGCGGCAGCACAAGCGGCAGGCCGCCCGCGCGCACGACGGCGTCGCAATAGTTCTGGCGCACCGCGTACCACGGCATTTTCGACCAGCCGCCGGCCGGTTCCGAATCGAGCGTTATTCCAATGCGGGGGATTTTCATGGCACCTCTTATCACGCCCCCTCTTATCATACGCACGATTCCGGCGTAAACGCTTGGGGGCATGCGCTACATGGATCTCGCCCTTGCCCAAGCCAAACTGGCCGCCCTAGCGGGCGAAGTGCCGGTGGGCGCCGTCGTCGTCGACGCGAGCACCGACACGGTCGTCGCGGCCGCGCACAACCGCGTCGAACGCGACCACGACCCGACCGCACACGCCGAAATGCTGGCAATAAGGGCGGCCGCCGCTTCGCTCGGCCGCACGCGGCTCGACGGCCTCGATCTCTATGTCACGCTCGAGCCGTGCGCCATGTGCGCGCAGGCGATCGCGTTCGCGCGCCTGCGTCGCCTCTATTGGGGCGCCGGCGACCCCAAAGGCGGCGGCGTGGAAAACGGCCCGCGCATCTTCGCGCAGAGCACGTGCCACCACCGCCCCGAGCTTTACGGCGGCATCGGCGAGCGCGACGCGGCCGAACTGCTGCAGGATTTTTTCAGGAAGCTGCGCTGAAGCGCCAGACGCCTTCCGCATCGCGCACGCGGCGCGCATCGCCTTGGCATTCGAGCCGATGCAGATGGGCCAGCGCCTCGCCGACCGCGAGGCCCACATTGTGCGGGCCGATCGGCCGCTTGAACAAAAGCGGGAAACAATCGACCGCGCTGAGCCCCTGCGGTGCGCCCGAAAAGGCGGCGCGCAGCACGTCCAAGCGCTCGGCATGGTGGGCGCGGATTTCGGCGATGCGCGCATGCACGCCCGTATAGGGCTGGCCGTGCGCCGGAAGGATCAACGCGTCTTCGGGAACGTCGGAGAATCCGTCGAGGCAGGCGAGATAGTCGCCGAGCGGATCGGCGAGCGGTTCGGCCGGCCACACGCCGATATTGGGCGTGATGCGCGGCAGCAGAATGTCGCCGCCGATCAGCGCGTTCAGCGATGGCGCCCACAGGCAGGCGTGCTCGGGGCAATGGCCGCGCCCGATGATCGGCGTCCAAGCGACATCGCCGACCGCGAAACTGCGCCCGCCTTGCAGGCGGCGATAGAAGGCCGGCAATTCCGGCACGCCGCGCCGGTAGATGTTCTGCGGGCTTGCGAACTGGCCCATCGCATCGGCCGCAACGCCGTTCGCAGCGTAGAAGGCGACTTTGTGCGCAACGTCTGCGTCCGAGCCTTGGGCATGGACCGCGCGCGCGGTGTAGTACTCGCCAAGCGTGGTCCAAAGTTCGACGCCGAAATGCGCGCACAGCCACGCCGCCAAGCCCATATGGTCGGGGTGGAAATGCGTGCAGATCACGCGGCTGATCTTGCGCGTCCCGATCGCCGCCAGCCAATGCGCCTTGCTGTCGTCGCGATGCAGACCCGTATCGACGATCGCGAAGCCCGCAGCGCCGTCGTCGAGCAGCCAAAGATTGATGTGATCCGGCGGAAAGGGCAGCGGCATGCGCACCCAGAACAGGCCGGGGCGCAATGCGTGTGCAGCACCCGGTGCGGGCGGTTCGGCCGGATCGTAGGCAATGCTCATTTTCTTCCGACGACCTGCCAGCCAATGTCGCGGCGGCAGAAGCCGCCCGGCCAGTCGATGCGGTCGACGGCAGCGTAGGCGGTCATCTGGGCCGCAGCGGCGCCCGCGCCCAAACCCACAATGCCGAGCACGCGCCCGCCATTGGCGACGATTTTTTCGCCGTCCGGGCGCGTGCCCGCATGGAACACATGGGCGTTCGGCACGCTTGCCGCCGCCGCAAGCCCGCGGATCTCGCTGCCCTTCTGCGGCGTGTCGGGATAGCCGTTGGCGGCCATCACCACGCACAAAGCCGTGCTTGCATCCCAGCGCAGCGTGAGCCGGTCGAGCGTGCCGTCGCTGGCCGCCAGCAACGCCGGCAGCAGATCGGATTTGAGGCGGGCGAGCAGCGTCTGGCATTCGGGATCGCCGAAACGCACGTTGAATTCGATGAGGCGCGGGCCTGCCTTGCCGATCATCAATCCGGCGAACAGCACGCCCTTGAAGGGCGAAGCTTCGGCCGCCATGCCGCGCAACGTCGGCATCACGATTTCGGCCATGATGCGCGCTTCCATGGCGGCATCGACAAGCGGGGTCGGCGAATAGGCGCCCATGCCGCCCGTATTGGGGCCGGTATCGCCGTCGCCCACGCGCTTGTGGTCTTGGGCGGCAGCCAACGCCACGGCATTGGTGCCGTCGCACAGCGCAAAGAAACTCGCCTCCGCACCTTCGAGAAATTCTTCGATCACCAACTCGGCCCCGGCCGCCCCGAAGCGGCGGGCCTGCATCGCATCGTCGATGGCGGCAAGCGCTTCTTCCTGCGTTTGCGCCACGACCACGCCCTTGCCCGCCGCCAAGCCGTCGGCTTTGACGACGACAGGCAGTGCATGCGCCGACGCATAGGCGCGTGCGGCATCGCGATCGGAAAAACGCTTGTACGCGGCCGTCGGGATCGCGTGACGCGCGCAGAAATCCTTCATGAAACCTTTGGAGCCTTCAAGGCGCGCCGCCGCCATCGCCGGGCCGAAGGCTTTGATGCCCGCCGCTTCGAGCCGGTCCACAAGGCCGGCCACAAGCGGGGCTTCGGGCCCGACCACGACAAAATCGATCTTTTCGGCCACGGCAAACGCCACAAGGCCGGCAAGATCGTCGGCGGCGATGTCCACGCATTGCGCTTCGGCCGCGATGCCGGCATTGCCGGGCGCGCAGAAGAGTTTCGCGCACAAGGGCGACGCCGCCAGCGCCCAGCACAGCGCATGTTCGCGCCCGCCCGATCCCACCACCAGAATCCGCATGCATACTCCCGCTACCAAACCGGCGCTACCAAACCGGCGTTACCAAACCGGCGCTACCAAACAGGTCGGGCTTGTAGCATAAACGAAGCCCAACGCCATGGAAGCCGCACCCACCAATCTGCCGGAATATTCGGTCTCCGAATTGTCGCAAGCCGTCAAACGCACGGTCGAAGACAATTTCGAGATCGTGCGCGTGCGCGGCGAAATCTCGGGCTTCAAGCGCCACAGTTCAGGCCATCTTTATTTTGCGCTCAAAGACGCCGACGCCGCGATCGACGGCGTGTGCTGGCGCGGGCAAGCGGCCCGCCTCGGCATCCGCCCCGAAGACGGCATGGAAGTGGTCGCCGTCGGCAGGCTCACCACATATCCGGGCCGCTCGAAATACCAGATCGTGGTCGAGCGCATGGAGCTTGCGGGCCAAGGCGCGCTGCTGAAGCTCATCGAAGACCGCAAGAAGCGCCTCGCCGCCGAGGGCCTATTCGATAGTGCGCGCAAACGCAGCCTGCCGTTTTTGCCGAACGCGATCGGCGTGATCACCTCGCCGACCGGCGCCGTGATCCGCGACATTCTGCACCGGCTCGCCGACCGCTTCCCGCGCCATGTGCTTGTGTGGCCGGTGGCCGTGCAAGGCGAAGCGGCGGCGGCCCAGATCGCGGCGGCCATTCGCGGCTTCAATGCGCTTGAGATCGGCGGCGCCATCCCGCGCCCCGACGTGCTGATCGTGGCGCGCGGCGGCGGCAGCCTTGAAGACCTCATGGCCTTCAACGAAGAGATCGTCGTGCGCGCGGCAGCGGAAAGCGAAATCCCGCTCGTGTCGGCGGTCGGCCACGAGACCGACACGACCTTGATCGATTTTGCGTCCGACCGACGCGCGCCCACGCCCACCGCCGCCGCCGAAATGGTGGTGCCCGTGCGCCAAGAGCTGGTCGCACGCGTCGCGCGCAACACGGCCTCGCTCGAAGCGGGTGCCGCGCGCGCAACGGCAGAAGCGCGGCTGCGGCTCGAGAATGCGGCGCGCGCTTTGGGCGATCCGCGTCGCCTGCTCGAAGAGCGCAGCCAGCGCCTCGACGAACGCGGCGAACGTTTGAAGCGCGCCGTCGCCGCTTTCTTGGAGCGCCATCAGCGCCACACGCTGGAGCTGGGTGCGCGCCTGCCCGATCCCAAGACGCAGCTCGAGCGCGCGCGCGGGCAGTTGCTCGGCGTCAAGGCCGGGCTCGAGGCGGGCGGCAAAGCGCTCGTGCTGTCGGCCGCCCGCAACCGCGAGCGGCTTCACGACATATTGGCGCGCGGGCGTGCCGCCCTCGACCGCGACCTTGCCGCGCGCAACGCGCAGGTGGCGGGCCTTGCCAAACTTCTCGACAGCGTGTCCTACCAGCGCGTGCTCGAACGCGGCTTCGTGCTGGTCGCCGACGAGTCAGGAAAGCCCATCGTATCGGCGACCAGCGCCAAGCCGGGTTCCGCCGTCACGCTTGCGTTTGCCGACGGCAGGATCGGCGCCACGCTCGACGGCCCGCGCGACGGCACGCCATCGAAGCCGCCCGCAAAAGCGCCGGCAAAATCCGTCTCGAAGACAGACCAAGGCTCGCTGCTTTAGCGGAACTCTTCGTCGAGCGGATCGTAAAGCCGCAGCGGCGCATCGGCGCTCGGCAACGGCTCGGTGAAGCGCACCACGCTTTGCTGGCCCACCGGATGCGGCTGGCGCGTTTCGAATTCGGCAATGCCGACACCGACGCCAAGCAGCACAAGGGCAAGGCCCCACGCGACGGCAATTTCCTTGAGATCGTTCATGCGCGGACACTAGCCAAGAAAATGCGGCGGGAAAGTGACGCGGGTCACAAAGCGTTGCAAAGTTTTCTGTGCGCGGGCTCGGGCACGCGGTGGCCACGCGCCAAGGCATACCCGCTTAGGTTCGCAGCGTTCCGCCCAAGCGGTATCGGCGCGTTTGTTCGCAAGAGCCGGGACCGATTGAAGCGACCTGCTTGATCGACCGACGGGAACTCGGAAGCGGGTTCGCGTTGCACCAACATCGGTAAATTTAGACTTCAAAGATAAAAAGCACAGTTCTTGACATATACTCATGTTTATGCTCGAATCAAGCATCGCCGCCGGGTGCCCCTCCGGCGTGCGGGCGCTGTTTGACATGTGAAGAACGGCACGCGGGTGTCCGCCCCCCAAGCGACCCCGCGCAACTTGTAACCTCGAATCGTCGCGGCGGTTACATCCAAGGAAAATCAACGGGTTGAACCGGCGACGGTCGCTGTTGGTCGCGTTTGGTAACCTATTTCGATGCCGTTGTTTTTGCGGCGGCGCTTGCGATCCTTGATTTCGACGGCGGGTCTTGGTCTAGTCGCGTCCGCCGGAACAGCCGTGCATCGAGGGAGTGGCATGAAAAAAACCTACAAGACCGCAGCCGAAGCACTCGACGGTCTGCTGTTCGACGGAATGCTGATTGCGGCCGGCGGCTTCGGCTTGAGCGGCATTCCCGAACTTTCGATCGCCGCGATCCGCGATGCGGGCACCAAGAACCTCACCGTCGTGTCGAACAATGCGGGCGTGGACGGGTTCGGCCTCGGCATCCTGCTGGCCTCGCGGCAGATCAAAAAAATGATCTCGTCTTACGTGGGCGAAAACGCCGAGTTCATGCGCCAGTATCTGGCGGGCGAGCTCGAGCTCGAGGTCAACCCTCAGGGCACGCTTGCCGAGCGCATGCGCGCCGGCGGGGCCGGCATCCCCGGCTTCTACACGCGCACGGGCGTGGGCACGCTGATCGCCGAGGGCAAAGAGCACAAAGAGTTCGACGGCCAGACCTACATTCTCGAGCGCGGCATCGTCGCCGACCTTGCGATCGTGAAGGCGTGGAAGGCCGATCCGTCGGGCAATCTCGTGTTCCGCAAGACTGCGCGCAATTTCAATCCGCCCGCCGCCATGTGCGGCAAGGTGTGCGTGGCCGAGGTCGAGGAGATCGTGCCGCTGGGGGCACTCGATCCCGACGCCATCCATCTGCCCGGCATCTACGTGCACCGCATCGTGGCCGGCAAACACGAAAAGCGCATCGAACAGCGCACCACCCGCAAGCGCGCCGTCTGAGGAGGACAAACCGATGCCTTGGAATCGCGATCAAATGGCCGCCCGCGCCGCGCAAGAGCTGCAGGACGGCTGGTACGTCAATCTCGGGATCGGCATCCCGACTTTGGTTTCGAACTACATCCCCGCGGGCGTGAACGTCACGCTGCAGTCGGAAAACGGCATGCTCGGCATGGGGCCGTTTCCGTACGAGGGCGAGGAAGATCCCGACCTCATCAATGCCGGCAAGCAGACCATCACCGAGCTGCCGCAGACCGCCTATTTCGATTCCGCCACGAGCTTCGGCATGATCCGCGGCGGCAAGATCGCGATGGCGATCCTGGGGGCGATGGAAGTCTCCGAAACCGGCGATCTTGCGAACTGGATGATCCCGGGCAAGCTCGTGAAGGGCATGGGCGGCGCCATGGATCTGGTGGCGGGCGTGGGCCGCGTCGTGGTCGTGATGGACCACACGAACAAGGCCGGCGAATCCAAAGTGCTGAAGGCCTGCACCCTGCCGCTGACCGGCAAGGCTGTGGTCAACCGCATCATCTCCAATCTCGGCGTGATGGATGTGGTACCGGGCGGCCTCAAAATCGTGGAACTCGCCGACGGCGTGGACGAAGCCGCGTTCCGGGCGGCAACCGCGGCCACGCTGGTGCCCTAGCAGCGCTTTTGTTTCATCTTATTTCGAATACAATCTCGTCCAGCCCCGTGCTTGGAACAAGGCTGCCTTGTGCGCGCGGTCACTGGCCCTTGCGGGGGTGCGAGGGCTAGAATTTTCCTCGCGAGAGGAATACGCCCGCAATGTTCGACCCCGCAATATTCGGCAAGGCGCGCACCCGGTTCGGCGGCCTGTCCGGAGCGGTCAAGGGAGCCCTGCTCATGACGGCCGCGGCGGCCGGGTTCGCCGCCATGAACGTGGTCATTCGCGCGATGAACCAGGAGCTGCACCCGTTCCAGGTCGCGTTTTTGCGCTGTGCCGTGGGTTTCGCGTTCATGCTGCCGTGGCTCGCGCGCACCGGCTTCGAAGGCCTTCGCACCGCAAGCCACAAGCTCTATCTCTCGCGCGCCTTCGTGGGCTACGCCTCGATGCTGTGCTGGTTCACGGCACTTGCTTCGCTGCCGATCGCGGAAGCGACCGCCCTCTCCTTCACCTCGCCCTTGTTCGCGACGGCGGCGGCGGCCCTGCTGCTCGGCGAGGTCGTGCGGCAGCGGCGCTGGATCGCCACGATCGTGGGCTTCCTCGGCGCCATGATCGTGCTGCGGCCGGGGCTCGACGCGGTGTCGTTCGCGCATGTGCTGGTGCTGGCCTCGGCCGCGTTGGGCGGCTGGAACTCGATCACGGTCAAGCAGCTCACGCGCACCGACAATCCCAACGCCATCATCCTCTACATGACGCTCTATCTGGTGCCGATGTCGGCGATCCCGGCTTCGTTCGTGTGGCAATGGCCGTCGATGCACGCGTGGATGCTCACGTTTTTCCTGGGCCTGTTCGCGACCCTCGCCCACCAGAGTTTCACGCGCGCTTTGGCCGCGTGCGACGCGAGCTACGTGCTGCCCTTCGATTTCACGCGGCTGCCGATGGTTGCATTGCTGGCGTATCTCGCGTTCGGCGAAGTGCCCGATCTGTGGACCTGGGTCGGCGGTGCCGTCATCGTCGGCGCCACGGTCTATATCGCGCGGCGCGAAGCGCAGATCGCCGCGGCCGAGCGGATCCCGTGATGGCGCTGCCGAACCGGAGCATCGAAGGCGCCTTGTGGATGATCGGCGCGGGGGCGGTGTTCTCGCTGCAGGGGGTCGCGGTCAAAGAACTCGGCACGCGGCTCGACGTTTTCCAGATCGCGTTCTTGCGCTGCTTTTTCGGCCTGCTCGTGACGCTGCCGTTTGTGCTGCGCGGGGGTACGGCGCTGTTTTTGACCGGCCGGCCCGCCTTGCTTGTGATTCGCGCTTTGGCGGGCGTGTCGGGCATGTTCTGCGGCATGTACGCGATCGCCCATCTGCCGCTTGCCGACGCGGTCGCGATCTCGTTCGCCAAGCCCCTGTTCGCGGTGTGCCTCGCGGCCTTTTTCCTCGGCGAAAAAGTCGGCCTGCCGCGCTGGCTCGCCACGTTCGTGGGATTCTTGGGCGTGGCCCTCATCGTGCGGCCGGGCTCGCACGAATTCGAAATCGCGCACGTCGCCGCGTTGCTCGGCGCCTTTTTCATCGCCGACGTCGTCGTCCTCGTGAAGAAGCTGCAGGGCAGCGAGAAAAACGCCACGATCATGGCCTATTTCGGCTTCGTCACGTCGCTCGCCAGCATCGGCCCTGCCGCGGTCGTGTGGCTTGCGCCGACCTCGTTCGAGTGGGCGCTGCTCGTCGGCATCGCGGTCGCGGCCACGCTCGGGCAGTGGATGGCCTTGCGCGCCTACCGCGCCGCCGACGCCTCGGCCGTGGTGCCGTTCGACTATCTGCGGCTCGTATTCTCGATCCTGTTCGGCTGGGCGATCTTCGCCGAAGTGCCGGATCGCTGGACGCTCGCGGGGGCCGGCGTGTTGATCGCGGCCACGGCCTATATCGCCTTTCGCGAGATCCGCATGGGCCGCAAACCCAGCCTGGGCAGCGGCTGATGGGCGTGCCGTTCCTGCGCTGGTTGCGAAACCTGCCCGGCAATGCGCGCGGCTGCCTGTGGGCGATCGCGGCGATGCTGGCTTTCGGCAGCATGGAAGCGATCATCAAGTATCTCGGTGCGGCGATGCATCCGATGCAGATCGTGTTTTTCCGCTGCCTCTTCGCGTTTGCGGCGATCGCCCCCGTCGTGCTTGCCGTCGGCGGCATCGGGCACGTCGCCACGCGGCGCTTGGGCGCGCATTTCGCACGCACGGTGCTGGGCTTCAGCGCCATGGCCACCGGCTTCTTCGCGATCACGCAGATGCCGCTTGCCGATGCGGTGGCCTTGGGCTTCGTGCGGCCGCTGTTCCTGGTTCTGCTCGCCGTGCTGTTCTTGGGCGAGCAAGTGCGCTGGCGGCGTTGGACCGCCACGGCCGTCGGCTTCGCGGGCGTGGTCGTGATGGTGCAGCCCGGTGCGGAAGGCCTCAACCCGTACGCGTTTGTGGCCCTCCTCAGCGGCTTTCTCGTGGCGTGCGTTTCGGTCGCCCTCAAACGGCTCAGCGAAACCGAAAGTGCCGAAACCACCGTGTTCTGGTTCGCGGCCATGTCGACCGTGCTGGCGGCGGGCCCGGCTTGGCTCGTGTGGCGCACGCCCACGGCGGCCGAATGGCCGTTCCTGGTCGCCCTCGGGATTCTCGGATCGCTCGGCCAGTATTTCATCATGCGCGCCTATCGCGTGGCGGAGGCCACCGCCGTCGATCCGATGGATTACGGGCGCCTCATTCTGGCGGCCGCGATCGGCGTGCTCGTGTTCGGCGAAACGCTCCAGGCGCACACGCTGGTGGGGGCCGCGATCATCGCGGCCAGCACGCTCTATATCGCGCGGCGCGAAGCCAAGCTTACCAAACCGCCGTAAGGGCGAGCGCCAAAGCCAGCACCACGAGAGCCGACAAAGCGCGGCGCAACGCCATGTACCAAAGCGGAAAGCGGCCCTCGGCGGCGGCCCGCAAATCGACGGCAAAGGCCGCCCAGAATCCGACGATCAGCAGAATGAGGGCCGGTGCGGGCTCCATCCAGGTCGCGGCGAGCCAGCCGAGCAAAGCGGGGGCCACGCTCCAGCCGAGCACGTTCCAGTTCTGCTGCGCCGGATCCAGAAGGGCGCGGCCCCAATGCACGGCGCCCAGAAAGGCGAGGATCACGGCCGCGTAGTTCAGCAGCACGGCCGTGGCGGCGGCTTCGGCATCGCCGTTCCACAGCGCGAATACGCAGCCGTAGAACGGCAGCACGCCGCCGAATCCCAACCATAGAGCCGGACGCGGAACCAGATGCAGCGAAAAGGCAGACATTGGCGACCTTGCGGGAATCCGCTAGAGGAACAAGGGACCCGAACCTGACGCGTCGGCGCAAAGGAATCAAGCCATGGACATCAAAGGCCAAGCAGCGATCGTGACCGGCGGCGGTTCGGGCCTCGGCGAAGGCACGGCACGCGCCCTCGCAGCATCCGGCGCCAAAGTCGCGGTTCTCGACATCAACCGCGAGGCCGCCGCCCGCGTCGCAAGCGAAATCGGCGGCGTTGCCGTCGCCTGCGACGTGGCATCGGCCGCGTCGGCGGAAGCGGCGATCGCGACGGCACGCAGCGCGCACGGGGCGGCATGCCTGCTCGTGAACTGCGCCGGCATTGCACCCGCCGCACGCATCGTCGGCAAAGACGGGCCGATGGCGCTTGATGCCTTCCGGCGCACGATCGAGATCAATCTGATCGGCACCTTCAACATGATGCGCCTTGCAGCATCCGACATGCAGACCCTCGCCCCCAATGCCGACGGCGAGCGCGGTCTTATCGTGATGACGGCCTCGGTCGCCGCCTTCGACGGCCAGATCGGCCAAGCGGGCTATTCGGCCTCGAAGGGCGGGGTTGCGGCCCTCACGCTGCCGGCCGCGCGCGAATTCGCCAAGACCGGCATTCGCGTGATGAGCATTGCCCCCGGCCTCTTCGGCACGCCGATGCTGCTCGGCATGCCGCAAGCGCTGCAGGACAGCCTTGCGAGCCAAGTGCCGTTCCCGTCGCGCTTCGGCAGGCCCGACGAATACGCGGCCCTCGTGCTGCACATGCTCGCCAACCCGATGCTGAACGGCGAAACGATCCGTCTCGACGGCGCAATCCGCATGGGCCCCAAATAAATGCCGCTGCAGAATCGCGTCACGCCGTTTTCGACGATCGAAGCCGATCCGGCGCGCGGCATGTTCATGGGCAATCGCGGCTGCCTGCACGGCGAGCACCGCGATCTCGAAGTCGAACATACGCGCGAGAAACGCTGGCTCGTGTGCCTCACGAGTTTCAAAGGCCGCAAGCGGCGCATCATGCAGCCCGGGCACTATACCGAGCTGTTCTTCCTCGACGAGGCCACCGCCCTTGCGGCCGGCCATCGCCCGTGCGCGGAGTGCCGGCGCCAAGCCTACGATCTGTTCCTGAAACTCTACCCCGGCAAGCGCGCAAATGCCGAAACGCTCGACAAATATCTGGCATCCGATCGCCTGCGCCCGTGGCCCGCGACCTTCGGCGAACTGCCCGAAGGCACGATGTTCGCGGTCGATGCGCAGGCCTTCCTCAAATGGCGCGGCAAGGCCTGGCGCTGGCACCATGCCGGCTACACACCCGCCGAAATCCCGGCAGGCATGGTCGAAGTCCTCACGCCCGAAGGCACGGTTGCAGCCCTTGCCGCCGGCTACAAACCGGTCGTGCACGGGAGTGCGCGATAAAGCTCACACGATCGCGTCGATGAATTTCGCCATTTCGACGTCGAGCGCGGACAGGCCGCCCGCGTCGTGGGTCGAGAGCACGATGTCGACCTTGTTGTACACGTTGAACCATTCGGGATGGTGGTCCATCGCCTCGGCCTTCAGCGCCACGCGCGTCATGAACGCGAAGGCCGCGTTGAAATCGGCGAATTTGAAGGATTTGGCGAGGGCGTCGCGGCCCGGCAATTCGCTCCAGCCCGAAAGGGCGCCGAGAGCGGCGGTTCGCGCGGCACCGGTCAGTTTTTCGGCCATTTGCGTTTTGCCTCCTCGGCATGTGTTGGCAGCCGCAACATTAGCTTGATATGGTCCGGCCCCGCCATGGAACAGAAACCCCATCTGCCGCCCGATCTTGCCGAAATCGAACGGCTCGCCGAACAGGCCCTCGCCACGATCCCGGCCGAACTGCGCCGCCACGTGGCGAACGTGGTGCTGCGCATCGAGGATTTCTGCGATGCCGAAACCGAAAAAGAGATGGAACTCGAAAGCCCGTTCGAGCTCATGGGCCTCTATCGCGGCATCGACATGCTGCGCGATTCGGTCGCAACCGTGCGCACGTCGCCCGACATGATTTTTCTCTATCGCCGCCCGCTGCTCGACTATTGGTGCGAAACCGGCGAAGACCTCTACACGCTCGTGCGCCATGTGATGATCCACGAAATCGGCCACCATTTCGGCTTCTCCGACGACGACATGGAAGAACTGGAAAGACGCAGCGAATGACCGCGCAGACCGATCCAATTGGGGCCGCGACGGCCGAAGCGCTCGGACCCGGCGACCATGCGCTGATCGATGCCGCCCGCGAGGCGATCGCCAGGCTCTACGCCGAAAACCGCCACCATATTGGGGCGGCCTTGCGCACGCGCAGCGGACGCATCTACACGGCCGTGCATCTCGACACCTATGTGGGCCGCGCTTCGGTCTGCGCCGAGGCGGTCGCTGTCGGTCGGGCGCTTGCCGACGGCGAAAGCGAAATCGACATGATCGTCTCGGTACGCCATCCACGCCCCTCGGAAGCCGACCGCACGATCCGCATCGTGAGCCCCTGCGGCATTTGCCGCGAGCTGCTGGCGGATTTCGCGCGCGGCTGTCGAGTCGTGGTGCCCGGCGAAGAAGGGGCCGTCGCGGTACCCGTCGACGAGCTATTGCCTCGCAAATATTCCGTACCCAAAAGCCGGAATCCACGGCAGTAGAAAATTATAAAATACTTACAAATACTTAAAGCTCTTTGCTCGGTTGACAAGTTAACGAATATGGGTTATTATCCATCATAACGCTTCGATATTGTGTCCCGGTCGAATCTGTCCTAATTCATCTGCGAGGCAACCGGGTATGCCATGGCGAGCGTCAGGCATTTGCCGGTCGCAATTTGCAACGCAAAACCGGCTTAGGACACAGGCAAAAAGCAATGTTCGGCCGCCAGAGGAACGCAATGCCGCTACCACCGAGAATGGGAGGCCCCGCCAAGCCGGGTGCAGCAGCTCCCGCCAAATTGCCGATCGGGACGATGGTCGTCACGGGCCAGACGTGCCCAGAGAGCGGCATCTGGGAAAGCCAGGGCACGCCGTCGGGCCGCTCCTCCTTCCCCAAGGGCACGCGCATGCCCGCCTACGACAAAAAATCCTGCGTTTGGAAACTCGTGCGTTATCCCTAAGATTGGACTCGTTGCCATGCGGCTTTTTGCGATCGCGATTCTGGCGCTGACCTTGATGATGGCGGGTGCGGCCATGATGTCGGCAGACACCGCCGCCCGCGCGGGTGCCTCGGCACAAGCCGCAACCGAATAACCACTGATCTCCGGCACGCTGTGTATTCGCGCGTGCGTTTAGCGCGCGCTACTTGCGCGCCACCATCAGCTTCTTGATTTCCGCGATCGCCTTGGCCGGGTTCAGGCCTTTGGGGCACGTCTTCGTGCAGTTCATGATCGTGTGGCAGCGATAGAGGCGGAACGGGTCTTCGAGATTGTCGAGCCGTTCGCCCGTGGCTTCGTCGCGGCTGTCGGCGATCCAGCGATAGGCCTGCAGCAGCACCGCCGGCCCCAGATACCGGTCGCCGTTCCACCAATAGCTCGGGCACGAGGTCGTGCACGAGAAGCACAAAATGCATTCCCACATGCCGTCGAGCTTGGCGCGCTCTTCGGGGCTCTGCAGCCGCTCGCGGTCGGGCGGCGGCGTTTCGCTCTTGAGCCACGGCTCGATCGAGCGCAACTGCGCATAGGCTTGCGTGAGGTCGGGCACCAGGTCTTTGACGACCGGCATGTGCGGCAGCGGATAGATTTTGACGTCGCCTTCGCAGTCGGCGATGGGCTTCGTGCAGGCAAGCGTGTTCGTGCCGTCGATGTTCATCGCGCACGAACCGCACACGCCCTCGCGGCACGAGCGGCGGAAGGTGAGCGTGCTGTCGGTCTCGTTCTTGATCTTGATAAGCGCGTCCAAGACCATCGGCGCGGTCTTGTCCAAGTCGAGCGTGTAGGTGTCGACGCGCGGATTGGCGCCCGTGTCCGGGTCCCAACGGTAGATCTTGAAATTCTTGGTGCGCTTCGCACCCTCGGGCGACGGCCACTTCTTGCCGTCATGCACCTTGGAATTCGCGGGCAGTGTGAACTCGGCCATCGATCTTAACCCCTCAATACACGCGCGCTTTGGGCGGGAAGGCCTGGACTTCGTTGGTCAGCGACGTCAGCACCACCGGGCGGTAGCCCATCGTGGCTTTGCCCTTGTCGTCGAGCCAGCAGATCGTGTGCTTCATCCAGTCTTTGTCGTCGCGGTTCGGATAATCTTCGCGCGCATGCGCACCGCGGCTTTCTTTGCGGTTCAGAGCACTTTCGAGCGTGACGACCGCCTGGGCGATCAGATTGTCGTACTCGAGCGCTTCGACAAGGTCGGAGTTCCACACCATCGAGCGGTCGGCAACGCCGATGTCGCCGTTCTTGGCGAAGGTCGCACCGATGAGCTTCGAGCCTTCCGACAAAACGTCGCCGGTGCGGTAGACGGCACAGTTGTTCTGCATGATGCGCTGCATCTCGGCGCGCAAGGCCGAGGTCGGGGCCGGGCCCTTGGCGTTGCGCATCTTGTCGAAGCGGGCCACGGCCGCATCGCCTGCTTTGGCGGGCAGCGGTTTGTGCGGGCTGCCGGGTTGCACGAGCTCGGCGGCACGGATCGCGGCCGAGCGGCCGAACACGACGAGGTCGAGCAGCGAGTTCGAGCCCAAGCGGTTGGCACCGTGCACCGACACGCACGCCGCTTCGCCGATCGCCATGAGGCCCGGCACCACGCTCGCCGAGCCGTTTTTCATCGTCACGACTTCGCAGCGGAAATTGGTCGGAATGCCGCCCATGTTGTAGTGCACGGTCGGCAGCACGGGGATCGGCTCCTTGGTCACATCGACGCCCGCGAAAATCTTCGCGGTTTCCGAGATGCCGGGCAGCCGCTCGTGCAGGAGCTTGGCGTCGAGATGCTCGAGATGCAGATGGATGTGGTCTTTGTGCTCGCCCACGCCGCGCCCTTCGCGGATCTCCATCGTCATCGCGCGGCTCACGACGTCGCGCGAGGCGAGGTCCTTGGCCGACGGCGCGTAACGCTCCATGAAGCGCTCGCCGTTCGAGTTGGTGAGATACCCGCCTTCGCCGCGCGAGCCTTCGGTGATGAGGCAGCCGGCCCCGTAAATGCCCGTCGGGTGGAACTGGATGAATTCCATGTCTTCGAGCGGCAAGCCGGCGCGCAGCGCCATCGCGTTGCCGTCGCCGGTGCAGGTGTGCGCCGACGTCGCCGAGAAATAGGCGCGCCCGTAGCCTCCCGTCGCAAGAACAACAAGGTGGGCCGTGAAGCGATGCAAGGTGCCGTCGAGCAGGTTCCACGCCATCACGCCGCGGCACGCGCCATCCTCGTCCATGATCAGGTCGAGCGCGAAATACTCGATGAAGAACTCGGCATTGTTGCGCAAAGACTGCTGATAGAGCGTGTGCAGGATCGCATGGCCCGTGCGGTCGGCGGCGGCACAGGTGCGCTGGGCAACGCCCTTGCCATAGTCGGTCGTCATGCCGCCGAAGGGGCGCTGGTAGATTTTGCCTTCGGTCGTGCGGCTGAAGGGCACGCCGTAATGCTCGAGTTCGATGATCGCCGGGATCGCTTCCTTGCACATGTATTCGATCGCGTCCTGGTCGCCGAGCCAGTCGGAGCCCTTGACCGTGTCGTACATGTGCCAGCGCCAATCGTCGGCCCCCATGTTGCCAAGCGCCGCCGAAATGCCGCCCTGGGCTGCCACGGTGTGGCTGCGCGTGGGGAACACTTTGGAGATGCAGGCGGTCTTGAGGCCCTTGGCCGCCATGCCGAAAGTGGCGCGAAGACCGGCACCGCCCGCCCCCACCACGACGACGTCGTAGATATGGTCGACGATCTTGTAGGCTTGGCCGCCCAGCGACGGTCCGCTCGATGCGTCGGGCATGGGATCAGCCTCCAAAAGCGAGCTTGAGAATCGACAAAGCGGCAATGCCGCCGAGCAGCAGCGCCGCACCGTTCATCGCCAGCAGCGACGCGATCTTGACGGCCTCGTCGTGCACATAGTCTTCGATCACAACCTGCAAGCCCAACCGCGCATGCTGGAACACGGCGACGACTAGGGCCAACAGCAAGACGGCCACGACGGGCGAGGCAACCCAGGCTTTGAGGGCCGCAAGCGGCGCACCCGCCAGGCCCACGATGCTCGCCACAAACCAGATCGTGAGCGGCACGAGGGCGATCGCGGTCACGCGCTGGCCCCACCAATGATGCGTGCCGTCCTTGGCCGAGCCGAGGCCGCGCACGCGGCCCAGATCCGAGCGCAGCGATTTTTTGCCCATGGTCGCCATGTTCAGCGCCCTCCCAAAACGGCGAGACCGACCACCCAGGCAACCAAGGTGGCCGCGAGTGCAAAAGCAATCACCGCATAACCCGATTTTTCGGCCGTCGGCAGATCGAAGCCGCGCCCCGCATCCCAGAACAGATGCCGGATGCCGTTGCCCAAATGGTAGAACAGCGCCAGCGACCAGCCGAACAGCAGCAACAGGCCGATCGGCGAATCGATGAAGGCGCCGACGCGCGCATAGGCCGCTTCGCCGAGGGCGGCCGCCGCGAGCCACCAGACCAGCAGCAGCGTGCCGACCGCGAGGGCGACGCCCGTCATGCGATGCGTAATCGACAGCACCGAAGTGATTTGCGGACGGTAGATCTGCAAATGCGGCGACAATGGCCGCGCATGAATCTTGCCGCTTTCTTTGGTTTCCGCCGCCATCGTGCGCTGGCCCCCTTGTTGGCTTCGCCTTGCGTCTTGCGGTATCGATGTAGACCGGCTTCGCAACGCCGTCAATCGCACGCTTGACGACCGCGCAAAGTCCAAGAAACAGGTGCGGCGCAAAGACTTGGCGCACCTGCAAAGCATCGGCTGTGGATAGGTCTGTGGAATAATTGTTCGCAAATTGTGATTAACCCGCAACTTTATCAACAGAAATCTATGCCACGCTTTTCGATTCTTATTGAGGGTTAACGGCAGCTTTGCGACCCTTGGCCTCGGTAAGCGAGAACGTGGGGACAGGCGGGTCGCTTCGATCAAACCGCAGAGCGCTTCGTGGCTAGCCAAGAGCTGAAGCGCCATCCACTGGCAGGAGCCGTCGCCGAAAGGCGTTGCGGCGCGGGCGGAGGGGGCAATTCGCAGTCTTCAGGAGCGGCTGGGCCGGATGCGGGCGAAAGTCCGCGAGAGGGTGCAGCAACTCGTTTGTGTCGCGACGGTCGTCGGGCTCCCCGAGAGCCAGGCCACGCCAGGGCGATACGAACGGCGCCGACGGATCCGCGCCTTCGGGCAGGGGTTCGGGTTGGATCGGGAAACATGGATCCCGCAAGGGATCCGTCCTTTCGGCAGCGACGGCGGGCGGGCCTCGGGTTGGCCCAAGCACCCGCGACGGCCGAAAGCGACGCGCGAGGGACGAAAGACGCGGCATGCGGGGCAACTCGCTGCGGTCTGATCGATGCTCGCACATGGTTCCGGGTCGGCTCGGACGCACGGGGGCTGGCAAGGGTCGGGCGTATCGGGGAATGGGCGAGCACGGCACCCGCGCGCGGTGCGGCGCGCCTCTGTCGGTGGAACGCGGCGGACTGCCTGACCAGGGTCCGAGCTGCCGTGCGAAGCAGGTCCATCCGAGAGCAAACCCGATTTTGGCTTGCCACGAGGCGGCCATGCCGATGCAGGAGGGCGTCAAGCCCCGGCGGCGGCAGGGTGGTGTCAGGGGCCGAAATGCATGTCGGCCCCCGACGGTCCTCATGAGGCGTCAGGGAGCCCTTTGTCCCGCCCGGACAACGGCCGATCGCAA
Organism: Rhodospirillaceae bacterium; assembly: GCA_027490975.1. Lineage (GTDB taxonomy): Bacteria > Pseudomonadota > Alphaproteobacteria > CACIAM-22H2 > CACIAM-22H2 > Tagaea. The sequence goes on from JAIXXA010000100.1 coordinate 45,551, forward strand.
GATCGCCCCTGACGCCTCTTTTGTTTTGGGGCGCTGAAGCATTGATTCTACTAGGGTTTTCGCGGCGGCAGGCCGGTGGTGCCGACGGTCCGCTTGCGCGCGACCGCCGGCACCCCATCGGCATGTCGGAGCCTGATGTCCCGCCCGGACAACACGGCGCGAAGACGGCGAAGACTTCGCTTTCCTGACAACAATTTGGGTAACACGCCCCCTCCCCCCCGCCAAATGGATTTTGGGACTTTTTCGACTTCTTTTGTTTTCAATGGGTTGAGCCGTTGGCCCGATCCTTGGGCAGGCTGCCTTGGGTTCGAGTCGCAACAACGACCGAACCGCGTCGGCCTTTGAAATTGCTGGGAAATCGGAACTCGACCGGGCAGGCAGCAGCCACTCTTGCCGCCCGAACGGCTGCGCCGTCCAAACCTGTCAAGGTTTCAACCGAGCACGACGAGATCGACAGGCTGGGCGAGGCCCGGGATGGCGACGCCCAGAATGCGCCGCGGCTCGGCGGTCGGGCGGTAATCTTGGGTCAGCGCCAGTTCGAACGTCTCGCGCGTGGCAAGGGCCCGGCATTTTTCGGTTTTGGTCTGTTTTTCAAGACGGGCGGCGACGTTAACGACGTCGCCGATGACCGTGTATTCGAGCCGGTCGGCATCGCCCACGCACGCAAACAGCACGGTCCCCGCCGCAACACCAAAGCCGACCTCGAGCGACGGCAAACCTTGGGCGGTGCGCGCCGTGCGCCACGCCTGCGCCTCGAACAACAAGGCATCGACGCAGGCGAGCGCATCGGCGGCCGCACGCGCGTTCGGCAGGGCCGCCCCGAAACTTGCGAGAATGCCGTCGCCGATGAATTTGTCGATCGAGCCGCCATGCGCGCGAATGACGGGTGCAAAACGCGCCTGATAGTCTGACAGCAACGCCACGAGTTCGCGCGGCGGCAGCGCGCGCGCGAGGTTGGAGAAGCCGCGCAGATCCACGAACAAAGCGGCGGCCGCGCGCATCTCGCCTTCGCCGGGCACCAGGGCTTGCTCGGCGTCCGAAATGCGCCTGGCAATTTCGGGTGCGAAAAACCGCGACAGTTCGAGAATCGCCGAGCCTTGTGCGGCCCCGCGCTCGAGCATCGCGCGCGCGCGGACTTGCGCCAACGCAAGGATCAGCGTCACGATCGCGATCGACAGGATCTTGTCGATCTCGGCCCCCCACAGGATCGACGGGCTCGTCATGTAGCGCACATAGTCGCGCGTCACCGGCATGCTGTTCATGTCGTAGGCGGCGGCATAGGCGACAAGACACAGCCAGCCGGCCATCCCGGCGAGCCCGGCGAGCAGCACGTAGCGCGCCTCGAAGCGCAGCGTGCGCAGCGCGATGAAGATGAACACGTAGAGCAGCGTGGGCGCTTTCAGATAGAAGGCCGGCGGCTGAATGTACTGGATGTGGAAACTCCAGATCAGCGTCATCAAAAGCGCCATGTCGACGACGATCGAAACGGCCAAGAACCAGCCCGGCAGCCGCGCGCGCCACGCGGCGGCAAGCCGCAGCAGCGTGAAGGCCGCGTAGGCCGACAGCGCGTACGGCACAGGGGCGAACGGCACGTCGGCGGCAAACGTCTTGGGGCTTGCGGCATAAAAAACGCCGAAAACCAAGACGATGGCGAGTTGCACCGAACCGATCGCGATTTCGGCGCGATCTTGCTCGGCCGCGATCGCCTGGCGCACGCGCGCCGACAGCCTTATCGGCGCGGTCCCGGTCAAACGCCGGATATTGTGGAACCAGCCCATAGGTTTCGCTTCGTTATCCGGCCTTTGTTGGTTACACCTGCGCAACCATGACAGAAACACTCGATATCACGATCCGCAAGCTCGGGGCCAATGGCGACGGCATTGCCGAAGGCCCGCTCTACGTGGCCGGCACCTTGCCGGGCGAACAGGTGCGCGTCGCGCGCACCGGCAAAGAACGCGCGGTGCTGCGCGAAATCCTCGCACCGTCGCCCGACCGCGTCGCCGCTCCCTGCCCGCATTTCGGCATCTGCGGCGGCTGCAGCCTGCAGCATCTGTCCGATGCGGCCTATGTTGCGTGGAAAAGCGACCTGCTGCGCGCGGCCCTGGCGAGCCGCGGCTTCGACATCACGCCATTGCCGATGCTGCGCATCGCCCCCGGCACACGCCGACGCGCCGAGCTTGCCGCACGGCGCACGGGCGACGGCCTGCTGCTCGGCTTCCACGCGCATGCGAGCGACGCGATCGCCGACATGACCGCGTGCCACGTGCTCGAAGCGCCGATCGTGGCCCTGCTGCCGAAGCTGCGCGCGCTGCTCGACGATCTGCTGCGCGGCAACGAAGCGCTCGATCTGCATCTCACGCGCGCCGACAACGGCTTCGATCTGCTGTTGACCGGGCGCACGCTCGATGCGCGCAAGCGCTTGGCATTCGCCGATTTCGCCGCCGCAAACGGCATCGTGCGCACGACGTGGCGCAGCGAACCCGGTGCGGTAGCCGAGATCGTGGCGTTGCACGAAAATCCGCACGTGACCTTCGGCACCGTGCAAGTGGTGCCGCCGCCGGGTGCGTTTCTGCAAGCCGCACGGCCGGCCGAACTTGCCATCGCGGCCGAGATTTCGGTCGCGGTCGGGCGCGCCAAACGCACGGTCGATCTGTTCGCAGGGCTCGGCACCTTCGGCTTTCCGCTCACGGGCCGCGTGCACGCGGTCGAAGGCGATTTTGCGGCCGTCGCTGCCATGCAGGATGCCGCACGCGCCAGCTTCCGCGCCGGGCGCTTCACGGCCGAAGCGCGCGACCTCGAGCGCCGGCCCTTCATGCCCGAAGATCTCGAGCCGTTCGACGCCGCGATCTTCGATCCACCGCGCGAGGGGGCGGCCGAACAGGCCAGATGGCTTGCGCAAAGCGACGTGCCGACGATCGTGGCCGTGAGCTGCAATCCCACGACCTTCGCGCGCGACGCGCGCATCCTGGCCGACGGCGGCTACACGCTCGCGCGCGTCGTGCCCGTCGACCAGTTCCTGTGGACGAGCCATCTCGAACTCGTCGCGGTGTTCACCAAGCCGAAAACGCGCAAACGCTAGCCCAGCGCTTTCGAAAGCCCCGCGATTTCGGCAAGAGCCGCCCGCCGCATCAGCGCAAAAATCGATGCGAAACCGAAGTAATCTTATACACCCAATGTTTCGCTAGAAGCAGTCAGGCGAATTGACACCCGGAGGCGCCGCTCCAGAAACTCTACCTCCGCTGGCCTGAGCCCGTGAAACCCGCCCACTGAGAAGTGTAGAGTCCGCCCGAAGAGAGGAGCGGACAATGAAGAAGAGCCGGTTTACGGAAGAGAAGATCATCGAGATCTTGAAGCTGCA
>JAIXXA010000167.1 GCA_027490975.1 Rhodospirillaceae bacterium
AGCCAGCGTCTGTTGACCGCCGGTGGTGGCAACGGTCGGCTGCTGTATGGGCCGCGCTCGCCCAAGTACGGCACAGATTAGCCGCTGCGCGGCACCCAGTTAAAACGCCGCACTGCCCAGCTGGGCAGTGCGGCGTTTTTCATGGCGAGGTTTGCCGCGCTCTAGCTGGCTCGAATTTCTAGCAGCGCCGCGCCCTCCTTGACCTGCTCGCCCTTCTGGAAGAACACCGCTTCCACCACCCCGGCGTGCGGGGCGAGGATGGTGTGTTCCATCTTCATCGCTTCGAGCACCACCAGCTTCTGCCCGCGCTGCACGGCTTGGCCGGCCGCGACATAAACGGCGACGATGCGGCCCGGCATCGGCGCGATCAAGCGACCAAGCCCTTCGCCCGCCCGGTCGGCGGCGGCGAGCCGGTCGACGACAACAAGCGTGCGCGCAACCGCACCCTGGAACACGGTGAGTTCGGCACCATGGCGCACGATGTCGGCATGGCGGCGATGGCCGTCGATGGCGGCGGCAAGGGCACCGTCGGGCCCCAGTGTGGCGCTGGCATCGACCGGGCCGCCCGGCAGCATCAGCCGATAGCCGCCCGTCACGAAATGCGCCACGAGTGTCACTTGCCGCTCGCCGTCGGCGAACACGAGCGTGTCGTGCGCCGAGCCGTTGAGCTGCCAGCCTTCGAGCCGCGTCCAAGGCGAGGCCGCATCGGGCTCGGCGCGCGCGCGCAGCACGCCCAAAGCGGCAAGCGCCAGCGTCGTGTCGTCGACGGGGGCGTGCGGCGGCACGAGATCGTCGCGATGGCGCGCGATGAAGCCCGTGTCGATCTCGCCGGCCGCAAACGCCTTGTGGCGCGCGACGGCCGCCAAAAACGCGACGTTGTTGGCGACCCCGGCGATGCGCACGCGCTCAAGCGCCGTCGCGAGTTTGGCGAGCGCCGCCGCGCGCGTGGCCCCATGCACGATGAGCTTGGCGATCATCGGGTCGTAGTGGATCGTCACATGGTCGCCCTGGCGCACGCCCGTGTCGATGCGCGCGTCGCTTGGAAAGACCAGCGTCTCCAGCCGACCTGTGGCGGGCAGGAAGTCGCGCGCGGGGTCTTCGGCGTAAAGGCGCGCTTCGAACGCGTGCCCGTCGATGGCGAGTTCGTGCTGGAGCTTGGGCAAGCGTTCGCCCGAAGCCACGCGCAACTGCCATTCGACGAGATCCTGGCCTGTGATCGCCTCGGTCACCGGATGCTCGACCTGCAGGCGCGTGTTCATTTCCATGAAATAGAACGTGCCGTCGCGGTCGGCGATGAATTCGACCGTACCGGCGCCCACATAGCCCACGGCCTTGGCCGCGCGCACGGCGGCCGCTCCCATGGCGGCCCGGCGCGTTTCGTCCATGCCGGGGGCAGGCGCTTCCTCGATCACTTTCTGGTGGCGGCGCTGCAGCGAACAGTCGCGCTCGTAGAGATAGACGCCGTTGCCGTGCGCGTCGCAGAACACCTGCACCTCGATGTGGCGCGGCCGGTCGAGATATTTTTCGATCAACACCAAAGGATTTCCGAACGCGGCCTGCGCCTCGCGCTTGGCACCCGCGACGGCTTCTTCGAGCGCATCCGCACGCGCCACAATGCGCATGCCCTTGCCGCCGCCACCGGCCGAAGCCTTGATGAGCACCGGATAGCCGATCGCTTCGGCGGCCCCGGCCAGCGTAGCGATGTCTTGCGCGTCGCCGTGATAGCCGGGAACCACAGGCACGCCCGCTTCGACCATCAAGGCCTTAGCCGCACTCTTGCCGCCCATCGCGCGGATCGCCGAGGGCGGCGGGCCGACGAAGACGAGGCCCGCATCGGCGCAGGCTTGCGCGAACGCGGCGTTTTCGGAGAGGAACCCGTAGCCCGGATGCACGGCGTCGGCCCCGCTCGCCTTGGCCGCCGCCAGGATCGCGTCGATGCGCAGATAGCTGTCTTTGGGCGCATCGCCGCCGACCGGCAGCGCTTCGTCGCACGACGCCACGTGCAGGGCGTCCGCGTCCGCACGCGAATAGACGGCAACGGTGCGGATGCCCAATGCGCGCGCCGTGCGCGCGATGCGCACCGCGATTTCGCCGCGATTGGCGATGAGCAGCTTCTCGATCATTTTCCGTCTTCCTTGTCGCGCCCATCGGTGCGCCCGTCGGTTCGGCGCCGCGCCTGCATTTCGCGCGAATAGCTCATGATTTCGGAGAGGCCCACGAGCAGCAGCGTGACGCCGAACACGACCTCGACGACCGCAATGAGCCGCACGGCCTGGCTCACCGGCAGAACGTCGCCGTAGCCGACGGTCGACAGCGTGACGACCGAAAAATAGAACGCGTCGGCGAAACTGATCGCGCGGTCTTCGCCGAGCATGCGGAAATGCGGGCCGGGGACGGCGGTGTCGACGATCTTGTAGATCGCGGCGAAGGCGACCACGATCATCGAATAGAAGGTGAGGAAGGCGTAGACCGGCAGCACCAGCCGCTCGATGCGCTGGAAAAACTCTTCGAAGAGCTGGCCCGCATCGAGCAGAAAGGTCGCGACCTGCTGGGCGGTCGCGAGCACGAGCACGGCGACGGCCGCCATCGCCCCCACAAAAGCGATATCGACGGCGAAGGTCGAGGCGGCGAAGGCGGGCACGCCGAACGTGACGAGGGCGACACCCAAGACCGGCAGCAGCCAAAGTGCGGCCGCGCGCATGTCGCCGGCCGTGGCGGGCTTGCGCTCGGTCACGATTTCGCGGATCGCTTCGCGGCGCAAATAGGCACCCAGCATGAAGCCCGCGAGCGGCAGCAGCAGGCCCGCATGCTGGGCCATCGCCGACACGCCCGCGAAGTTCGACTCCGTGAGGAACAGGAAAATCGACATGTAGACTGCGATCGAATTGGCAAGTGCGAGCGAGAAGAACAGCGAGCCCGGAAACATCACGTTGAAAAACGCGACCGCCGCAATGGCCGACCCCAGCATCGTGGCGGCAAGCGAGAGCCCGACGTCGCTCGCCGTCGCCGCCGCGATCAGCAGCAGAAGCCCGCCCGTCGCGCCGATACCGACGGCGAAATTGCGGCGCGGGAGTATCACCGTCCCCCTCCCGCACTCCAGGGCGGCTTGCGCTTGTCGAGGAACGAAGCAATACCGGCACGCCCCTCCGGCGAAACGCGGATGCGCGCGATGCGCGCCGCCGTGTCGGCCACCATCGCATCGTCGATGGGTTTGTCGCAAACGGCGGCGATGAGATTCTTGCATTCGGCTTGGGCCGCAGGGCCTGCGGCGAGCAGCAGCAGCAGCATCGCCTCGATGCTCGCGTCGAGCGAGTCGGCCGCGACGACGCGATGCACGAGGCCGAGGCCGAGCGCTTCGGCGGCCGTGAAGGTTTCGGCCGTCAGGAAGTAGCGGCGCGCGGCACGCGGCGTCATCGCGCGCACCACATAGGGCGAGATCACGGCCGGGATCAGCCCGAGCCGCGCTTCGGAAAGGCAGAACTGCGCGCCGTGTGCCGCGATCGCGATGTCGCAGCACGCCACAAGCCCGACTCCGCCGCCGAACGCGGCCCCGTGCACGCGCGCAAGCGTGGGCTTGGGGCAGCGGTCGAGCGTGCGCATGAGTTCGGCGAGTGCCGCCGCATCGGCGCGGTTCTGCGCTTCGCCGTAGTCGGCCATGCGCTTCATCCAGTTGAGATCGGCTCCGGCCGAAAAACTTTTGCCGCGCCCGCCCAGCACGAGTGCGCGCACGTTCGGCAGCGAACCGAGCCGCGCGATCTCGGCCGTCAAGGCCGCGATCAGCGCATCGTCGAACGCGTTGTGCAGTTCGGGCCGGGCGAGCCACAGGAAGGCAATGCCGCGCGCATCGATCTCGGTTTCGAATCCGGCTGCCATCCTGGGGGCCTACATCCGGAACACGCCGAAGCGCGTTTCGGCGATGGGCGCGTTCGCCGCGGCGGCGAGACCCAGGCCCAGAACGTTGCGCGTCTGCGCGGGGTCGATCACGCCGTCGTCCCACAGCCGCGCCGAGGCGTAGAACGGATGGCCTTGGGTCTCGTACTGGCTGCGGATCGGCGCCTTGAACGCTTCCTCCTGCTCGGCCGTCCAGCTTTGGCCCGCAGCCTCGAGATTGTCGCGCTTGACGGTGGCCAGCACCGAGGCCGCCTGCTCGCCGCCCATCACCGAGATGCGCGCATTGGGCCACATCCACAAAAAGCGCGGCCCGAAGGCGCGCCCGCACATGCCGTAATTGCCGGCCCCGAACGAGCCGCCGACGACGACCGTGAATTTCGGCACGGCCGCGCACGCGACCGCCGTCACGAGTTTCGCCCCGTCGCGCGCAATGCCGCCCGCCTCGTATTTGCGCCCCACCATGAAGCCCGCGATGTTCTGCAGGAACACGAGCGGGATGCCGCGCTGGCAGCACAGCTCCACGAAATGCGCGCCCTTCAGCGCGCTTTCGGAGAACAGAATGCCGTTGTTGGCAACGATGCCGACCGGATAGCCCCAGATATGCGCAAAGCCGCACACAAGCGTGGTGCCGTAGAGCGCCTTGAACTCGTCGAATTCGGAGCCGTCCACGATGCGCGCGATCGCCTCGCGCACGTCGTAGGGCTGGCGCAGATCGCTGGGCACGGCCCCGTAGAGCTCGGCCGGGTCGTAGAGCGGATCGACCGGGGCGGCAAGCCCGCGCCAGGTCGGTTTCGCGGCCCCGAGATTGGCGACGATGCGGCGTGCCAAGCCCAGCGCCTGCGCGTCGTTCTGGGCGGCATGGTCGACCACGCCCGAAATGCGCGCGTGCACCTCCGCCCCGCCGAGATCTTCGGCCGACACGATCTCGCCGGTCGCGGCCTTCACGAGCGGCGGGCCGCCCAGAAAGATGGTGCCCTGGTTGCGCACGATGATCGACTCGTCCGACATCGCCGGCACGTAGGCCCCGCCCGCGGTGCAGCTCCCCATCACCACGGCGATCTGCGCAATGCCCATCGCCGACATGGTCGCCTGGTTGTAGAAGATGCGCCCGAAATGCTCGCGGTCGGGAAACACATCGTCTTGGTTGGGCAGATTGGCCCCGCCCGAATCGACGAGATAGATGCACGGCAGCCGGTTCTCGCGCGCGATCTCCTGCGCGCGCAGATGTTTCTTCACGGTCATCGGGAAATAGGTGCCGCCTTTGACCGTGGCGTCGTTGCACACGACCACGCATTCGCGGCCCGACACGCGGCCGATCCCGGTGACGATGCCGGCCGCCGCCACGTCGCCGCCATACATGCCGTGGGCCGCAAGCTGCGAGAGTTCGAGGAACGGCGAGCCGGGATCGAGCAGCGTGCGGATGCGCTCGCGCGGCAGCAATTTGCCGCGCGCGGTGTGTTTGGCGCGGGCGGTAGGCCCGCCGCCGTCGCGCACCGCGTCGCACGCCGCGCGAAGTTCCTCGACGCTTGCGCGCATGGCCGCTTCGTTGGCTTTGTAGCCGTCGGAGCGGCGGTCGATGTTGGTCGAAAGGATCGCCATGCTACCAGCCGCCCGTCACAAGCCATTCTTCGATCTGCGCCAGACGGTCGGCCCCCCAGAAGGGCTCGCCGTCTACGACAATATAGGGTGCGCCGAACACGCCCTTGGCGACGGCCGCATCGACTTCCGTGCGCAGCTTCTCCTTGAGCTCGGCCGAGCCGAGGGCGGCCTTGAGCTCCTCGCGCGACACGCCCATGCCGCTGGCAAGATCGCACACAAAGTCGATATCGCCGACGTCGGCCCCCGCTCCGTAGATCTGGCGGAAGATCGCCTTGGCGAAACGCTTGGCGAGCGCGCCGTCCTGCGCATCGAGCCAATAGAAGGCGCGCGAGGCAGCCACGGCCGCGAACGGAAACTTCTCGGGCAGACGGAAGCGCAGATCGAGCAGCCGCGCGAAGCGCGCGATGTCGCGGCGCGCATATTCGCTCTTGAGCGGAATTTCGAGCAGCGGCTGCATGCCCGAAACCTTGAAGGCGGCCCCCAACAGGATCGGCCGCCAGCGCACGACGCGGCCGTAATGGCCGGCTAGATCGTCGAGCCGCACGGACGCGAAATAGCTGTAGGGGCTCGAGAAGTCGAAATAGAATTCGATCGGCTGGGCCATGGTCAGTTCCCCGCCTTCAAAGCGCGCGCGATCACGAGGCGCTGGATGTCGCTGGTTCCTTCGTAGATCTGGCACACGCGCACGTCGCGCCAGATGCGCTCGACCGGAAAATCGGCGAGATAGCCGTAGCCGCCGAAAGTCTGGAGGGCAGCCGAGCACACGCGCTCGGCCATCTCGGACGCGAAGAGCTTCGCCATCGCCGCCTCTTTGAGGCACGGCAGGCCGCGGTCGCGCAATCCGGCCGCCGACAAGGTGAGCAGGCGAGCCGCTTCGATTTCCGTCGCCATGTCGGCCAGGCGAAACTGCACGGCCTGATGCTCGAAGATCTTCTGCCCGAAGCTCTCGCGCTCCATCGCATAGGCCAACGCCGCCGCATAGGCCGAGCGCGCCATGCCGACGGCTTGGGCCGCAATGCCGATGCGCCCGCCTTCGAGATTGGCGAGTGCGATGCGATAGCCCGCCCCTTCTTCGCCGAGCATCAGATCGGGCGTGAGACGCGCGTTCTCGAGCACGATCTGCGCCGTGTCCGAACATTTCTGGCCAAGCTTTTCTTCGAGCCGGGCGACCTTCCAGCCCGGATTGTCCGTCGGCACGAGAAACGCACTCAGACCTTTTTTGCCCGCCGCCGGATCGGTGACCGCAAAGACGATGGCAACGTCGGCGGTGGCCCCCGACGTGATGAACTGCTTGGCGCCGTCGAGCACCCAATGATTGCCGTCGCGGCGCGCGCGCGTTTTGATCGCCGACGCGTCCGAGCCTGCCTGCGGCTCGGTCAGCGCGAACGCCGCGAGCATCTTGCCGGCGGCCAGCGGCTTCAGGAAGTTTTCTTTCTGCCATGCCGTGCCGAATTTGAGGATCGGCATGCAGCCGACCGAATTGTGCACGCTCATCACGGTCGACACGGCCCCGTCGCCTGCCGCGATTTCTTCAAGCGCCAGCGCATAGGCGACATGGTCGGCCTCGGCGCCCCCGTATTCGTCGGGCACCAGCATGCCCATGAAGCCGAGCGCCCCCATCTCGCGCACGAGATCTTTGGGAAACAGCTTCTCCTTCTCGCGCGCGGCTGCCGTCGGCCACAGGCGCGTTTGCGCGAAATCGCGCGCCGCATCGCGGACCATGGTTTGGGTTTCGTTGAGCTGCATGGGCCGCCTCCCTACCAGGCGATCTCGCTGCCGTCGTAGTTGAAGAACTTGCCGGTGTCGCCGGGGCCGATGCCCGTGAGCACCTTCTTGAGGCCGGCGGCCGATTCCTCGACCGAGATCGCCGCCGACGGCCCGCCCATGTCGGTGCGCACCCAGCCCGGATGCAGCGACACCACGTTGATGCCGCGCGGGGCCAGCATGATCGCGAGATTCTTGCCGAGCGCGTTCAAGGCCGCTTTCGAGGTGCGGTAGATCACGTTGTTGCCGCCCGCATCGGCGATCGAGCCCATGCGCGAGGACATCAGCGCGATCGTGCGCATGTTCGAGCGCGCCACCGGCTCGACCAATGCTTCGATCGCGCGCAAGGGTGCGAACAGATTCGTCTGCATCACTTCGGCCCACGCCGCATAGTCGGTATTGCCGAGATTCCAATCGCGCGGGCCGTAGATGCCGGCATTGCACACGAGAATATCGAGCGATTCCTTGGCGAGCCCCTGGCCCAACCGCGCCACCGACGCCGCATCCGTGACGTCGCAAAGATACACCTCGCCGCCGGCGGTCGAAATCGCAGCACCCTTGGCCATCTCGCGCGACGTGCCGATGGCGCGCCACCCGCCGGCCGCAAACTGCCGGATCAATTCGAGCCCGATCCCGCGCGAGGCTCCAGCGACTGCGATCGTCGGCATGCTACTTCCCCTGCTTCTTCGCTGTGACTTCGATTTCGATTTTGATGCGTGGGTCCACGAACCCGGTCACGAGCGTGGTGTTGGCGGGCCGGATCTTGGCGAAATGCCGCCCGACGATGGGGGCGACCGCTTTGAAGTCGGCCGCCGAGGCCAAATAGATGCGCACGCGCACGACCGCGGCGAGTGTGGCGCCCGCTTGCGCCAACGCCGCTTTGATGTTCGCGAAGCACTGCTCTGTCTGCGCGACGATGCCGGGGGCGATCGCCATTTTGGCGTAGTCGAAACCCGTCGTGCCCGAAACGAACACCCATTTGCCGTCCACGACGGCGCGCGAATAGCCCGCGAGTTTCTCGAAGCTCGAGCCCGACGAAATCAGTTTGCGTTTGGCCATCGTTTTTCAGCGCCTTTCGGTTCTGCCGACATTACCCCAAATTCAGGCGTTTTCCGCAAACAGCTCGCGCCCGATCAGCCAGCGCCTTATTTCCGACGTGCCCGCCCCGATTTCGTAGAGCTTGGCGTCGCGCAGCAGGCGGCCCGTCGGATAGTCGTTGATGTAGCCGTTGCCGCCCAAAAGCTGGATTGCGTCGAGTGCGACTTGCGTGGCTTTTTCGGCGGCGTAGAGGATCGCACCGGCGGCATCCTTGCGCGTCGTGCGGCCGCGGTCGCAGGCTTTGGCGACCATGTAGACATAGCTCTTGCACGCGTTCGTCGTCGTGTACATGTCGGCAAGTTTGCCCTGCACGAGCTGGAACTCGCCGATCGCCTGGCCGAACTGCTTGCGCGCATGCACATAGGGCAGTACCACGTCGAGCGCCGCCTGCATGATGCCGCACGGGCCTGCCGCCAGCACCGCGCGCTCGTAATCGAGCCCGCTCATCAGCACGTTCACGCCCTTGCCGAGCGCACCCAGCAAGTTTTCTTCCGGCACTTCGCAATCCTGGAACACGAGCTCGCACGTGTTCGAGCCGCGCATGCCGAGCTTGTCGAGCTTCTGCGCGGTCGAAAAACCTTTCATGCCCTTCTCGATCAAAAAGGCCGAAATGCCGCGCGGGCCCGCCGCCATGTCGGTTTTGGCATAGACGACCAGCGTGTCGGCATCCGGCCCGTTGGTGATCCACATTTTGTTGCCGTTGAGCACGAACCGGTCGCCCTTTTTGTCGGCGCGCAGTTTCATGCCCACCACGTCCGAGCCAGCGCCGGGCTCCGACATGGCAAGCGCCCCCACATGCTCGCCCGAGATGAGCTTGGGCAGGTACTTGGCCTTTTGGGCCGCATTGCCGTTGCGCGCGATCTGGTTCACGCACAGATTGGAATGCGCCCCGTAGGAGAGGCCTACCGACGCCGAAGCGCGGCTCAGTTCCTCGACCGCGACGCAATGGGCGAGATAGCCCATGCCGGCCCCGCCATATTCCTCGCCGACCGTGATGCCGAGCAGGCCCAGATCGCCGAATTTGCGCCACAGATCCATCGGGAACTCGTTGGTCGCGTCGATCGCGGCCGCGCGCGGGGCGATCTCGTCGGCGGCAAAACGCGCCACCTGCTCGCGCAGGGCGTCGATGTCGGATCCCAGATCGAAATCGAACGGAACGGGCGCGTTTCCAGCCATCGTTTTTCTCCCTTTTCAGACCTGCAGATCGTCGCTCTTGCCGGCGACCGTGAGCAGCGTTTGCGTCATCAGCGCGCAGTGGCGCTCGCTTCCCTCTTTGATCGAATAGACATCGACCTGGCAGACCACGAGCGTGCGCCCCGGTTTGACCACGCGCCCGCGCGCCACGATACGCGCGCCGTCGGCCGGATTCATCAGATTCATTTTGTATTCGACCGTCAGCACGGTCGAACCCGCCGGCATCATCGAAAACCCGGCATAGCCGCCGGCCGAATCCGCGATCATGCCGACCACGCCGCCATGCACATAGCCGTGCTGCTGCTGCACGGCGGGCGTGCGGTCGATCTCGATGTCCACTTCGCCGGGGGCGACGTGCGACAGGCGCGCGCCGATCGTCGCCATGGCCCCCTGACGCGCGAAACTGTTTCTGACCTTCGCTTCCCAATTCGGGTCGGCGGGGGCGTTTACCACGGGCGGCCTCTTGCTGGCATGCATCACCATACGCTAACGTATGGTATGGCATCTCACCTGTCAACGCGCGCGCCGGCCGGATCCAAGCGGCTCGACGAAGCCGCCTGGATCGCCGCCGCTTTCGAAGCGCTCGCGACCGAGGGCATGGCGGGCGTGCGCGTCGAGCGGCTGGCCGCCACGCTCGGCGTGACCAAGGGCAGTTTCTACTGGCATTTCAAGGATCGCGAAGCGCTCGTCGAGGCCGTGCTGGAACGCTGGGCGACCGGCCGCATTGCCGCCATCGCCGAGCAGACGCACGACCATGGCGGCCAAGCCCAGGCGCGCCGCGCACTGCTGGGCTTGCTCGACATCTACGCGCGCACGCCCAACCGCAAGGGGCTTGGCGTCGAGCTTGCGATCCGCGGCCTTGCCCCCGGCCACATTGCGGCAAAGCGCGCGGTCGCACGCGTCGATGCCGCTCGGCTTGGGAAGGTCGGCGCGCTGTTCGCACGGCTCGGCAAATCGCCAGCCGAGGCCGATGCGCGCGCGCTGCTGTTCTACGCGTTTTTGTTCGGCCAAAGCCTGATGGGCGGCGGCAGACGCCTTGCCGCGGCAAAGCGTGCGGCCGCCAAGATCGTCGCCGACTAGCCGCGCGCTGTCGGCCGCGCCGTGCCGAGCCACAGGCCCGGCAGCATCAGCCCGAGCCCGACGAGATGGAAATCCGCGAGCTGTTCCCCGAGCAGCGCCCACGCGAGACCAGCGCCGTAGAGCGGGATCAGATACATGACGAGGCTCGCGCGCGAAGGCCCGAGCCGCGCGATGATGACCGAATAGCACAGATACGATCCGATGCCCGGCACGAGGGCCACGAACAGGAACGTCGCCAAGGTTTTTGCGTCGAACGACGGGGCCGCGACGTAAAGCGTCTCGGCCGCGTAGAACGGCAGATTGACCGCAACCCCGCCCGCGACGATCGCGGCGAGGCGCGTCGTCGCGTCGAAGCCGGTCGCCGTGTGTTTGAGTGCCACCGAATAGACCGACCACGCCAGCATCGCGAGCACGATCAAGAGATCGCCCGCCACGAACTGCAGGCGCACGAAATTGCCGAGATCGCCGCGCCCGACGATCCACAGCGTGCCGCACAGGCATACGGCAATGCCTCCGGCTTGGCGCCACGACACGGCATCGCCGTAGCGGCCCCAAGCGAGCAGCACGATCACGACCGGCGAGGCCGCGTAGATGAGACCGATATTGGTGGCCGTGGTGGTGACGCCCGCGAGATACACAGGCGCACCGCACACGCCCATGCCGAGAAAACCCAGCCACAGATAGCTCGGCCATTGGCGTTTGATTTCGTCGCGGCCGCGCCACAGGGCGGTCGCCGCAAACGGCAGCAGCAAGGCGAGCGTGAAACTCCAGCGCCAGAAAGCGAGAGCGACAGGCGGGATCGCACCGGCATTCCAGCGCGCGACAAGCATGTTCGAAGCGAAAAAGGCGGGGACCAGAAAGAACAGCGCCCACGCAAAACGCCGACTTGCGAAAACTGCGGAAATAGCCATGCTGGCGGCGTCGATACAGGCCCTGCCCGCTTTTGTCACGCGTTAAACCCACGCGCCACACAAGGAGCCCTACCATGCTGTTCATGGTCGTCGAACGCTTCAAAGACCAGGACCCGATCCCGGTCTACGCAAAAGTCGAAGCGTCGGGCCGCAGCCTGCCGCCGGGCCTCACCTACCACGCAAGCTGGGTCGAACCGAATTTCGACCGCTGCTTCCAGCTGATGGAATGCGACGACGCCACGCTGCTGCAGCAATGGGTGCTGTCGTGGCGCGGCCTGGGCGTATCGTTCGAGATCGTGCCCGTGGTGCCGAGCATCGCCACGCGCCAGACCGTCGCACCCTACCTCGCCGCGTCGAAGAAGAAGCGCAAGAAGCGCTGAAGCGTCAGGCCGGGCGCGCAAACGACGCCGCAACTTCCTCGAGGGCCGCGCGCAGATCGGCACGGGCGGCGGCGCGCGCCAACCACAGCAGATGCGCATCGCACCGTGTCGCCTCGCCGCGGCAAACGGCGCTCAGCGCCGCCAGCAGCGAAACCTCGTGCGCGGTCGGCTCTTCGGTGCCCAATTGCAGAGGGCGGCGCACCGCCGCGCGCATCACCGACAACAGGCGCGCAAGCGCCGTGACGATCTCGAACGCCGCCGCCTCGTTCCATTCGCGCTGCCAGAAAGTATGCACGTCCCAGTCGCCGCCGGGTTCGGCGTCGATCCGGCGCAGCGACCACAGCAGCCATGCAGCACTGGGTTCGCCTGGTTGGGTCGCGCGTCGCAGATCGGCGAAGACGGGTTCGACGGCGCTCAATGGAGGCCGCCCGCGACCGAAAGGCGCATCCAGCCATGGGTTGCTTGCGTGGGCGCGCGCCAGCCGAGCTTTGCGGCGGCAAGGGCAGTGCCTGCCGCCGCCGCGAAATGGGCGGCAATGCGCGCGGCTGCCGGCGGCAGGAATTCGACGGTGAGGCGCCGTGCAGCGGCAGCGCCGAACAGCGCTCCGTCGGCGCAGGCTTCGAGCAGAAGCGCTTCGTCGGCCGACAGGTTCGGGCAAGCGGGGCAGCGCAGATCGAGCGGGCGCAAAGCGGCAGCGCCCAAGGCCACGGCCAGCGCATCGATCGCGCGCGCTGCCGGCAACATGCCGTTCGCCGCAAACGCGTCGAAGAAGCGGTTGTCGGCGGGGACGCGCGCGCGCAGCAACGCGGCTCGGTAGCGCAAGCCCCACAAAGCGAGCCAGGCGCCCGGCGCCAAGTCGGCCGTGTCGATGCCTGGATCGGCTTGTTCCGAAGAAGCTGCGAGATCGTCGAAAAGTCCCCAATGCTCGGCCTTCGCCATTGCCCTTGCCCCTGACTCGATTGTGCGACGAGGCAAGAATAGCGTGGTTCATCAATAAATGCGAATCATTCTCATTCGCATCTAATACGAAGCCTAAGGCTCTGGCAGACCAGCAAAAATTCGTTCAGCGCGGTTGTCTTGCCTGGGCGTCGACGACGCAGAAAGCGGCCAGATTGACGATGCCGCGCACCGTGGCCGAGTTGTCGAGCACGTGGGCGGCATGGGCAATGCCAAGCAGGATCGGCCCCACTTTCTGCGCCCCGCCCAGTTCCTTCATCAGCGAAAAGGCGATGTTGGCGGCATCGAGCGTCGGCATGACCAGGAGATTGGCCGCCCCCTCGAGGCGCGTTTCCATCACGCTCTGGCTGCGGATCTGCGGGCTCAAGGCGGCCTCGGCGGTCATTTCGCCGTCGACCTCGAGATAGGGTGCCGATGCCTGGATGCGTTCGAGCGCGAGGCGCATTTTGCGCGCACTCTTCGAGCCGCTCGAGCCGAAATTGGAGTGCGAGAGTAGCGCCGCCTTCGGCTTGATGCCGAACAGTTTGACGACGTCGGCCGCGCGTACGGCCATGTCGGCGATCTGGTTGGGCGTGGGATCGTTCGTCACGTGCGTGTCGCACATGAAGACCGTGCCGCGCGGATGCACGAGGGCCGACAAAGCGGCCGGCACTTCGGTGCCTGCTTCGAGGCCCAGAATGTCGACGATGTCCTGCAAGGCGCGCGTGTAGCGCCCGATCAGGCCGCAGATCATGCCGTCGGCGTCGCCCTGGCGCACGGCCAAGGCGGCGAGCACCGTGTTGCGCGTGCGCACCATCGTGCGCGCGGCGTCGGGCGTGATGCCCTGACGGCCCATGATCTGGTGGTAGAGCTGCCAGTCGCGCGCGTAGTTCGGCACGTCTTCGGGATTGAGCAGTTTGAAATCGCGGTCGATCTCGATGCGCAAGCCCAGCTTCTCGAGCCGCTTGCGGATCGTCTCGCGCCGCCCGACGAGAATGGGCAGGCACAATTCTTCGTCGATCAGCGTCTGGGCCGCGCGCAGCACGCGCTCGTCCTCGCCGTCGGCGAACACGATGCGCTGCTTGGCGGCGCGCGCGCGCTCGAAGATCGGCTTCATCACGAAGCCCGAGCGGTAGACGAACTGCGAAAGCTGGTCGTGGTAGGCGTCGAAATCCTTGATGGGCCGCGTGGCCACACCCGATTCCATGGCCGCGCGCGCGACCGCAGGGGCGATCTCGGTGATGAGGCGCGGATCGAAAGGCTTGGGGATCAGATTGTCGCGCCCGAAAGCCGGCGGCTCGCCCCCGTAGGCCGCCACGACGATATCGGACGGCTCCTGCATGGCAAGATCGGCGATGGCGCGCACGGCCGCGACCTTCATCGCTTCGTTGATGGTGCGCGCGCCCACATCGAGCGCGCCCCGGAAGATGAAGGGGAAACACAGGACGTTGTTGACCTGGTTGGGATAGTCCGAGCGCCCGGTGGCCACGATGGCGTCGGGCCGCACGGCCTTCACCTCTTCGGGCAGGATTTCGGGCGTGGGGTTCGCAAGCGCCAAGATGAGCGGCGCTTTGCCCATCTTGGCGACCATCGCTGGCTTCAGCACGCGCGGGGCCGACAGGCCCAAAAACACGTCGGCGTCGCCGATCACGTCGTCGAGCGTGCGCGCGTTGGTGTCGCGCGCATAACGCGCCTTGCGCGGGTCCATCTGCTCGACCCGGCCCTTGTAGACCACGCCCGCAATGTCGGTGACCCAGATGTTTTCGGTCGGCACGCCCAGATCGACGAGCAGATCGAGGCACGCGATGGCGGCAGCTCCCGCCCCCGACGTGACGAGTTTGATCTTGTCGATGGGTTTGCCGACCACGCGCAAACCGTTGAGGATCGCGGCCCCCACGATGATGGCGGTGCCGTGCTGGTCGTCGTGGAACACCGGAATGTTGAGGCGCTGGCGCAGCTTCGCTTCGATCTCGAAGCACTCGGGCGCTTTGATGTCTTCGAGATTGATGCCGCCGAAGGTGGGCTCGAGGGCGGCCACGATCTCGACGAACTTGTCGGGGTCGCGCTCGTCGATCTCGAGATCGAACACGTCGATGCCCGCGAATTTCTTGAACAGCACCGCCTTGCCTTCCATGACGGGCTTCGAGGCGAGCGGCCCGATGGCCCCCAAACCCAGCACGGCCGTGCCGTTCGTGATCACGGCCACGAGATTGGCGCGGCTGGTGACGGTCGCGGCCTCGGCGGGGTCCGCCACGATCGCTTCGCACGCGGCTGCCACACCCGGCGAATAGGCGAGGGCGAGATCGTGCTGATTGGCAAGCGGCTTGGTCGCGACGATCGCGAGTTTGCCGGGCGTGGGCAGGCGGTGATATTCGAGCGCTGCTTCGCGCAGCTTGTCGTCGGCCATCGCGCGGGGCTCGCCTTCAGGTTCAAAGAGGAGAAATGGTGCGGCCGAGAAGACTCGAACTTCCACGACCTTTCGGCCACCAGCACCTCAAGCTGGCGCGTCTACCGTTCCGCCACGGCCGCACTTTCTGTCTCCCCCGCAAGACCCTGGAGAAGGGCTTGCAAAGGAACGGGACGCGGGGATACCAAATCGGGGGGGCTTATGCAAGTTTCCCCGCCGGAGCCCCTCAATGAGCTGGAAAAACAGACCTTTGGACGGCCTCGAATGGCGGGTGGCCGAGGGCTTGACCGACTATGCGCAAGCCCTTGTGACCATGGAGGCGCGGGCGGCCGCGATCCGCGACGAGGGCGCAGCCGAATTGGTTTGGCTCGTCGAGCACCCGCCGCTCTATACCGCCGGCACCTCGGCCAAGCCCGCCGACCTCGTCGCCCCCGACCGCTTCCCGGTGTTCGAGGCCGGGCGCGGCGGCCAGTACACGTATCACGGCCCCGGCCAGCGCGTGGCCTACGTGATGCTCGACCTGAAGCCGCGCGGCAGCGACGTGCGCGCCTATGTCGAACATCTCGAACAATGGATCATCGCCACGCTCGCGCGCTTCAACGTGAAGGGCGAACGGCGCGAAGGCCGCATCGGCATCTGGGTCGATCGCGGCCCCGACGGTCGCGGCGGCCGGCGCGAGGACAAAATCGGGGCGCTGGGCGTGCGCGTAAAGCGGTGGGTGAGTTTCCACGGCATCTCGCTGAACGTCGACTGCGACTTGTCGCATTTCGCGGGCATCGTGCCGTGCGGCATTGCGGCCCCCAGCTACGGGGTCACGTCGCTGGCCGATCTGGGCCAGCTCGTGTCGATGCCGGAAGTCGACATGGCGCTCGAAGCCGCGTTTTTCGAAACCTTCGGCGCCTAGTCATCGGCACCTAGTCATCGCCCGTCGGGCGTTGTGCAAAGTTTCGCCATCCTTCGTCGCGCGCCGGGCTGTGCGCGACGGCCGCCACGCGCGCGGCCGTGGGCCCCTTGCGGCAAGCGGCGATCATGTCGTCCACCAGATCGGAGGGGCCTGCGAAGACGGCTTCGACCGTGCCGTCGGAGCGGTTGCGCACCCACCCGTGCAGGCCGCGCGCTTGCGCGTTTTCGACCGTCCAGCCGCGAAACCACACACCCTGGACGAGACCCGAGACCAGCACGTGCTTGGCGATGCGCGCGGAGGGCGTCATGGCGCAACTCTAGCGCCAGGCAGCCCCGTAAGCCAGCCGCAAGGCGGTGCGCACGGCCGCTTGCGCCCAATCCTCGAGCGTTGCCTGATCGGGATAGTCCTTGCCGTCGAGATGGGCGACGCGGTTGCGCCGCTCGCGCAGCAGATCGAATTCCGGGCTTTCGCTCTCGCCGCCCTTGCGCTGGGCGGCCTCGGCGAGCGCAAACGCCAGCACAACGCTTGCGGCGGCGGCACCCGCCACATAGGCGCGCTCGAGTTCGTCGCGCGCTTGCGCCCAGTGCGGCGGCAGCTTGGCTGCCTGCGGCGGCGCATTGGCGGCCAGCGCACGCGCGAACCAGTCGGCGCGCGTGGCGTCCATGTGCGTCACCCGAATTCGACGATTTTCTGGTCGACCGCCAGCGAATCCCCGGCGGCGGCGAAGATCTTGGCGACGGTGCCGTCGCGCTCGGCGCGCAGCACGTTTTCCATCTTCATCGCCTCGACCGTGCACAAAGCTTCGCCGGCCTTGATCTCCTGGCCTTGGCGCACGGCGATGCTCTTGAGCAGCCCCGGCATCGGCGACAGAAGGAAGCGCGACGTGTCGGCAATGCGTTTGGCCAGCATCAGGCGGTTGAGTTCGGCCGCCCGCGGGCTCAGCACGAGGGCCTCTGCCATGCAGCCCGCATGGAAGAGCCGCCAACCCGCCCCGGCGCGATCGACCTGCACGCAGACGGGTGCGCCGTCCACGAGCCCTTCGAACAAAGTCGCGCCCGGCTGCCAGGCCGTGGCGATCTCGGTGGTGCCGGCCGAACTCGCGACACGGTACACGCCGGCTTCGAAGCGGATCGCGACCGCGATCTCCTGCCCGTCGAGACGCACGACCGCAGCCTCGCCGATCGCGGCTTTGTGGCCCTCCAATTGGCCCGAAATGCCGATCTCGCGCAGACGCTGGCGGTGGTGGATTGCGGCGGCCACGCCCACGAGGATGCCGCGCGTTTCGGCATCCAGCGCGCGGCCCTTGAAGCCGCCTTTGAATTCCTCGGCGATGAAACCCGTGGTCAGACGCGCTTCCTGGAAGCGCTTGTGGTGCATGATCGCCGCCAGGAACGGGATGTTGTGGTTGACCCCGCGCACCACATACGCGTCCAGCGCGGCCGCGATGCGCGCGGTCGCTTGCGCGCGCGTTTTGCCGTGCGCCACGAGTTTGGCGATCATCGGGTCGTAGTACATCGAGATCTCGGCGCCCTCGTACACGCCCGTGTCGACGCGAATGCCGGGCCGCCCTTCGGGGGCGGCAAGGCGCGTCAAGCGGCCGATCGACGGCATGAAATTGCGCAGCGGATCTTCGGCGTAGATGCGCGCTTCGATAGCCCAGCCTTTGATCGGCACGTCCTTCTGTGCAAGCGCAAGTTTCTCGCCGGCCGCCACGCGGATCATCATCTCGACGATGTCGAGCCCGGTGATCATCTCGGTCACCGGATGCTCGACCTGGAGCCGCGTGTTCATCTCGAGGAAATAGAATTTCTTGTGCTTGTCGACGATGAACTCGACCGTGCCCGCCGAGCGGTAGCCGACGGCTTTGGCCAGCGCCACCGCTTGCTGGCCCATGGCCGCGCGCGTCTTGGGATCGAGGAACGGCGACGGCGCTTCCTCGATCACTTTCTGGTGGCGGCGCTGGATCGAGCATTCGCGCTCGTTGAGATAGAGGATGTTGCCGTGCGAATCGCCGATCAGCTGGATCTCGATATGGCGCGGCTCTTCGACGAATTTCTCGGCGAACACGCGGTCGTCGCCGAACGAGCTTTTGGCCTCGCTCGTGGCCGACAGGAAGCCTTCGCGCGCCTCGGCATCGTTCCAGGCGATGCGCATGCCCTTGCCCCCGCCGCCGGCCGAGGCCTTGATCATGACGGGATAGCCGATCTTGCGCGACACGGCGACGCATTCTTCGGCGTCTTTGATGGGTTTGAGATAACCCGGCACGGTCGAAACGCCGGCCTTCTGCGCCAGGATTTTCGACTCGATCTTGTCGCCCATCGCGGCGACGGCCTTCATGGTCGGGCCGATGAACACGATGCCGGCCTTCTCGAGTGCGGTCGCAAACGCGGCGTTCTCCGAGAGGAACCCGTAGCCCGGATGCACGGCCTCGGCCCCCGTCGCTTTGCACGCAGCCAAGATCGCATCGATCTTGAGATAGCTCTCGGACGTGGGAGCGGGCCCGATGCGGACCGCTTCGTCGGCCTCGCGCACATGCAAGGCCTCGGCGTCGGCATCCGAATAGACCGCGACGGTCTTGATGCCGAGGCGCTTGGCCGTGCGCATCACGCGCACCGCGATCTCGCCGCGATTGGCGACGAGAATCTTGCCGAACAGTTTGCCGGTTTTCGGTGCTGCTTCTTTTTTCTTCGCGGCCATGATCAACCGTCCTTCGATCCGAACAAGCCCATCGCATAGGCGGTGTGCAACGCGAGCGGCACGCCCCACCCGACCGCCACGAGCGCCCACCAATGGAAACCGGGCACAAACAACAGATTGACCAGGGCGAGCAATGTCACGACCGCGAACGCCACGCCGAAATGGATCTGCAAGGCCCGCCGCATTAGCGCCGCCCGCCGATGATTTCGTGCGCATAGGCCCAATGCAGGGCCAGCGGCAGCGCCCACACGAACCCGAGCCACATCCACCACGGATATCCTGGCGACGCGATCGCGTTTACGCCGATCGCCACGAACAGGATGCTCGTGAACACGAGGGCGTGCAGCCGGAACCGCTTCAGCTTGTCGGCGCGCGGGTCTTTCACAGCGGAATGTTCCCGTGTTTTTTCCACGGATTCTCGAGTTTCTTCGTGCGCAGCATCGCGAGGGCGCGCGCGAGGCGCGGGCGCGTGGAGGCCGGCATGATCACGTCGTCGATGAAGCCGCGCGAAGCGGCGACGAACGGGTTGGCGAAACGCTGGCGATATTCGTTGGTGCGCGCTTCGATCTTGGCGGCATCGCCGATGTCGGCGCGGAAGATGATTTCGACGGCACCCTTGGGGCCCATCACAGCGATTTCGGCGGCCGGCCACGCATAGTTGAGGTCACCGCGCAGATGCTTGGACGCCATCACGTCGTAGGCACCGCCGTAGGCTTTGCGCGTGATGAGCGTCACTTTCGGCACGGTCGCTTCGGCATAGGCGTAGAGCAGCTTCGCCCCGTGTTTGATGATGCCGCCATATTCCTGGGCCGTGCCCGGCATGAAACCCGGCACGTCCACGAGCGTGACCAGCGGAATGCCGAAACAGTCGCAGAAGCGCACGAAGCGCGCGGCCTTGATCGAGGCGGCGATATCGAGGCAACCCGCGAGCACCATCGGCTGGTTGGCGACGAACCCGACCGTGGCCCCTTCGATGCGCCCGAACCCGACGATGATGTTCTTGGCGTTGTCGGGCTGGATTTCGAAGAAATCGCCGTCGTCGACGATCTTCAGGATCGCCTCGTGCATGTCGTAGGGCTTGTTGGGATTGTCCGGGATCAGCGTGTCGAGCGAGGGCTCGAACCGGTCGGCCGTGTCGTGCGTCGGGCGCTGGGGCACGCCCGCTTTGTTGCTCGCGGGCAGGAAGTCGAAAAAGCGGCGCGTCTGCAAAAGCGCTTCGACGTCGTTGTCGAAGGCAAGGTCGGCGACGCCGGATTTCTGCGTGTGCGTGGCGGCCCCGCCGAGATCCTCGGCCGACACGATTTCGTGCGTGACGGTTTTGACGACGTCGGGGCCGGTCACGAACATGTAGGAGCTGTCTTTGACCATGAAGATGAAGTCGGTCATGGCGGGCGAATAGACCGCCCCGCCCGCACACGGCCCCATCACGAGCGAGATCTGCGGCACCACGCCCGAGGCGAGCACGTTGCGCTGGAAGACCTCCGCATAGCCGGCAAGGCTCGCGACCCCTTCCTGGATGCGTGCACCGCCCGAATCGTTGAGGCCGATCACGGGTGCGCCCACCTTCATGGCCTGGTCCATGATCTTGCAGATTTTCTCGGCATGCGCTTCGGAGAGCGAGCCGCCGAACACGGTGAAATCCTGCGAATACACGAACACGAGGCGGCCGTTGATGGTGCCCCAGCCGGTGACCACGCCGTCGCCGGGCACTTTCTGCGTGTCCATGCCGAACTCGACCGAGCGATGCTCGACGAACATGTCCCATTCTTCGAACGAGCCTTCGTCGAGCAGCAATTCGAGCCGTTCGCGCGCCGTGAGCTTGCCCTTGGCATGCTGGGCCGCCACGCGCTTCGCCCCGCCGCCGGCCCGCGCGCTTTGGCGGCGGGCTTCGAGTTCGTTCAGGATTTCCTGCATGGGCCGGACATGTCCCTTCGATGACGGATTTATGCTGCGGGCCTAGGGAGTAGCAAACGGATCAGCCGCGCGCCAGCGCGAAAAACCTTTCGCAAACAGCAAGATCGTCGCGAATCGCGGCGTGTTTTGCGGTCAGGACCGGGTCTTCGCCCCAGCGCTCGGCCTGGTAGGCGGCATCGAGCTCGGCGGCGGCAAAAGCCTGCGCCGCATCGATGCGGGCTTGCGCGAGGGCAAGCCCAATCACAAGCGAGCCCGCC
>JAIXXA010000086.1 GCA_027490975.1 Rhodospirillaceae bacterium
CAATAAACTGAGGGGGAATGTCCCGTCGCCGCAACGCTCCGTTAATATCAAACGATACACCGATTGAAACCGCTTCACGAAACATAAAGCAAGGAACTAGCATTGCGCGATCTACAGCTTTAAGCTCAGAGTCTTCTATTTTGAGATACACGAGTTCAGAAAAAATCGAAAGTAAATACGCCTTTGATAGGTGAAAATCATCACTATTCCATGCATCGCTTCCAATACTGCTCTCGATTGGCCAGATGTTAACATGAAGCGTCACGTGGCAATCCTCGAAAACAATTTTAAGAAAACTACTCTATTTTACACCACTTAATGATGCTGTCAATAGTTCCAGCTTGGATTGTCACGCTCTTTTGCAAGGCTATGTGTTGGCCCTCCATAAACACTGGGAAAATTCCGCGTTCTTTGAGAGGCTAATCCCCTTAACGCGCAAGCGCTAACCAAGCGCTTTTGCAAGCCCCGCAATTTCGGCAAGGGCGGCCCGCCGCATCAGCCCGAAATCGGTCGACGCCGAGACGAACCTGAAGCCGCGTTCGAACAGGGCGGCCGCGTCGTAGGGCCCGTGCGGCACGATCCCGCACGGCTTGCCGGCGGCGGCGGCACCGGCGAGCGCCATATCGACATAGCGTCGATGGGCGGGATGTTCGAACTGGTTGGGCAAACCCAAAGCGCCCGAAAGATCGTAGGGGCCGACAAACAGCATGTCGACGCCGTCCACACCTGCGATGGCTGCCGCGTTTTCGGCCGCCTGCGGCGATTCGATCTGGCAGATCACAAAGAGGTTCTCGGCCATGTGGGCGGCATAGGCGTCGAGCGGAACCCCTTGCGCCATCGCGCGCCACGGTCCCATGCCGCGTTTGCCGGCCGGCGGATAGCGGCACGCGGAAACGACCGCGCGCGCGGCATCGGCCGTTTCGACCATCGGCACCATCAGCGTGTCGGCCCCGAGATCGAGCACTTGCTTGATATAGACCGGGTCCGCCCACGGGATGCGCACGCACGTGCCGCAATCGTAGGGCATGCTGGCCTGCAGCTGGGCGCGCGTCTGCTCGAGGCTCGACGGCCCGTGCTCGTTGTCGACGATGAGGCAGTCGTAGCCCGTGTCGGCCAGCGCTTCGACCGTCACGGCATTGGCCGAATGCAGCCAAACGCCGAAGGCGTTTTTGCCGCCGGCCAAGCGGCGTTTGAGCTGGTTGGGTTTGCGCATCGGGCGGCTCCTCGCGTTCGTTCTTTCAATCGCCATCTTCGGCGCTTGCGCCGGTCACGAGCAAGCCCTTAAAACCGAAGCGTGGGCCTCTTCAAAATCCTGTTCCCGACCCGCGCGGTAAGCCACGAAAAGCTCGTTGCCGTGCCCGATCTGCTGGCCGACGGCGAGATTGCGAGCGTACGCGTGCGGCGCAATCCGCGTGCACGGCGAATCAGCGTGCGCATCGACGCGAGCGACGGATCGATCGCCCTCACCGTGCCGTGGCACACAAGCGTTGAGCGCGGCATCGGCTTTGTGCGCGGCCAGCGCGACTGGCTCAATGCCCGTTTGGCCGCCGTGCCCGAGCGCGTCGAGTTCGCCCCCGGCAGCCGGTTTTCGTTTCAGGGCCAAGCGGTGCTCGTCGCACGCGCCGAGCGCGGGCTCACGCATCTTGAAGGCGGGGTTTTGCATGTGGCGGGCGCGCCCGAGTTTGCCGCCCGGCGCGTGCGCGATTGGCTGAAGGCGCAAGCACGGCGCACGCTCGCCGAAAAGGCGCACACGCTTGCGGCGCAAACGGGGCGGAAGGTTGCCGCAATCCGCATTCGCGATACGCGCACGCGCTGGGGCAGTGCTGCCAGCGACGGCACGCTGGCCTTCTCCTGGCGCCTCGTGTTGGCCCCGCCCGAGGTGCTCGACTATGTCGTCGCACACGAAGTGGCGCATCTCACGCACATGAACCACAGCGCCGAATTCTGGGCGCTGGTGGCAAGGCTGTGCCCGGGTTTCGAGGGGCCGCGCCAATGGCTCGCCGCCAACGGCGCGCTTCTGCTGCGCCATGGGTAGCACGCAGCCCCCGCGCATCCAGCCCGAACGCGCCACGCTTGGTGCCATCGTGCTGCTGACGTCGATGGTGATGCTCGGGCAGATGTCGATCTCGCTCTACATCCCGTCGCTGCCGTCGATGGGCCAGGCGCTGATGGCCCCGCCCGACCAAGTCAAACTCACGATGACGTTCTATCTGGCGGCACTCGCACTCGCCCAGCTCGTGTGGGGGCCGCTCTCCGACCGGTTCGGGCGGCGCCCGGTGCTGTTTGTGGGCGTGGGCGTCTATCTTGCGGGCACGCTGATGTGTGCGCTCGCCCCCAGCATCGGGATGCTGATCGCCGGGCGCGCACTGCAAGGCATTGGTGCGAGCGTGGGCACCACCGTGTCGCGCGCGATCACGCGCGACCGCTACGACCGCGCCGAAGCCGCACGTGCGCTCGCCTTCATCGGCATGGCGATGGCGGCGGGACCGGCGATCGCACCCGTCATCGGCGGCCAGCTCCAAACCTTGTTCGGCTGGCGCTCGGCGTTTCTGGCCCTGCTCGTTTTCGGCAGTCTCGTGGGCTTGGCATCGTGGCGGTTCTTGGCCGAGAGCAACCGCAACCTCAACCGCGATGCGCTTGCCCCCGCCCATCTGCTCGGCGCTTTCGGGCAATTGCTGTCGAGCCGCCTCTATGTCGGCTACACGCTCGTGGGCGCCGGTGCCTTCACGGGGCTGATGGCCTTCACGACCGGCATTCCGTTCATCCTCATCGACGTCTACGGCATGTCGCCGGCCATGTTCGGCTTCGTGCCGGCCTTCACCGTCGTCGGCTATTTCTCGGGCTCGCTCACGGCCAGCCGCATGTCGGGCCGCGTCGCGCCGCAGCGCGCGGTTGCCATCGGCAGCTCAATTTGTGCGGCCGGCGGCCTTGCGATGGCGGGGGTCTTGCTGGGCGGCCTGTCGGCCCCCGCCACACTCGTCGCCCCCATGATGCTGTTCATGCTCGGATTCGGCATTGCCCTTCCCAACGCAACGGCGAGTGCCATGCAGCCTTTTGGGCGTATTGCGGGTGCCGCATCGGCGCTGCAGGGTTTCCTGCAGACCGCCTGCGCGGCCTTGGGCACGTTGATCGTCGCGGCCCTCTCGGACGGCACGGCGTCGTCGTTGGCGATGGGCGTGCTGGCGGGCGGGCTGCTTGCGGCTTCCGGCTATTTCCTGATCGCGCGCCCGGCCGAGCTGCGACAAGCCGCAGCCGCACCATGAACGCGTCGCCTGCCAGTGCCGGGCATTCGCGCCTGCTGTTCGGGCTGATCATCGGCTTGGTCGCGATCGGGCCGCTGTCGACCGATCTCTATCTGCCGTCACTGCCCGCCATCGGCCAAAGCTTGGGTGCGAACGTGGCGGCTACGCAATTGACGCTATCGGTCTATATGGCGGCCTTTGCGCTCGTGCAGCTCGTGTACGGGCCTTTGTCGGACCGTTTCGGGCGCCGACCGATCGTACTCGGCGGAATGGCGATTTACGTCGTGGCCTCGATCGCGTGCGCGCTCGCGACCTCGATCGAAACGCTGATCGCTGCGCGCGCGCTGCAGGCCGCAGGGGCCTGTGCTGGCGTCGTGCTCGGCCGCGCCATTGTGCGCGACGTCTATGGGCGCGAGGGGGCCGCACGCATGCTGGCCCTCGTGGGCTCGGTCATGGCGTTTGCACCGGCCGCCGGCCCCATCCTGGGCGGTATCGTCGAAGTCCATTTCGGCTGGCGCTGGAATTTCGCGCTGCTGGTGGCGCTGGCAAGCGCGCTTTTGGCGTTGCTTGCCTTCTATCTGGTCGAAACCAACAAGCAGCGCGACCCGACCGCCCTCGAGCTTGGCCGCATGCAGCGCAACTACGCGACCCTGCTCGG
This sequence comes from Rhodospirillaceae bacterium, assembly GCA_027490975.1. Classification (GTDB taxonomy): domain Bacteria; phylum Pseudomonadota; class Alphaproteobacteria; order CACIAM-22H2; family CACIAM-22H2; genus Tagaea. The sequence goes on from JAIXXA010000086.1 coordinate 3,901, forward strand.
CGACCGGCGCTATCTCGGCTACGCGCTGTGCGTGGCGTTCGGCTATGGCGGGCTGTTTGCGTTCATCTCGGGCTCGTCCTTTGTGCTGATCGGCGATCTTGGATTGGCGCCGGATACGTTCAGCTATTTCTTCGCCGCCTGCGTCGTCGGCTATTTCACGGGTGCGCAGTTGGCCGCGCATTTCACGCTGCGCCTCGGCATCGACCGCATGCTGGTCCTGGCCGCTTGCATCAAGCTCCTGGGCGGGACCGGCATGCTGGCGGCAACGCTCGTCGGTGCCGTGACCGCTGATATCGCGGGGGCGGCGTTCCTGGTGGCGCCGATGGCGCTTTACATGTGCGGCATGGGCATGGGCATGCCCAACGGCCAAGGCGGGGCGCTTGGCCCCTATCCGCACATGGCCGGGGCCGCCTCGGCGCTGATGGGCTTCCTGCAGATGGCGTGTGCGGCCCTCGTGGGCATAGCGTTCGGCCATCTGCACGACGGCACGCCGCTCGCTCTTGCAGGCCTTGTGATGTTCTGCGCGGTCGCCGTCGCGGCAAGCCTTGCGTTTCTCGTGCGACCGGGTGCGGAACGACGCACCTAAAGCTCGGGCTTGGGCGCTTTCAGCATCGTCGTGGTCGAGGTTACGGTCTGGTTCGCGACCCCGTAGGCGAGCGTGCGACCGACGGCGTCGAGCGCCAGAACTTCCATGCGGATCTCGAACCGCTGGCGTTCGCCCGGACACACGCCGCGATAGCCCGCAATCGCACCCTCGGGCAGCCGCGTCGATCCCGATTCGATGTCGAAATCCTGCGGCGCGCTGAACAGCACGCCGACATTCTGGAAACGCACGCGGTAGCGCACCGTGCCGACCGGCACGCGTTCGAGCTCGATCGCCGGCGACAGGCCTTGCGAGCACAGATTGTCGGCCGTAAGCCTGCTTTTGACTTCGAGGCCCGGCAAGGACCCAGCCGGCGCCGGGCCCTGGCAGGCCGCCAAACCCAGCAGGGCAGCGCACATCGCGAGGCGAAAGATCGTCACTGTCGACACTCCGTTTCGAATTGCATTTGGCCCCAAATGCGGCTCGCGCGCAACTTCAAGCGCCGAACCCCAGACCTTGCAGCGTATTGCCGAGCGTTTGCACGCCGAACCCGATCCAGATCGTGCCGGTCTGGCGCACGATGGCGCCCAGCAGCAGCGCATAGAGCAAGGCAAGGCCGCTCAAAAGCGCGAAGGTGGCCGGATCGAACTCGATCAGCGCGATCCAGGCGGGCCACTGGATGGCCACGAACAAGACGGACTGCAGAAAATTGGCACGCCCGAAACCGTAACGGCGGGCGAGTTCCTTGAGCAGCACGCCGCGAAACAGGAACTCTTCGCACAAAGCCGCAAACGCAATGCCGACGATCGAGGCCGCCAAGGTCGGCACCGGCAAGGCCGGGATCGCGATCCAGGGGGCGCCCATCGCCACATCGTAGAGACGGGCGGCGGCAAGATAGGCGAGCCCGAGTGCCAGCCCCAGCCACGGGCGCATGCCGGGGCGCTGGTCGATGGCGGCCCGCGGATCGACGCGCTCGAACCGGATCAGCCACACGAGCGGCAATACGAGCCAAATCGCCAAACGCCACAGGTCGGCGATCAGGCGCACAGTGCTGGGCTGGTCGGCGGCGGCGTCCGTCCACGGAATCAGCAGGATGCGCGCGATCCAAACGGCGAAAAAAACGCCGAGAAACGCCCACAAAAAACGCAGCCCCGGCCCGTTCGGTGCGCCGGATTGTGCGGCGGGGCTAGAAATCGACGCAGCGCCCGCCCCGCTCCCAATCGCCGTAGCGCGTGGGCTCGGGCCCTGTCGGCCCGCCGATTTCAAGGCGGCCGATTTCGGCTGGCTTGGCGGCGGGCTTTTCAGGTGCAAGCGCCGGTGCGGGCGCTTTTGCGTCGGTTTTGGGCGTGTGGGTTTTGAACGCGTCGGGCATGGCCAAAGATATGCGGCCTTTGGGCCCGGCGGGCAAGACTTGAACGAAGGCTCTCGCCCGCTTATCTGCTAGGGCATGAATTACGCCAAAACCGCCATCCTCTTGGCCGGCATGACCGGCCTGTTCCTGGCCATCGGCTTCATGCTCGGCGGCGAGAGCGGCATGCTACTGGCCCTGCTGTTCGCCGCGGGCATGAACCTTTTCGCCTACTGGAACTCGGACAAGATGGTGCTGCGCATGTACGGCGCGCACGAGGTCTCGCCCGAACAAGCGCCCGGATTCCACCGCATCGTCGCCAATCTGGCGGCCAACGCGAACCTGCCGATGCCGAAGGTGTTTCTGATCGACGATGCGCAGCCCAACGCCTTTGCGACCGGCCGCAACCCCGAAAACGCCGCCGTTGCCGCGACGACGGGCCTGCTCGAAATCCTCGACGAGCGCGAAGTGGCGGCCGTGATGGCGCACGAGCTCGCCCACGTCAAAAACCACGACACGCTGACCATGACCGTAACGGCGACGCTCGCCGGGGCCATCGGCATGCTCGCAAATTTCGCCATGCTGTTCGGCGGCAATCGCGAGCGCGGCGGCATCGGCATTGCGGGCACGCTGGTGATGATGATTTTGGCGCCGCTTGCGGCAAGCCTTGTGCAAATGGCGATCAGCCGTTCGCGCGAGTACGAGGCCGACCGCATCGGGGCCGAAATCTGCGGCGACCCGATGGCGCTCGCTTCCGCACTCGCCAAAATCGCCAACGGCGTGCACCAAATCCCGAGCGATACGGCCGAGCGCAACCCGGCGACCGCCCATATGTTCATCATGAACCCGCTGTCGGGCGCGCGGATGGACAATCTGTTCTCGACGCATCCCAACCCCGCCAACCGCATCGAAGCGCTGACGGCACAAGCCCAGGCGATGGGCGGCGGCCGTGGCGGCGGATCGAGGAGCGGTTTTACGGCAGGTTCTGCGCCTGCCAAAGGGCGGCGGCGCGGGCCTTGGGGTTGAGCGCTTAGTGCCCGCTCGCGACCGGCAGGGTCGCAGCTTCCGGCCGGTCAGCCCGTGCGATCGCCACACCGCCGACAATCAGCACCAACGCCAGCAAAAACGCGTGCACGCGGCTCAAGGCGCGCGGCCGGCGGGGAGAAGGAGCAAGGTGACGCGGGGCGATGTCGGTCATGGTGGTCCATCCGAGACGCTGTATAAATTGGCATTCGTCTGGAGAACGCAAGCCCCCAAACGCCTATTCCACAACAATCTCCGATTCATTTTTTGTGCCGCGCGCAGGCACTTCAACTGCTAGCGGGGCAAGGCCGCTCGACCCGCGAAAGCTTGAGGCGGACCTAATCGAGTTCGAATTCGTCTTTGTAATCGAGCTTCAGGGCCGGGTCTTGCGCCTCTTTGACGAGATAGCAATTCCCCACGGCCAGGCGCTCGATCTCGGAGCCCATGAAGCAGCGGAACGCGTCTTCCGGGCTGCCGACGATCGGCTCGCCGCGCACATTGAAGCTCGTATTGACGATAACCGGGCAGCCGGTTCTCGCCTTGAAGGCCGAAATCAGCGCGTGGTAGCGCGGATTGGTCTCGGCATGGACGGTCTGGATGCGCGCCGAATAGTCGACATGCGTGACCGCCGGAATGTCCGAGCGCGGCACATTGAGCTTGTCGATGCCGAACAAGGCCTGCTCGGCCGCCGTCATCGCGCGGCGGCGCTTTTCGACCACGTCGGCGACCAGCAGCATATAGGGCGAATCGCCGTCGAGTTCGAACCAGTCGGCCACGTCCTCGCGCAGCACCGAGGGTGCGAAGGGGCGGAAGCTTTCCCGGTATTTGACCCTGAGATTGAGGGTTTTTTGCATGGCTGGGCTACGCGCATCGCCCAAGATCGAGCGCCCGCCAAGGGCACGCGGCCCGAATTCCATACGGCCCTGGAACCAGCCCAGCGCCAAACCGTCGGCCAGATCGGCCGCCGCACGCGCGGTGATCTCTGCATCCGACAGCACTTCGAACTTGGCCCCCGCTGCCGCAAGCCGCTTTTCGATGTCGTCTTGCGCAAATTCGGGGCCGAGATAGGCCCCTTGCATCGTGTCGGTTTTGCCGTTCGCGTTGCGCGCCCCACCTTTGAAGATATGATAGCCCGCAAGGGCCGCCCCAAGTGCGCCGCCCGCATCGCCAGACGCCGGCTGGATCCACAGGTTTTTCCATTTGCCGTCGCGCAGGATCTTGCCGTTGGCCACGCAATTGAGGGCCACGCCGCCGGCCAGGCACAGATTTTCCATACCGGTTTCGGCCTGCAGGCTGCGCGTGAGGCGCAAGACCGCCTCTTCGAGAACCGCCTGGACCGAGGCCGCCAAATCCATGTGCCGCTGGTCGAGGCGCTGTTCGGGCTCGCGCCTGGGTGCGCCGAACAACACATCGAACTTCGCGTTGGTCATGGTGAGGCCGGTGCAATAGTCGAAATAATCCATGTTGAGGCGGAAGCTGCCGTCCGCTTTGAGGTCGAGCACATGCTCGAGGATCGTCTGCGCAAAGCGCTGCGTGCCGTAGGGGGCGAGCCCCATGACCTTGTATTCGCCGGAATTGACCTTGAAGCCCGTATAGTAGGTGAAGGCCGAATAGAGCAGCCCGAGCGAATGCGGAAAATGGATCTCGCGCACCATCTCGAGCGCATTGCCGCGCCCGATGCCGACCGACGTGGTGGCCCATTCGCCGACCCCGTCCATCGTGAGCACGAGCGCTTCTTCGAACGGCGACGGGAAAAAGGCCGACGCCGCGTGGCTTTGGTGATGCTCGGCAAAGAGCAGCTTGGCTTCCCAATCGAAGCCCGGGGCGGCCTGCTTGAGTTCGTCCGACAGCAGCTTCTTCTGGAACAGCTTTTCCTTGAGCCACACCGGAATCGCCATACGGAAAGATTTGAAGCCGCGCGGTGCGAATGCCAGATAGGTCTCGAGCAGCCGCTCGAACTTCAAAAACGGCTTGTCGTAGAAAGCGACATGGTCGATCTGGTCGAGCGTCAGGCCGCCTTGCGCCAAGCAGTATTCGATCGCGTGGACGGGATAGCGCGCATCGTGCTTTTTGCGCGTGAAACGCTCTTCTTGGGCGGCGGCCACGATGCGCCCGTCGACGACGAGAGCGGCGGCCGAGTCGTGGTAGAACGCCGAAAGACCCAGTATGCGCATTGTCAGAACAGCGTGTAGATGAAGGGGGCGATGGCGCTGCCCTTGGTCAGCACGATGAGGCCGCCGAACAGCGCCATCATCGCGACGATCGGCAGCAGCCAGAACTTCTTGCGCACGCGCATGAACAGCCAGAGTTCCTTGATCAGCGACAGCATCGGCCCTCGGTCCTCAAAACTGCTGTTTCATCGAATCGGAGGCAGGACCCGGCGGATCGCGCGGCAGCCAGTAGCTTGCCGCCTCGGGCTCCAGGCGCTTGCGCAGGAAATCCTTGCCGGCAAGCCGCATCACCACGCCGATCGGCGTGACGACGAGGAAAAACAGCATTGCCATCGTGAGCGGATTCATGACCGCATAGAGCAACAGAGCGAACTTCATCCACAGCCGATTGAGCGGCGCCAGAATCTGCGGCGCGATCAAGGCGGCGGCCAGAAACGCCGCCGCGCCTGCAAACCAATAGAGCGCCCAAGCGTGGCCCGTATAAAGCTTCACGCCGCCGACGAGGGCGAAAAAGCCGGTGAACACGAAGCCGAAGCTGCGGTCGCTCGAACCTTGCAGATCTTCGTCGCGCGCATAATCTTCGTGGGTGCCGGAGGGCTTCGCCATGCTAAAACGCCTGAGGTTCGAATCGCGCGGATACTAGACCCCACCTTGGGGGCCTGCCAGCGAAAATATCCGCGAGAAGACAGAGGGTTGGCTTGAAATCGGCGATTTTGTTTGCGGTTTCGCTGCTGGTGTCGATGGCACTGGGCGAGGCCATGCTG
>JAIXXA010000054.1 GCA_027490975.1 Rhodospirillaceae bacterium
CTGCAAGGGGCGGGCGGGGCGATGATGATCCCGACGGCGCGCCTCGTTGTCGTGCGCAGCGTGCCCAAGAACCAGCTGATCGGCGCCATGGCCGTGCTGACCACACCGGCCTTGATCGGGCCGATTCTCGGGCCGCCGATCGGCGGGTTTTTCACGACCTATATGTCGTGGCCGTGGATTTTCTGGATCAACGTGCCGCTGTCGGTGATCGGCATCGTCGTTGCCGCGCGCTTTTTGCCGCAGATCCGCGCCGAGACGCAGGCCGCGTTCGATTTGCGCGGCTTTTTCATGATCGGGCCGGGCCTTGCTTTGACGCTGGTCGGCGCGACCGCCATCGGGCTCGAGGTGATTGCGCCGGTTTATGCAGCGGCGATGGCGGCAACGGGGCTGCTGCTGATCGCCCTCTATTGCCGCTATGCGTGGCGCCATCCAAGCCCGGTGCTGGATTTGCGGTTGCTGAAGATCCCCACATTCCGCATCGGCGTCATGGGCGGTTTTTTGTTTCGGGTTGGGGCAGGGGCCACGCCGTTTCTGCTGCCCTTGCTGCTGCAGCTTGGCTTCGCCCGCTCGGCTTTCGAAAGCGGCATTGTCACCTTCGCGACCGGCATCGGTGCGCTTTCGATGAAATTCCTCGCCCCCAAGATCCTGCGCGCCGTCGGATTCCGGCGCGTGCTGATTTTCAACGCCTTCGTGGCGGCGATTTTCATCGCGATCCCGATCACGTTCACGGCCGCTATGGCCGGCACCACGCTGTCGGCAATTCTGCTGCTGGGCGGCTTCTCGCGCTCGCTGCAATTCACGAGCACGAACGCCGTGCTCTATGCCGACGTATCGGCCGAGCAGACGGCGCGCGCTTCGACCTTCGCCGCCGTGCTGCAGGAATTGTCGGGCTCGATCGGCATTTCGGTCGCGGCCTTGGCGCTTGCGGCCGCAAGCGGCGGGGCCGTCACGGGCAGCCTGGGCGCGGTACAGTTCGTGCCGGCTTTCATCGCGGTCGGCGCGATTGCAGCGTGCTCGGGCTTCGTGTTTTTGGCGATGCCCAAAACGGCGGGCGCTTCGCTTGTGGGCAAGCGCAGCGAACCCGCGGCGGCCGACTAGCCGCGGGACTGCGCGTCGAGCGCCGCGTACAGCATCACGCCCGCCGCCACCGACAGGTTGAGGCTGTCGGCACGGCCAATCATCGGAAGCTTGGCTAGCGTGCCGCACGCAGCACGAACCTCTGCGCTGAGGCCGCTTTGCTCGGCCCCGTTGACGATGAGGCAGGGCCGCTTGTACGCAACTTCGCGATAGTCGATCGCGGTCTGCAGGGCCGTGCCGATGCTCGCTCCCGGCCAGCGGCCGAGCAGGGCGAGCGCCTCTTCTTGCGTTGCCGCATAAAGCGGAACCGCGAAGATCGAGCCCATCGTTGCGCGCACCGCCTCGAGCCCGTACGGATCGCAGGTCGTGCCGATCAGAACGACGCCGCCTGCGCCGACAGCATCGGCCGTGCGAATGCATGTGCCGAGATTGCCGGGGTCTTTGACGCCCTCGAGGGCAAGCCACAACGACGCGCGCGTCGGGACGAGTTCCGCCAGCGGGCGCAGATTCTGCGCGAACACGCCGATCACGCTCTGCGGATTGTCGCGCGCCGAAATCTTTTCGAGCACGTTGGGCGACACTTCCAGCAGCGTGGCTCCGCCTTTGGCGGCGGCTTGGCGCACCTGTGCCACGCTCGGCTGGTCGCGCTGGTCGGCGCGATAAGCGAGCATCTTGGGCACAATGCCGTGGTCGAGCGCTTCGCGCACGGTGCGCGCCCCCTCGGCCACGAACAGCCCGGTTTCGGCACGCGCCTTGCGCATATGCAAAGCGCGGATGTCCTTTATCAGCGGATTGCTGGGGCTCGAAATGGCGCGGATCTGGTCCTCGTTCATGCTGCACTTCCGGGACCGGTCCAGCGCACGTAAAGCGACGTTGACAGGAACCGCCCGCCGGCACGTTGGGCCACGGCCAATTCGCCTGCTTCAAGATCGCCGCCGAGTGCGCCCAGCGGATCGCGTGCGGCCTCGAGCAGCGACAAGGCCGAAAGCCGGATCGCATAGGCGGTCAGCATCAGGAAGGACGGGCCAGGGGCGAGCAGCGTGGCGCAATCGGCGAGCATCGGCATCAAGCCTTCTTCGATGCGCCAGGTTTCATTGGCAGGACCGCGGCCGAACTTCGGCGGATCGAGCAGGATGCCGTGATAGCGACTGCCGCGCCGAACCTCGCGCGCCACGAACTTCGTGGCGTCCTCGCAGATCCAGCGGATCGGGGCTTGGGTAAGGCCAGAGGCCGCTTGGTTCTCTTTGGCCCATGCGATCGCCTTTTTCGAGGCGTCCACATGCGTGACCTCGTAGCCGGCCGCAGCCGCAACGAGGCTTGCAGCCCCCGTATAGGCAAAAAGATTGAGGAGCTTCGGCCGTGCGCCGTCCGCGACGGCTGGCTTGCGGGCGGCAACCCAATCCCAATGCGGTGCTTGCTCGGGGAACAGCCCGACATGGCGAAATGCCGTGAAGCGGCAGGCCACCCGAATGCTGCGATAGGCGACGGGCCATTCGGGGGCGAGATCGCGCGCAAAGCGCCAGCGGCCCCAATTGTCGTCCTCGTCGCCCGTTTTCCCGTCGCCGGGTTTGGCGTCGAAAAATGCGTCGGCTGCATCCCACGCGGATGCGGCCCCCGAGGGTTGCCAAATCGCCTGCGGCTCGGGCCGCACGATCGTGTTGGCGCCGAACCGTTCGAGCTTTTTGCCCGCACCGCTGTCGAGCAATGCGTAGTCGTCCCAGCCCGGGGTCGTCAGAATGGCAAGATGTGGCGGCACGCGGATCAACCTGTCTGCTGAAGGGGCACGCTATCAGGGCGGCATCAGATCCCCAAGCCGGAACGAGAACCGAAGGAGCTTCGGTGCCGTCAGCGGCGGGGCATCGGGCTGGCGCGTGAAGGGTTGGGCCTGGCGCATGGCGCCGAGGAAGCTTTCCATGACCGTGCGCTGTTCGCGCAGATCCGGGCGCGCCAGCATCGCATCGTAGTCGGCGATCATGCGATCGGGGCGCCACGGATCGTAAGCGCCGAACGGAGCCGAGAGTGTGCCGTCGGGCATGAGTTCGAACGCACCCACGATCGTGAGGTCGCGAAAGCGCGGGTTGCGGAAATCGAAAATCCACACGGCGAAGACCTGCGCCAGCAGATGGTCGATTTCGCTTTGGGTAAGGCTTTCGCCGGGCGGGCCGCCCGAGGGCGGTTGCGCGGGGCCACGAATGGCGGCAAGTCCGCGCGGCTCGTCGCGCGGGCGGGGCGGGGCGGGGGCGAGCAACCCGTCGCGGCTTGTGGGCGCAACAGGGGGGGCGGTTTGGGTCGGCGGCAATGCAGACGTGCCGCCCGTCGGCGGTCGGACCGGGGTCTGATTCGGCGACGACGAGCGCTCGGCATTGCGCGCTGTCTCACGCTGCACGACCGACGGCGGCGGCAAGGGCGCTGCCGCTGCAGCTGGCGGCGGTGGCGGAGGTGGGGGCTGGGGTGGTGCCGCCGGCGGTGGGGGCGGTGCTGGAACCGGCGGGGGTGGGGGCGGCGGCGGTATCGGTGGCGGCGGCGGTGCCGGCGGCGGTGCCGGCGGCTGCTCTGTCACAAGTTCGATTGCGACCAAATCCGTGCCGGGGTCGGCCAAGTCGCTTGGCGTGAGGTCGAGCCAAAGCAGCCCGAGCAGCAGATGCAGCAGCAGCGACAGCGCGACGCCGACGATGACGCCGCGACGCGCGTCGCGCATCGACGCACCCATCACAAACGGGCTGTCGCGATCTGTGTCGGCGGCGAGCATCAGCGGGCGGGCATCAGCGGGCGAGCTGCATTAGGCCGCGGGTACTTGCGCGTCGCGCGGGCCGTCCTTCCAGCCGCAGCTTCGCATTGCTACATGCATATGGGGCGGAACTTCGGCCACGGCTTTGATCGGCGCGCGGCGCGGATAAAGCGGCACGCGTATCTCGCGCGCATGCAGATGCAGCGCAAACTCCGGCGCTTTCGTGGCATTGCCGCCATAGACCGGGTCGCCGAGGATCGGGCAGCCGATCGCCGCGAGATGCACGCGCAGCTGATGCGTGCGGCCGGTTTTCGGCGCAAGCGACAACCACGTCAAAGCGCCTGCGCTGCCAATTATGCTGTATTCGGTTTGCGAAGCCTGGCCCTTGGCATCGACCTTCATCCGCCAGCCGGATTTGCGGTTCTCTTTGAGCAGCGGCAGATCGATGAGACCCGCCGCTTGCGGCGGCTTTCCGACCACGATCGCCCAATAGGTTTTGCGAACCTGGCCCTCGGCGAACAGCTTGCCGAGTTTGGCGAGCGCTTTGCGATGGCGGCCAAGCACCAGGCACCCGCTGGTATCGCGGTCGAGGCGATGGGCGAGTTCGGGGGCTTGCGGCAGGCCGAAGCGCAGCGCGTCGAGATCGTCGCGCAGGCTTGGACCCCCGCGCGGGCCCGCATGCACGGCGAGCCCCGGCGGCTTGTCCAGAATGAGCATCATGCCGTCGCGGTACAGCAGGCGCGCTTCGAGTTCGCTGGGGTCCATGGATCGCGAACCTACACAATTTTCGTGCTGGGTCCAGCAACGGCTCTGTAACCGATTTCGACGGATTATTTCCAGGCGACTTCGCGGGTGAGCTTTTTGGCGGCCGCTTTTGTCTCTGGCGGCGGCGGCATTACGCTCGGCTTGGCGCGCGGTTTGGGCTGCTCGTTGGCGAGGCGGTTCAAGATCGCGGCCATCGACGAGCTGCTCTTTTGCTTGTGCGCGGCCCCTTCGGCCGTCTCGGCGACGCGCTTGCGCTGGTAGACGGGCAGGGCGTCGAATGTGCGGCGCGCGCGGTCCATATTGATGCTGGATGGGCGTTCGGCCGCCAATTTGACGAACTGGTGGATCTTCGACTGCTCGCCCAGAATGGCCCCGACCGACGATGCCAGAATCTGCAGCGCCGTCTTGTCGAGCTGAGCGGAAGCCTCGATGGAATCCATTTCGAATTGTAGCGCTATTCTAGTCGGCGCGCAAAAAATTGGCCGACCTGCGGAACCGCGACGAACCGCAGGTCGGCCGACCAGGCCAAGGGACCAGCTTAGCCAAGGTATTGGGTGCAAAGAGGTGGAGAAGCCTCCCGCAGAACCCATTTGGACGAATTTTGTCCAAGCCCGAGCATTTGTATCAATTTTTTTGAAAAAGTCAAATGTTTTTGATGCGAAATCGAATTAACAAGTCAACCAATTGATTTAGTGGCAATAAAAGGATGTTTGCCAGGTTCGTGGCAATTCCACTATGCTTACGCATGCGCTCCGTTTTTTGTCTGATTCTTCTCGGACTCGCCGTTTTGGCAACACCCGGCTCCGCCCAGAACCGCGAGCCGCGTACGTATGCGGACTGCGACGCGCTTTATGCGCGCGAACTCAAGCGCTATGCCGTCCAAACCAACCGCGATCTGCGCGAAAGCCAGAGCAAAGCGAGCCTGCAGCGCGTGCGCTGCGAGCGTGCGGTCGAGCGCAAAATCATCCAGGGTCGCGCCAGAAACAAGCCGCGCTGAAGGCGGCTACTCGTCGAAATTGAGCAGCTTGGGCGCGCGTTCGATCACGATTTCGAGAATCTGTTCGGCGGCGGCAAGATCGTTTTTGGTGCGGTCGGTCAGCAGATGCGCATACCGATCGGACTCGATGCGTTCCTTGGCGTGATAGAGGCTGCGCAGCTCCGACATGAACACGTCGCGCGCGCCCAGCGGCAATTCGCGTTTTTCGGCCAGAATACGCAGAAAATGCAGGCTCGCCGTCACGATGGCCGACAGCATGAAGCCGGTCAGCTCGACGAATTTCTCGGACAGTTTTGCCGCCTTGCCGTCGCGCAGGCGCCTGATCTTGTATTCGATGACGATGGCGAGCGTGTCGAAATCGTCGACGTATTCGCGGAATGTCGCGTACGCTTTGAACTTGTCGTCGTTGGCCTCGTTGGCGGCCTGCTGGGCGGCCGTCACGACGCGCGTCGCCACGCGCTCGAGGGCCGACAGCATCTCGCGCACCTTTTCGGCAATCTGCTCGTTGTCGCGGTCGAGTTTGGCGGAGGCGGAGATCATGCCGCATCGCCGGTCTCGAGCTGCAGCAAGCTCGGTGCGCGTTCGATGATGACGCTCAGGATTTCCTCGGCGGTTTCGATGTCCTTGACCGCGCGCGACGACACTTTTTGGCGATAGCGGTCGAGTTCGAGCATCTGTTTGACGCGATAGAGATTGCGCAGCTCTCCCAGGAAAATGTCTTTCGAACCGAGCGGCAATTCGTTGCGCGTCGACAGGATTTTGAGAAAGTGCAGACTTGTCTGCAGCATGGCCGTCAGCATGAAGATCCCGAGTTCCTCGAACTGTTTTTCCAGCGCCGTATCGCGCCCCGTTCGCAAGTTCTTGAGGCGATATTCGATCACGATCGCCAGCGTGTCGAAATCGTCGCAATGGGCGCGGAAGCGCGAATAGATGCCGAATTCCTCTTCCGACAGCGCCTGCGAGGCTTCCTTGGCGGCGGCAATGACCTTGTCGGCGTGCATTTCCAGAGCCGCAAGCAGCGTCTGAACGTCTTTGCGCGTATGGATCAGGCCCGACGAACGCGCCACGGATCGTCTCCCTCTCGCACGATTGCAGGACGATGCCAGCATGCCGCGCGGCGCCGACCTGCGCAAGCGCGCGCGAAAGAAAAACGGCCGATCGGGCGAACCCGATCGGCCGTTATCCCTGACGGTCGCCGGTCGCTTAGACGTTCGGCGGCAAGCGGCGCAGATCGGCCGCTGGCAGGAACGCGTTGGTGTAGATCATGTCGTTGCTCGGCACCGGCGTGATGTTGAAGGTCTCGCACAGCGCCTTGATGTTGCGCTCGAGGCGGGCCGCATCGACGACGCCGATGCCGCCCGCGCGGGTGGCCGGGGTCACGATCGACTGTTC
>JAIXXA010000209.1 GCA_027490975.1 Rhodospirillaceae bacterium
CCAAGCCGATGTGCGCCTGCGCTTGGGCTTGCATACCGGCCTTGTGGTGGCCGGCAATGTCGGCAGTGCGCGTCGCCTCAACTACACGATTTTGGGCGACGCGGTGAACGCCGCCCATCGCATCGAAGAGCTCGGCCATGCGCTGATGCAGGACGGCGATGCGGCGTTGGTGCTGGCGAGCGAGGCGACCTATGCGGCGGCGGGCGCGCCTGCGGACTTCGACCTTGCCGGCGAATTCACGCTTCGTGGTCGGGCCGAGCGCGTTTCGATCTATCGCCTGCGGGCAGATGCGGACGCTCCACAAGACCCGTGAGCATCCCGTGCGCTGTGCGGATCTCCTGCGACGTCGGACGCGCGCGCAGCAGAAAGGCGCGCAGGTTCCGCACCGTCGTCGGCCGCATTTTTTCGTTGCGCAGAAAGCCGCACGCATCGAGTTCGGCTTCGAGGCGCACGAGAAATCCCGACACCTCGTCTTTGGTCGCAGGATCGCTTTTGCCGGTGCGCACGCGGCCCGGATTGGAAGGTTCGACGCCGCGCACCCATTCCCAGCCGACGAGCAGCACCGCCTGTGCGAGGTTCAGCGAATCAAATTCCGGATTGACCGGGAAAGGCACCATCGCATCGGCGAGCGTCACTTCGTCGTTCTCGAGCCCGGTGCGCTCGGCGCCGAACAGGAAGCCCGCGCGCCCGCCGCCGGCGATCGCGTCGCGCGCGGCCGCGATCGCCGCCTGCGGACCCAGCACGGGTTTCACCATGTCGCGGTCGCGCGGGCATGTAGCGTAGACGCGCGTAAGGCCGGCCACGGCGGCTTCGACGCTGTCGAACAGACGTGCTGCTTCGAGCACAAGATCGGCCCCGGACGCGGCGCGGACCGCGCGCTCGTCCGGAAAGTCGCAGCGCGGGCGCACGAGGCGCAAGTCGGTCAAACCGCAATTGAGCATGGCGCGCGCGGCCGTTCCGATATTCTCGGCGAGCTGCGGGCGCACCAGCACGATCGCCGGACCCGGCTGCAGGGCCGCCGGCATCACTCGGCCGGCGCGGGCGCGCCGTCGCGATAGAGCTTCCAGGTGATCGAATCGTGCAGCGCGGCGTAGGACGCCTCGATCACGTTTTCGGACACGCCGACAGTGCCCCACGTACGCACGTCCCCGTGCGCATGGCCGTCGGCACTTTCGATCATCACGCGCGTTACGGCGGCCGTGGCGCGCTCGGGTGCGAGAATGCGCACCTTGTAGTCGATGAGTTTGAGCTCGGCCAAGGCCGGATAGGACGGCAGCAGGGCCGCGCGCAAAGCGCGGTCGAGCGCTTCGACCGGCCCCTTGCCCTCGCCCACGGTCAAGCGCCGGTCGCTCGCCACGTCGAGCTTCACGGTCGCTTCCGACATCGTCACAAGCTCGCCGCGCGCATTGAAGCGCCGCTCGGAGATCACGCGGAACGAGATCAGGCGGAAATAGTCCGGCACGCCGTGCAACTCGCGCCGGGCGAGAAGTTCGAAAGATCCGTCGGCCCCGTCGTAGGTGTAGCCTTCGTGTTCGCGCGCCTTGATCGCCTCGATGATGCGGCCGATCGCCGGGCTCTTTGGATCGATGTCGAGCCCGATATCCTTGAAGCGCGCCAGAATGTTCGACCGCCCGGCCTGGTCGGAAACAACGACGTGGCGGCGATTGCCGACCGCCTCGGGCGGCACATGTTCGTAGGTCTTGGGATCCTTCTCGACCGCCGACACGTGCAGGCCGCCTTTGTGCGCGAATGCACTCTCGCCGACATAGGCGGCGTTGCGCTGCGGGCTGCGGTTCAAGCGCTCGTCGAGCAGACGCGACACAGACGTGAGATGCGTGAGCCGTTCGGCGTCGCAGCCCGTCACAAAGCCCATCTTCAAGACGAGGCTCGGCAGCAAGGCCACGAGATTGGCGTTGCCGCAGCGCTCGCCCAAACCGTTCAGCGTGCCTTGGATCTGGCGGGCCCCTGCGCGCACCGCCGCTAGCGAATTCGCCACCGCGTTTTCCGTATCGTTGTGGCAATGGATGCCGAGCCGGTCGCCCGGGATCGTCTTGGCGACTTCGCCGACGATGCGCTCGATCTCGTGCGGCAAGGTGCCGCCATTGGTGTCGCACAGCACGATCCAGCGCGCACCCGAGGCGGCCGCCGCTTTCAGGCAATCGAGCGCAAAAGCGGGATTGGCCTTGTAGCCGTCGAAGAAATGCTCGGCATCGAACATCGTTTCTTTGCCGCGCTTGACCGCTTCGGCCAAGCTGTCCGCGATCATGTCGATGTTTTCGGTCTTCGACACGCCGAGGGCGAGTTCCACATGGAAATCCCATGTCTTGCCGACGAGGCAGGCGGCCGGCGCAGCCGAGCCGAGCACGGCCGCAAGCCCCGGATCGTTGGCGGCCGAGCGGCCGGCACGCCGCGTCATGCCGAACGCGGTTACGCGCGCATGGCCGAGCTTCGGCAGGCCTGCAAAAAACGCGTCGTCGGTGGGGTTGGCCCCCGGCCAGCCGCCTTCGACATAGTCGATGCCGAGCCGGTCGAGCGCCTTGGCGATCGCGATCTTGTCGGCGACGCCGAAATCGACGCCCTGCGTCTGCGCGCCGTCGCGCAAGGTCGAATCGTAGAGATAGACGCGCTCGCCCATGTCACCCGTCCCGCTTCCAGCTGGTACCCTTGGGTCCGTCTTCCAGCACGATGCCCTTGGCTTTCAGTTCGTCGCGAATGCGGTCGGCCTCCGCGAAGTTTTTCGCTTTGCGCGCCGCAAGCCGGGCTGCAATCGCGGCTTCGATCTCCGACTCAGCGATGCCACCGGAGTCAGAATTCGCCGACTGAAACCAAGACTGAGAGGTGTCATTCAGTACGCCGAGCATCCGCGCATTGAGCAAAAGCCTGTACTTCAGATTTCCTCGAGTAAACATTGCCGTACTGGCGGAGGGAACA
>JAIXXA010000212.1 GCA_027490975.1 Rhodospirillaceae bacterium
CGCGGTCGAGCCAGCGGCGCACGAGCCATTTGCCCCAGCGCCGGTGCAGTTTCAGCGCGTCGGGCAGGGCGAAGGCAAACGCCGCCATTGCGGGATCGAGGAACGGCGTGCGGCCTTCCACGGCATGCGCCATCAAGCAGCGGTCGAGCTTGGCCAGGAGATCATTGGGCAGCCACGCGTCGATGTCGATCGCTTGGGCGATCTGCAGCGGCGTGCGCGCCTCGAGCCGTGCGCGCGTTTCGCTCGCCTGCATGCCGTCGCGCCAGCCTTTGGTGTCGATGCGCAAAAGCCCGAGCCCGTCGAACGTGCCGCGCCGGCGCATCGCGCGCCCGCCGAGCCACCAAGGTTTGACCACGCTGCGATAGCGCCCGTAGCCTGCGAACAATTCGTCCCCGCCCTCGCCCGACAGCACCACTTTGAGGCCCTGCTTGCGCGCCGCCCGCGCCAGCAGCCAGGTCGGCACGATCGCGTAGTCGGCCGCCGGATCGTCCAGGGCGGCTGCGATCGCGGGCAGATGCGCCCAGAAATCGGCGGCCGTCACCGGCACTTCGACGAGATCGGCATTGCACGCGGTCGCCGCGCGTGCCGCCGCACTGCGCTCGTCGGCGGCATTCGTTTGCGGGAAATAGGCCGTGAATGCCTGGACCGGCCGCTCGTTGAGCCGCGCCATCATCGCGAGCACGGCCGCCGAATCGATGCCGCCCGACAGGAACATGCCGTAGGGCACGTCGGCGCGCTGGTGCACGCGCACGCTGTCCTGGAACACGGCATCGAACGCATCGACCGCTTCGTCTGCACCGATGTTCGCAGGCCCGCCCAAGGGCAGAGCGGCAACCCGGCTGCGCGCGACGATCCGCCCGCCCGACAGCACCAAAGTTTCGCCGGGCAGCACGCGCACGATGCCGTCGAACAGCGTGGCCTCGCCGGTCTGGAACTGCAGTTCCAGAAGCTCCGCGCGCTTTTCGGCATTGAGCGCGCCGCTGCCGAAACCCGCCGCGCGCAGCGCTTGCGCTTCGGAGGCAAACGCAACGCCGTCTTTGGTCTGCGCGTAGTAGAGCGGCTTGATGCCGAACGGATCGCGCGTAAGCACGAGCTTGCCCGCGCGCGGATCGTGGAGCGCTATCGCAAACATGCCGCGCAGAGCGCTTGCATAGTCGGGCCCGTGCTGGCGGTAGAGCGCAAGCGGCGGTTCGCAGTCGGACTGCGTCTTGAACGGATAGTTCGAAAGGCGCGCGCGCAGCTCGACATGATTGTAGATCTCGCCGTTGGCGACGAGAACCGCACCGCCCGCCTCGCGCAGCGGCTGGTCGCCGGTGACGAGATCGACGATCGCGAGGCGATTATGCACAAACGCAACGTCGCCCGCTTCGTAGGTGCCCGTCCCGTCCGGGCCGCGATGGGCGATGGCGGCGGCAAAAAGCTCGAGCATGCGGGCCGGAAATTTCGCGCCCGGAACCAACATCATGCCGGCAATGCCGCACATGCTAGCGCCTCACCGCATCGAAGAATTCGCCGTAGAGCCGCACGACCGCCTCTTTCGTGTAGGCTTTTTGGTACGAGAATGCGCCTTCCTGCACAAGCCCCTTCGCCAAAGCGCCGTCGTCACACGCGCGCGCGAGGCTTGCGGCCAGCGCATCCGCGTCGTCGACGGGAACCAGCAACCCGTTGCGCCCGTCTTCGATCAAAGCGGCTGGGCCTGTCGCAGCCGCGGCAACCACGGGGCGGTTCTGCGCCCACGCTTCGATCACGACGTTTCCGAGCGGCTCGTGCCGCGACGGGCACGCAAGCACATCGCACGCCGCGAGCAGTGCCGCCGTATCGCTGCGCCAGCCCAAAAACCGCACGCGCGCGGCAATGCCCAGCGCTTGCGCCCGGGCGCGCAGATCGGCTTCGAGCGGGCCCGCACCGGCGATCCACAGATAGGCTTTCGGCAGCTTCGCCATGGCTGCCAGCAGCACGTCGAAGGCCTTGTTTTCGTGCAAGCGGCCCAACGCAAGGACGAGTTTGGCGTCGGCCGGCGTGTCGAGGGTCGCCCGATCGACGGCGGGGGCGGATGCGGCATCTACGAAATTCGGCAGATAGGCCACGCGCGCGGCGGGCCAGCCTTGGCGCACGATCCAGTCGCAGATATCCTTGGTGTTGCCGATCAGATGCCGGCAGCGTTTGTAGTATTTGAGGTCGTAGTAGCCGCCCAAGCGCCCGACATAGACGGGCTTGTGGTCGAGCACGTAGCGCCCCGGCAGTTTGGCGGCCGCCCGGCTCATGAAGGCAAGTGCAATGTCGGGCTTGAAGCGGTCGATCGCGTGCGCGATGTCCCACGCCGTCCCGAAATCGAACCAGCCGCCGAACGGCGCTTGCGCCACTTCAATGCCGCCCGCGCGCAAGCGCGCGGCGCGCGCCGCATCGCTGCGGATCGCCGCGGCACTTTCAATGCCCGTTTGCGGCAAGGCCAGCATCAGGCGTTCGAAAAACGCTTCGGCTCCGCCTTGCGGCGCCCCCGCCATCACGCCCAGAACCCGCATCACAAACCCGCTTTCTGCGCAAAATCCTGCGCCATGTCGTCCCAGCTGCGCTTTCCCTGCGAGGCAAGGCATGCGCGATGCTGGGCAACCCACAACGCGTCGTCGCTCAAGAGACGCCGTGCCGCATCGGCAAATGCTTCCGGCCCGGCCGCGACGAAGCCGGTAACGCCGTCGACAACGCGCTCGGGCAAGGCGCCGTTGCGCAACACCACGCACGGCACGCCCATTGCCTGCGCCTCGGCGACCGACAGGCAGAAGGTCTCGGTCGGATCGCCCGGGTAGAGATACACCCGCGCGCCGCGCAACGTGGCAATCAATTGCGCATGGTCGATGAGATCGCCCAAAGTCAGCTGTTCGCCTTCGGCGGCACGCGCGGCATCGATCGCTGCTTGCATGGCGGCCGCCGTGCGCGGCTTGGGCGGGGTGCCGTAGAGGCCGAGCCCGGTATGCACCTGCAGCCGCGCGCCGGGTACTTGCGGCGCTATCGCATTTTGCCACAGAGGGGCGAGCATGCTGAGGCCGCGCAGCGGATTGGCGGCGTAAAGCGCCAACGGCGGCGGCGGCGGCCGCTCGACCTGTGCGCGAAACGACGCATCGAGCCCGAGCG
>JAIXXA010000012.1 GCA_027490975.1 Rhodospirillaceae bacterium
AACTTGCCGTTCGCGCCGCCCTGGCGCGCGAGGTTGCGCGGATCGGCAATGTCCATGAGATCGATATGGCCGAGCTTGCGCAACGAAGCGCCCGAGGCAACGCCCTCGAAGCTCACGACATAGACGCGCTTGAGGCGGGCGGGCGTGGCAAAGCAGGTCGGCGCATTCTGGCCCTGCGGGCAAGCGCGCGCGGGATCGCCCTCGCCGTTGTCGCGTTCGATCACGAGCGCGCGGTTGGCGTCGATCATGTTGAAGTCGCCGATGGCAAGGCCGTTGGCTTCGAGCACGTAGCGGAAGCTGCGGCCGGTCCATTTGGACGCGGCGACGTCGAACTCGATCACGCGCAGGAACTCGCGGCCGTCGACCATCTCGGGCTTGCCGTCCACATAGACGGGGCCTTCGAGCATTGCATAGAGGAACTTGCCGTCGGGCGAAGCGGCCATGCCTTCATAGCCCTTCGAGCGCGGCAGGTTGAATTCGTAGGTTCCGCCCGGCAGGCCCGGCGTGCGGTTCCAGGCATTGTCGGGCGAGCGCACCGGCTTGCCGTCGAGTTCGGTCGGCCAGAAGCCGGTGACCTTGCCCTGGCGGTCGGTGCGGACGATATACGGCCCGAATTCTTCGGCGAAGAAGAACGAGTCGCCGATCGGCTGGATCGATTCGAGATCGAGATCGGCCCCGGTGAGATAGCGCTTGGGTGTGGCTTCGGTCGCGATCGGGAAGGGCAGCACGCGATCGGGGTCGTGCAGGAAGATCGTTTCCAGGCGCTCGACCGCCCCGCTCTGGAAGTCGGGGCGGATGCGGTGGAACATCAGCATCGCGTCGGGCGAGTTGACCTTGCTGCCGAAGCCGTTGTCGGTGAGCGTCCAATAGGTGCCGTCGCCGATGCGCTTGATGCCCGAGAAGCCCTGCACGGGCTGGCCCTGGAACGGGAAGGAGAGGCCCGTCGGGCGGCTCGCAGCGGGTGTGCCCGTCGTGCCGGGGATGCTCGCGAGGCGTTCGTTGCGCAGATTGCCGGGGCCGGCGAATTTGCCGGACGTCTTCAGCATGTCGGGCGCGTCGGCGGGTGCGGGCACCATCGTGTTGGCGGGCAGCAGCGCATGGCCCGCGAGGGTCGCCGGAAATTTCTGGTCGGCGAGGGCAGCGCCCGAAATCAAGGCAAGGACGGAAGCGGCGGCAAGGGTCTTGCGCATGCGAATTTCTCCGGGTTCGAGGTTAGTCGAGACCTGGAGGCGTAGCGCCATCTCACGGCAAAGTTATGACGCTAGGGTTGCGGTTCGGTGATGGCCGGGGCCGCGGCCGTCCGATCCGTCGTTTCGAGCACGGCGTCGGGGCGCGGATAGCCCTGGCGGCGGATGCGTTCGACGATGCGGCGCTTGGCGCCGTCGCTCGACGCTTTCCAGTCGCGGATTTCGGCCACGCTGCGTCCGCACCCGATACACACGCGCGCGGCGTCGAGCTTGCAGACGTTAACGCACGGCGATTCGACGGCCATGACGCGGGCGGAGCGCTAGTAGACGCCGGCCACGCGCGCGCGCTGGCGCACGAGGCCCAGGACCGCGCGGCAGATCGGCATGGCGTGGCCCGTGAGATCGCCCATCTCGACGACGGCCCCCAGAAGCGCGTCGATTTCCATCGGCTTCTTGGCTTCGAGATCCTGCAGCATCGATGTTTTGTGGGCCCCCACTTCGCCGGCGCCGTCGATGCGCTTTTCGACGTCGATGCCGAAGCGAATGCCGAGCGCTTCGCCGACGGCCTGGGCTTCCAGCATCATCGCGCGCGCCACACTGCGCGTTTCGGGATCGCCCGTGATCACGTCGAGCGTGGCGCCGGTCAGTGCGGATACGGGATTGAAGGTGAGGTTGCCCCACAGCTTCACCCACATGTCGTCGCGGATCTTCGGGCGCACGGGCGCCTTGAGGCCGCCAGCGATCATGATCTCGCCGAGTTTGGCCACGCGCGCGGATTTGACGCCATCGGGTTCGCCCAGCGCGAAGCGGTTGGAATAGGTATGCTCGATGACGCCCGGGGCGAGGATGTTGGCGGCCGGATAGACGATGCAGCCGATGGCGCGCTCAGGGGCGAGCGTGTCCC
This sequence comes from Rhodospirillaceae bacterium, assembly GCA_027490975.1. Lineage (GTDB taxonomy): Bacteria > Pseudomonadota > Alphaproteobacteria > CACIAM-22H2 > CACIAM-22H2 > Tagaea. The sequence continues at coordinate 2,092 of JAIXXA010000012.1, forward strand.
ACAATTTGCCGTCCGGATCGACCGATTTGAGGCGCGCCCCGTCGTGCGGCCCGCCGTGTTTGTAGAAATACCAGTAAGGCACGCCGTTCATCGCCGTGACGATGGCGGTCTCGGGTGCGAGCAGCTTGGCGATCTGCGGTGCCGCCGCGATGAGGCCGTGCGCCTTTAGCGCGACCACGACAAAATCCTGCGGGCCCGCCTCGACCGGATCGTCGGTGAAGACCGCGTCGCGGATCACGGTTTCGGTCCCCTCGGAAATCAGCTTGATGCCGTTTTCCTTCATGGCCGCCAAATGCGCCCCGCGCGCGAAGAACGTCACGCGGGCACCTGCCTTCGCCATCATGACGCCCATGTAGCCGCCGATGGCGCCGGCGCCGAAAATCAGAACGCGGCTCATTTGCCCAACCCCAACTTCTCGGCCAAGCCGATGCGCTGCAGTTTGCCGGTCGCCCCTTTCGGGATTTCGGCGAGGAACACGACCTTGCGCGGCACTTTGAAGTCGGCGAGCCGCTTGGCGGCAAAGTCGCGGATGTCGCGCTCGGTTGCGGTTTCGCCTTCGCGCAGCACGATGGCGGCCCCAACTTCTTCGCCGAGTTTGTCGTGCGGGATCGCGAAGGTCACGACCTGCTGCACCGCCGGATGGTCCATCACGACTTCATCGACCTCGAGCGGGCTGACTTTTTCCCCGCCGCGATTGATGAGCTCTTTCAAGCGGCCGGTGATGCGCAGATAGCCCCCATCGTCGAGCGTGCCCTGGTCGCCGGTGCGGAACCAGCCGTTGGCAAAGCCCTTTAGATTCGCATCCGGATTGGCCTCGTAGCCCTTGGTCACGTTGGGGCCGCGGATCACGATTTCGCCGAGCGTGTTGGGGCCGAGGAGATTGCCCTCTTCGTCCATCACGCGCACTTCCGGCCCTGCTGCAATGCCGACCGAGCCTGCATAGCGCGGGCGCGGCGGCAGCGGGTTCGAGGCCATCTGGTGGGCCGCTTCGGTCATGCCGTAGCTTTCGACGACGGGGCAGCCGAACGTTTCTTCGAGCGCTTGCATCACCTGCGGCGGCAGCGAAGCCGAGGACGAGCGGATGAAGCGCAGCTTGGCTTTGGCGAGGCTCTCTTTGTTGCGCTCGGCGCGCGTGAGGATCGCCTGGTGCATGGTCGGCACGGCCGTGTACCAACTCGGCGCCACTTCGTCGAGCCAGGCGAAGAATTTGAGCGCGTTGAAGCCCGGCGTGCACACGGTTTGGCCGCCGGCCGCCAAGGACGACAGCACGGCCGCGATGAGGCCGTGAATGTGGAACAGCGGCATGATGTTGAGGCAGCGATCGTGGCCCTTGAGCTCGAGCGTGGCGCCGATGTGCCGCGCCGAGGCGCAGATGTTCGACTGCGACAGCGGCACGATTTTGGGCCGCGACGTGGTGCCCGACGTGTGCAGTATGAGCGCCACGTCGTCGGCGGTCGCAAAGCCGGGTGTGGCGGCAGTGCCGGCAAGGCTCGACGAAAGCTTGTAGGCGCCCGCGCCGAGCTCGCGCTGCGGCGCAAGCTCGATCAACGGCACGCCGAGCTTGGCGGCGGCGGCGCGCGCGGGCGTGTCGTCGCCCGTCTGCACGATCACGGCCTTGGATTTGAGGTCGGCGATGTAGAACTCGAACTCTTCCTGGCGATAGGCCGGATTCAAGGGAGCCGTCGTCGCACCTGCGGCAACGCACAGGAAGGCGGCGGCCATTTCCGGCCCGTTGGGCAGCACGATCGCAACGCGGTCGTTGCGGCCGATGCCCATTCGATTGAGTGTCGCCACCGTGTCGGCGGCAAGGGCGCGCAAATCCTTGAACGAAAGCGGCGCCGTTTCGGGTGCCCCCAAAGCCGGACTGCCGTCGCCCCCGTTCTGCAGAAGCTCCCACATCGTCGCAAACGCCATCTTCTCGTCCTTTCGCCAGACAGGACGTGTCGATAGCAGTTTGAGGCAAGGATTTCTAGGCGCGCACGCCGCCCAGATTTTGCTCGGCGTTGCGCGCCGTCTGGGCATAGGCGGCCGTCGCTTGACGCCAGTTTTCCACATAAGCGCCGCTGCGCAGCCGTTCCTGGGCAATGCGCTGGGTCGCGAAGGTCAATGCGCCCGAAGCTCGGCCGCTTTCGCCGACCAATTCGTCGGCGAAACTGCGCACCCGCGACCGTTGGCGCGGCGGAAAACTCTCGGCATCGGCAGCCGAAGCCGCAAAGTTTTCTGCGAAGCCAGCATTGAAGCCAGCATTATTGTCGTTGTTGGGTGCAGTTTTGCGGCGCTGGTTCGAATCATCGACGCGCGGCCCGTCGCTTTGACGCGTATTGGGCGGCGGCAACAAGACAAGATTGGGAGCAGCGACCATAAAATTATTTTAAAATTATAAGCAAATCGAAAGCAAGTAAAAATATCCAATCAAACTAAAATTATTGTTAAATTCTTTATGTACAAAAACGTCAATCTCCCATTAGATTTAGCTGTTACATTTGGAGCTCAGACGGATTTAGGGTTGGGTTGGCCCGTCGGTACCGCCATCGGCCATTCCAGGAGAATACAAGCGATGTCTGCCGCTTCCTTGCCGGTCGATCCCAACAATCTCGAAGCTTTGTGGATGCCGTTTACGGCCAATCGGCAATTCAAGCGCAAGCCGCGCCTGCTGTCGCGCGCCGAGGGCATGTACTACTACACGCCCGACAACCGCCAAGTTTTGGACGGCACGGCCGGCCTGTGGTGCGTGAATGCGGGGCACGGCCGCAAAGCGATCGTCGAAGCGATCCAGAAGCAGGCCGCGACGATGGACTTTGCCCCCGGTTTCCAGATGGGCCATCCGCTGTCGTTCGAGTTTGCAGCCCGTTTGCAGGCGATGCTGCCGGGCGACCTCAACCAGGTGTTCTTCACGAATTCCGGCTCGGAATCGGTCGACACCGCACTCAAGATCGCGCTCGCCTACCATCGTGCGCGCGGCGAAGCCCAGCGCGTGCGCTTCATCGGGCGCGAGCGCGGCTATCACGGCGTGGGGTTCGGCGGCATTTCGGTCGGCGGTATCGCACCCAACCGCAAGCAGTTCGGGCTGCAATTGCCGTATGTCGACCATCTGCCGCACACGCACGATCCGGCGCGCAACGCCTATTCGAAGGGCCAACCCGCGCACGGGGCCGAGCTCGCCGACCGGCTCGAAGCCATTCTTGCGCTGCACGATCCTTCGACCGTCGCGGCCGTGATCGTCGAGCCGGTCGCAGGCTCGACCGGCGTGCTGATCCCGCCCAAAGGCTATCTCGAGAAGCTGCGCGCGATCTGCAGCAAACATGGCATCCTTTTGATCTTCGACGAGGTCATCACGGGCTTCGGGCGCCTCGGCACGGCCTTTGCGGCCGAACGTTTTGCCGTGATGCCGGATCTCATGACGGTCGCCAAGGGCATCACCAACGCCGCCGTGCCGATGGGGGCCGTGTTCGCGACCAAAGCGATCTACGATGCTTTCATGAACGGCCCCGAAAACATAATCGAGTTTTTCCACGGCTACACCTATTCGGGCCATCCTCTAGCGTGTGCGGCCGGCATTGCCACGCTCGACGTCTATCGCGACGAGGGGTTGTTTGCGCGCGCAGCCGATCTTGCCCCCTATTGGGAAGCAACGATGCATGCGCTCAAGGGTACGCGCCACGTCGTCGATATCCGCAATCTGGGGCTTGTGGCCGGCATCGAGCTCGAGCCGCGCGCCGGAGCACCCGGTACGCGCGCCTACGACGTGCTCGTCGATTGCTTCGAAGCGGGTCTGCTGATCCGCACCACGGGCGACATCGTCGCTTTGTCGCCGCCGCTGATCGTCGAGAAGCCGCAGATCGACCGGATGGCCGAGATGCTGTCCGCAGCGCTGCGCCGAGTTGCGTGATGACGAGTGAGAATTCCGATTTCGCGGCATCGGCCCTCGACGCTGCAGGCGATGCCGCCTATGCATGGGATCTTGCGGCCGACACGATCGCTTGGCACGGCCGCGTCGACAACGTGTTCGGCGGCCGCGCCGATTTTCCGGCCTCCGGCCAGATTTACCAGAGCCGCGTCTATGCCGAAGACCTGCCGCAGCGCCTGAAGGCGCTGTCGGCGCATTTCGTCGACCGCATCGCCTACGATCTCGACTACCGCATTCGCGGCGACGGCGGTGCTTTGATCTGGGTGCACGATCGCGGGCGCGCGACTTTCGCCGAAGACGGCAAACCGTTGCGCCTCGTCGGCACGCTGCGCGCGATCACGACGCGCAAGGAAAAGGAAGCGCGGCTCGAATATCTCGCCAACTACGATCCTCTGACCGGGCATTTCAACGCGTCGCGTCTGCGCGAATCGCTCGACCATGCGATCGAATATGCGGTGCGCTACAAGGCACCGGGCGCCTTCCTGCTGATCGGAGTCGACAATCTTTCCGCAATCAACGACGCGTTCGGCTGGGCGACGGCCGACGCGCTTCTGGTCGGCATCGGGCAGCGCCTCGAGCGCAGCCTGCGCGCATCCGATACGATCGGGCGTGCGGGCGGCGACCGGTTCGGCCTGGTCCTCGCGCAGTGCCCGGAATCCGAGATCGGTCTTGCCGCCGACCGCTTGCTTACGGCCGTGCGCAGCGCCCCCATCGAAACGCCGGACGGGCCGCTGCACGTGACGGCCTCGGCCGGTGCCGTGCTGTTCCTCGAACAAGGCCCCTCGGCCGTCGAAGTGATGGCGCGCGCGGAATCGGCGCTGCACGAGGCCAAGCGCGCGGGCCGCAATCGCTATGCGATCTTCTCGGCGAGCCCCGCACAGCGCGAACTGCACCAGCGGCTCGTGGCGATTTCGTCGGACGTGCAGGCCGCCCTCAAGGACGAGCGCCTGATCTTCGCCTTCCAGCCGATCGTCGATGCCAACACCCATGTCGTCGACCACTACGAGTGCCTCATTCGGCTGCAGCGCATGGACGGCACGATCGCGCCGGCAGGCTCGTTCATCCCCGTCGTCGAACAGACGGGCCTCATGCGGCTGCTCGACCGGCGCGTGCTCGAAATGGCGATGGGCGAATTGATGCGCTGGCCCGACGTGCGGCTTGCGATCAACATCTCGGGCCTCACGGCGGGCGACCCGTCGTGGCTGCGCGCCCTTTCGGGCACGCTCAAGACGCGCCCCGATCTTGCCAAGCGCCTGACGGTCGAAATCACCGAGACGGTGGCGATCCAGGACATCGACGAGACGGCGAAGTTCGTGGCCCAGGTGCGCGAGCTCGGCTGCCGGGTGTCGCTCGACGATTTCGGTGCGGGCTACACGAGCTTCCGCAACTTGAAAGCCATTGCGGTCGACAGCGTCAAGATCGACGGCAGCTTCGTGCGCGGCGTTGCCAGCAACGTCGACAACCAGCTTTTCATCCGCACGCTGCTCGGCCTTGCCGACGGTTTCGGGCTCGAGACGGTGGCCGAGTGCGTGGAAAGCGTGCAGGAGGCCCAGCACCTGGCGCGCAAGGGTGTGAAACTCCTGCAGGGCTATCTGTTCGGCACGCCGAGCGTGGAGCGTCCGTGGCTCGCCAATCTCGACCTCGACAAAATCGGGCTCGATGTGGGCCGCCCGGCCCTCACCGTGATCCCCGGCAGCCGCGAGAGCTAGACCCTCACCCGCATTTCGAATAGCCGCAGCTCGAGCAGCTGTCGCAGCCTTCCTGGCGGATCAACGTCGGGGCTTGGCATTTGGGGCAGGTGCGGGCACCCGCAAGACGGCCGGGGCCTGCGTCGATTTTGCCGATTGTGCCCGACGACATGGTCTGCGCGAACAGGCTTGCGACCGCACCGGTGGCAGAGGAGGGCGGGGCAAGCTCGCTTGCCGCGATCGCCACGGGCGCGTGTTCGGCCATCGGGTCGGCCGCCAAAGCTTCGCCCGCGCGCAGGAAGCCGATCTGCACCATATGGCGCTCGATGACTTCGCCGATCGCGGCGAGCAGGGAGGGCACGTAGCGCCCGTTCATCCATTGGCCGCCGCGCGGATCGAACACGGCTTTGAGCTCTTCGACCACGAACGACACGTCGCCGCCGCGCCGGAACACCGCCGAGATCATGCGCGTGAGCGCCACGGTCCAGGCATAGTGCTCGGTGTTCTTCGAGTTGATGAACACTTCGAACGGCCGCCGGCGCCCGTCGGTGATCACGTCGTTGATCGTGATGTAGAGCGCGTGCTCGGCTTCGGCCCATTTGATCTTGTAGGTCTGGCCCGGCAGCGCTTCGGGCCGGTCGAGCGGGCGCGTCATGTAGACGATGCCGCCCGCCTCGTAGGGGTCGGCCGCGCGCACCGGCGCTTTGCCGAGCGGCAGCGTCTGCTGCACGGGCGACGCCGCCTTCTTGGTTTCCTCTTTTTTGACCGTGAGCACCGAGCCCGTCACGTCGTTGGGCCGGTAGGTCGTGCAGCCCTTGCAGCCGAGCGCGTAGGCTTGGCCGTAGACGTCTTTGAACGCGTCGAAGGACATGTCTTCGGGGCAGTTGATCGTCTTCGAGATCGAGGCGTCGATGTATTTCTGCACGGCGGCCTGCATCACGACATGCTCGGACGGGCTCAGGCGCTGCGCATCGACGAAATAGTCGGGAAGGTCGGCGTTGTCGCCGTGGAGGCGCTTGTAGAGCCGATAGGCGTAGTCGCTGACCTCTTCCTGGCGGCGCGTGCCGTCCGGCATCAGCACGGTGCGCATGTAGCTCAAGGAGAAGATGGGCTCGAGGCCCGACGACACGTTGTCGGCCATCAGCGAGATGGTGCCGGTGGGGGCGATCGACGTCAGAAGCGCATTGCGAATGCCGTGTTCGGCAATGCGGCCGCGCAGATTTTCGTCGAGGCTCTGGATCGTCGGGCCGGCCAGATACTTGTCGCGGTCGAAGAGCGGGAAGGGGCCTTTTTCGCGCGCGAGATCGACAGACGCCGCATAGGCCGCATCGCGGATGAGGCGCATCCAGCGCTCGGTCATGGCGACGGCCGGATCGGTGCCGTAGCGCAGCTTGCACATGGCAAGCGCATCGGCGAGCCCCGTGACGCCGAGGCCGATGCGGCGCTTGTCGTGCGCTTCTTTCTGCTGCTCGGGCAGCGGGAAGCGCGACACGTCGGTCACGTTGTCCATCATGCGCACGGCAAGCGGGATCGTGCGCAGCAGTTCGGCCTCGTCGAGCTTGGCGTCGGCGCCGAACGGGTCTGTCACGAAGGCCGCGAGATTGACCGAGCCCAGCAGGCAAGCGCCGTAGGGCGGCAACGGCTGCTCGCCGCACGGGTTGGTCGCCGCGATCTCTTCGGCATACCAAAGATTGTTGGCGAGGTTGATGCGGTCGATGAAGATCACGCCGGGCTCGGCGAATGCATAGGTCGCGCGCATGATCTTGTCCCACAGCTCGCGCGCGCGCAGCGTCTTGTAGTGCGTGCCGCCGAACACGAGCTGCCACGGCGCGTCCTCTTTGACGGCCGTCATGAACGCGTCGGTCACGAGGACCGAGAGATTGAACATGCGCAAGCGACCGGGCTCGCGCTTGGCCTCGATGAAGGCTTCGATGTCCGGATGGTCGCAGCGCAAGGTCGCCATCATCGCCCCGCGCCGGCTGCCCGCCGACATGATCGTGCGGCACATCGCGTCCCACACATCCATGAAGGTGAGCGGGCCCGACGCGTCGGCGCCCACGCCTTTGACGGCAGCCCCCTTGGGCCGCAGCGTGGAGAAGTCGTAGCCAATACCCCCACCCTGCTGCATCGTGAGCGCGGCCTCGCGCAGATGCGCGAAAATGCCGCCCATGTCATCGGGCACCGTGCCCATCACGAAGCAGTTGAACAGGGTCACGCTGCGCGCGGTGCCCGCACCCGCAACGATGCGGCCGGCGGGGATGAATTTGAAGCCGTCGAGCGCTTCGTAGAAGCGCTCCGTCCAAGCTGCCGGGTCCGCCTCGCACGCGGCCAAAGACGTCGCCACGCGCATCCAGGTGTCCTCGATCGACTTGTCGATGGGCGCACCGTCGGGCGTTTTGAAACGGTACTTCATGTCCCAGATTTGCTGGGAGATGGCGGCGATCGGACGCATGGCTGGGGCTTTCGGGCGAAGCTTTGGGAACGCGCAAAATGGGCAACGAATGGCCGCAGTCTAAGCCCGAGCGTGCACCCGCTTCAATCGAAATGTTCTCTCTATGTTTCCACAATCCTCAAACCTACAAGATATTGTGGTGCAGAGACTTTCGGACTTATCCCCAGGACTCACACGTCCCTTTTGGCGCCCCCTGCTTAGGGCGTTTTGTCTTCGACCAGATCGGCGAGGCTGCGGGTCATATATTCGATTTTGTAGCCGGGCAGGCGATAGGCCCAGCCGGCGGTGCGCGCATTGAGCGCTGCCGCTTCCTTGGCGACGTCTTCGGCGGATTTGAGCTTTGCTCCCTCCGGCAACGGATCGAGGGCGGCGGCGGGCTCGAAGCGTGCCTCCAATCGCACCCAGACGTCGCCGCCGTCGCGTGCCCGCTCGGCGCGCACGACGAGTCCGTCGAAGCTGCGATATTCTGCATAGTCGGTATCCGATGCGAAGGTGAGCCCGTCGGCCTTGCGCACGTCTTCAAGCTCGAGCCCTTCGAGCGCGCTCGCCACGAGATTGACGTCGAAAGCCGACTTGATCTTCTTGTCGTCGGGAATGTCGGCAAGCGCAAAATCCTCGTCGACCGGTTGTGCGCGCGAAACCGCGAGCACCGTGCCGTCGGCGGCAACTGCGCGGGCCGTCGCAATGCGCTCGCGCGCGATGTCGGCCAGGCGCCGGTCGAGCCAGCGGGCCGCCTCGCGTTCGACCGCGACGCGCCCCTGTGCGAGCCACACTTGGTTCTGGTCGGCCAGGCGCACGAAGGTGCCGTCGCCGGCCGTGCCCTGGCGGCCGAAACGCGTGCGGCCCACAAGCAGGCTTGCGAGCGTCTGGTCGTTCGGGCCGAACAACGTCACACGCGTTGCTTTTTGGTCGGCACCCGCACCGTCGAGATCGATCTCGCCATGCAAGGCGGGATTGGCCGTGCGCGCCTCGAGGATGCGCAAACTCGCCATTTCGAGCGCCAAGCGGCGCACGGGCTCGAAGGCGACCGGATAGTCGGATTTTCCGGGCATCGACCAATTGCCGTCCGCCCCGCGCTGAAGCGCAAAGGCTACACCGCCGCGCTCGATCTCGACGCGCGCCAGCCCATCGACGCGTGCCGCGAGGCCCGGCAGCACGGGCTGATTCTGCATCGCTGCACTTGCATCGGGCGCGTTGCGCTGTTGGGCCGCATAAAAAGCGCCCGCCCCCGCCGCAAGCGTCAGGCCGGCCAGCACGACAAGCGTTTTGGTGCGCATCTTGGCGTCTCTTTTTCCGAAGTTGTGTCGCGTCTCAGCTGCTGCGGCGGCGCAGGCGTGCCACGCCGAGCCCGATCGCCAGCAAAGCGACCAGAGCGGGGACGGCGCCGATATTGACCGCCTTGGTGAGGGTCTGCACGGCTTCGATGTCTTGGCGCAGATCGCGCTGCACGTCGCGCAGCTCGCGGCGCACGCCGATGAGTTCGGCGCGGAAACGGTCGATCTCGGCCTGCTGGTCGGCCGTCAGGATCGAGCGCGGGGCTTCCTCGCCGCGCGCGCCCCCGCGACCCTGCAATTCGGCCAAGCGACGCTCGGTCTCGCGCAGCTTCTCGCTAAGTTCGCGCTCCTTGGCGCGGAAGCGCAATTCGGCGTCGCGCTGGATGTCGGCCAGCAGCGTGAAGGGACGCTGCGACAGGCCGCGCCCGCGCAGGCCGATGAGGTCGGACGAGCCCAGAAGATTGTCGACCGCGTTGACGACGAAATCGCCGTTGTAGGCAGCCGGTGTGGCCACGCGCTGGCCGAAGAAATCCTGCACCTGCACCCAGAACCGGTCTTCGAGCATGTCCGTATCGGCCACGACGATCACGTTGATGGGGCCGGTCGACTGCGCCAGATGCGGGGCGGTGCGCGCCGGCTGCCCTTCGGCCACGGCCGGGGCCTCGGCAAATGCCGACTTGCTTTGGCCGCGGATGCGCGCAGCCAAAGCAAGCGAGGCGCCCGAGGGTTTGAAATTGGCGAGCAAGGCGGCCGGATCGGGCTGCATGCGCACTTCGTCCACGCCGATCGCCTGCGATTGGGCACTCGTGCGCAGCAGCGCCACGAACTCGGTCGTGGCGCCGTCCTTCTTGGCGAGGATCCCGGCCGAAGCCATCTGGATCGTGCTCGCCTCGGTCAGCAGCACGTCGCTGCGCTCGAAATTGGCTTCGCGCAAAGTGAGCCACAGCACGTAATCGACCGCACGCACGCGGCCCTCGGTGCCAGCATTCACGCGCCGTGCGGCCGCCCGGTCGCCTGCGAGCTTGTCGTCTTCCATCGACAGGCCCCACGCATCGAATAGCTTCGGGAGATTCGAGCCGACCGGGCCGCCCATGGCGGCAGGGCCGCCGCGCGCCATCTCGCTTTCCGACATTGGATCGACGAACACGAGTGCCCGCCCGCCGCGCAGCACGAACTGGTCGATCGCGTAGAGCGTGGGCTCGGGCAGATTCTTCGGGTGAACCACCATCAGCACGCCGATCTCGGCCGGGATTTCGGCGGCATCGCGCGCCACGGGGCGAATGTCGAAGAACTGGCCAAGCTGGGTGTAGACGGCCCAGGGCGGGCTCGGCTGGCCGCGGCCGCGGAACTCGCCCTCCATCGGCAGGCTCGACAGGAGACCGACCTGCGGCTTCTTCGTGACCGACAGATTGTAGACGGCCTTGGTGAGGTCGTATTCGAGGAAGCGCTCGCGCTCGGGCTGGAAGAACGGGATGGTTTCTTCGCGGTCGGCCCCGTTGGTGCCGACGAGTCCGAAATAGACCGTCTCGCCCTGCTGGTTCAGCGGCACGCCCTGCAGGCCGAAAGCGACCGCGCGGTCTTCTTCGTCCGAGTAGGGTGCGGGGTCGATCACTTCGAGACGCAGACGGCCGCGCGCATTGTTGCGGTATTCCTCGAGCAGCTCGCGCACGCGCTGGGCGTAGACGCCGTAGCTCGGCACTTCGCGGCCCAGGCGCTCGGAATAGTAGAAGCGCAGCACGATCGGCTCTTCGATTTTGCCGAGGATCGCGCGTGTGCCCTGGCTCAGGGTGAAGAGCCGGTCGGATGTGAGATCGAGCCGCGCACTTGCGAACAGGATGTTAGCCAGCATGTTGACGGCCACGAACAGCAGCAGAGCGAGCGCGATGCCCGCACCCGCCGCGGCGGCACGCTTGGCGGCGATGTTGGAAGGGGCTTTGTCGGCCATCGGATCAACCCGCCTTTTTCATTTCGACGATCGCGGCATTGACGAACAGGCACGCCGCGACAAGCGAGACGAAATACACGACGTCGCGCAGGTCGATCACGCCGCGCGAGATCGCGTTGAAATGGGTGAGGAAGCTGAAGCTAGCGACCGCATCGACGAGCGCACCCGGCGCCCAGCCCGAGAAGAAGGACAGCACGAGCGGCGTGCCGGCCACCGTGAACACGAAGCACACGGCTGCCGATATCACGAACGCCACGACCTGGCTCTTGGTCGTCGCCGAAATCGCCGAGCCGATGGCAAGGTACCCCGCACTCATCATGGCCGAGCCCACATAGCTTGCGAGGACGATGCCGTTGTCGGGATCGCCGAGCCGGTTGACCGTGATCCAGATCGGGAAGGTGAGGGCAAGGGCCAGAACCACGAAGGCCCAGGCCGCCAGGAACTTGCCGACGACGGCTTGGCCGACGGTGATCGGCAGCGTCAAAAAGAGTTCGATCGTGCCGGAGCGGCGCTCTTCGGACCATAGCCGCATTGCGATGGCCGGGATCAAGAACAGATAGAGCCACGGGTGGAACGAGAAGAAGGCCTGCAGGTCGGCCTGGCCGCGCTCGAAGAAATTGCCGAGATAGAAGGTGAAGACGCTGGCCAGCACGAGAAAGATGACCAGAAACACGTAGGCGACCGGGGTGGCGAAATAGCCGCCGAGTTCGCGCTTGAAGATGAACCAGATGTTGCGCATGGCTTCAGGCTGCTTGGCTGGCGGTGGTGATGGTGCGGAACACCTCGTCGAGGCGGCCGCGTTCTTCGCGGATTTCGTCGATGCGGATGCCGCTGGCGCGCGCGATGGCGCCAAGCTCTGCCAGCATCGGAACCCCGGCGCGCGGGAAGGCGGTCAGCATCGCAAGGCCGTCTTCGCCCGCCACGCGCTCGAAACCGCCGATGCCGGCATGCGCGCCAAGCGCTGCCTGCAGCGCGTCGATCGCCGCGACGTCGGTCACGAACGATACGGCGTAGTGCCAGCGCGAGCGCTTTTCGAGCGCTTCGGGCGTGCCGTCGGCCAAGACGCGGCCCTTGGCGATGATGATCGCGCGCGTGCAGATCGCATCGACTTCTTCGAGAATATGCGTCGAGATCACGATCGCCTTGTCGGCCGCCATGCTGCGGATGAGGTTGCGCACCTCGTGCTTCTGGTTGGGGTCGAGCCCGTCGGTGGGTTCGTCCAGGATCAGCACCTCGGGGTCGTGCAGCAGCGCTTGGGCAAGGCCCACGCGGCGTTTGAAGCCCTTCGAGAGGGTGTCGATCGACTGGTCCAGTATGCCCGCAAGCTGCGTGCGTTCGACCGAAGCCGCCACGCGCTTGGCGCGTTCGGCCCCGTCGAAGCCGCGGATTGCGGCAATGAAATCGAGAAAGGCGGCCGCCGTCATGTCGGGATAGGCAGGGGCCCCTTCGGGCAGATAGCCCATTTTGCGTTTGGCGGCGACGGCGTCGGTCTGGACGTCGAAGCCGCAAATCCGCGCGGTCCCGGCCGTGGGGGCAAGAAAGCCCGTCGCCATCTTCATGGTCGTCGATTTGCCGGCGCCGTTGGGGCCCAAAAAGCCCAGCACTTCGCCGCGCGCGACCGAAAACGACACGTCGTCGACCGCGCGAATATGGCCGAAATATTTCTTCAGGCCCTGAATTTCGATCATTGCCGCTGCTGCCCTGGAGAACCCGTTTTTGTGCGTCCGTCGGTTCGACCCTCCATTTAGGGGAACTGCGGCGGATTGCAAGATATTCGAAGCCCGGTTCCGGCTGCTCGTTTTGCCAAGCGGACGAATCGGCGTAAAGTGACTGTCCAATGGCTTCATCGCGCACCGTCGACGACTACCGGACTTTGACCGGCTCGGAAAAGGCGGCCATCCTGCTTTTGGCCGTCGGCGAGGAAAGTGCGGCCAAAATCTTCGCGATGATGGACGACGAGGAGATCAAAGAACTCTCCCTCGTCATGGCGGGTTTGGGGGCGGTCAGCGCCCAGGTCATCGAGCAGCTGATCGGCGACTTTGCGGCCCAGATGGGCCAAGCGTCCGGCCTCGCCGGAACGATGGAGGGCACCGAGCGCTTTTTGGGCAAAGCGCTCGGCAAGCGTGCCGGCGGCATTCTCGACGACATTCGCGGACCCCGCGGGCGCACCATCTGGGACAAACTCGGCTACGTGCCCGAGCAGATGCTGGCCGCCTACCTCAAAAACGAATATCCGCAGACCGCCGCCGTCGTGCTGTCGAAAGTGATGCCGGCCTACGCCGCCAAGGTCCTGTCGCAGCTCAACGACAATTTCGCGATGGAAGTCGTCACGCGCATGCTGCGCCTCGACACCGTGCCCAAGGACGTGCTCGACGAGATCGAGACGATATTGCGCAACGAGTTCATGAGCAACGTTTCGAAGGCGCCGCGCAAGAACAGCCACGAGGCGGTCGCCGAAATATTCAACGAGCTCGAATCGGCGACCGAGCGGCGCTTCATGGGCGCCCTCGAAGAGCGCGCCCCCGACATCGCCGACAAAGTGCGCGACAGCATGTTCAAATTCGAGGATCTGGCGAGGCTCGCACCGGCCGGCGTGCAGACGCTGCTGCGCGCGATCGACAAGCGGCGCCTGGCCCTGGCGCTTAAGGGGGCGCCCGAAGAAGTGCGCGACATTTTCTTCGCCAACATGTCCGAGCGTGCGGCCACGCTTCTGCACGACGACATGGCGGCGTTGGGCCCCGTGCGCGTGAAAGAAGTGGGCGAGGCGCAGCGCGCCATCATCGATCTCGCCAAGGATCTCGCGTCGCGCAACGAAATCGTGCTGAGCGGGCGCGGCGGCGACGGCGACGATATGATTTTCTGAGCGGCGTCAGCCGGGCTTGCGCGCGAAGGCGAGTGCGAGCCCCAGGGCCGCGATCGACGCCCCGGCCGCACGGCGAATGCGGCGGATGGCGACGGGATAGCGCGCAAGCCCGTCGCGCGCTTGCGATGCCGCAAACGCCACGACGACGTCGGCACCCGTATTGAGCGCCACCGAAATCGTGCCGAGCACGGCAAACTGCAGGGCGACCGAGCCTTCTTGCGGATCGATGAACTGCGGCAGGAAGGCGAGGAAAAACGCGGCCGTCTTGGGATTGAAAATCTCGACGACGATGCCGTCGCGAAAGGCGCGTGCGGTTCCGGACGAGGCCCCGTCGGGGGCTGTCAAAGGTTCGCCCGCCTGGCGCCAAGTCTGGATGCCGAGCCACACGAGATAGATCGCCCCGGCGATCTTGAGCAGCGTGAAGGCCTGGGCACTTGCAAGCATCAAGGCCGAGACGCCGACCGCACCTGCGGCCACATGAACAAGCCCGCCGAGGCCGGTGCCGAAGCTCGAGGCCAGCCCGTCGCGCCGGCCGCCCGCAAGGCTGCGTGCGGCGACGTAGAATATGCCAGGCCCCGGCGTGATCGCGATCACGATGGCAGCTGCAAGAAACAGCAAGAGGTTCGCAAGATCGAACATCGCAGTCCTAGAAACGGCGCAGCAGGCGTTCGAGATAGTCGCGCTCGACCGTCGGGCGGCTGCGTTCGCCCAAGCGCCGGATCAGCTCGTCGAGGATCTCCTGCGAGCGCAGCAGCTGGCCTTCGCCGACCTGCGGCACGCGCTGGTAGCTGTCCGACAAGGTGCCGTTGTTGCCGTCGGGGCCGCGGCCCAAGGGATCGCGGTCGTCGGCCTGCTGCTGGTTGAACGCGTCGTCGCCGGCCCCTTCGCCTTCGGCCTGGCCGAAACGTTCCATCATCTGGCGCATGGCGTCGCGCGCAGCCGAGCGCATCTGGTCGAGCGCTTCCATCTGTGGGCGGAGTGCCCGCGAGGGCGCGCCGCGCTGCAGCTGGCCTTGCGCGTCGCGCATCGAGCGTTCGGCGCGCCCGAACCCGTCGGGCACTTGGCCCATCATGTCGCCGAGTTGGCCCATCAGATCGGCAAGAGCACCGCGCAGCGCTTCTTGCTCGGCCGCGTCGCCTTCGCCGTCGCCTTCGCCCTCGCCTTGCTGGCCCTGCTGACCTTGTTGGCCCTGCTGCCCCTGTTGGCCTTGCTGGCCTTGCTGGCCGGGGCGGAACTGGCCGGGCCGGTTCTGCTGCGAGCGACGGAACGTGCGGTCGATCAAGCTCTGCTGGCGGCGCATCATCTCCTGCAGGCTCTTCATCATTTCCTGCGCTTGGCCGTCGCCGGGCTGGCCGTCCTGGTTGCCTTCGCGCTGGGCCTGCTGCACGCGCAGATTCTCGAGCATCTGCTGCAGGCGCGACAGAAGATCGCGGGCCGCATCGCGTGCCCCCGTGCGCGCGAGTTGGCGCGCCTGGTCGAGCAGTTTCTGCAGATCCTGGCGCTCCATGCGCTGGGCGTTGCGGTCCGGCGGCTGGCGGCTTTGGTCGGGATTGCGCATGGCCTGCTCGAGCATGGCGCGCAGATGCCGGTCGATCGCCGCCTGCAATTCGCGCATCAGCTGCTCGATTTCGGCGTCGGGCGCGTTTTTGGCGAGCGCTTCCTGTAGCCGCTCCATAAGAGCGCGCAATTCGCGCTCGGTGCCGGACTGGCGGCCGTCCTCGATACGCAAGGCCGTTTCCCACATCAGCCCTTGCACGTCTTCAAGCACGTCGCCGAGATTTTCCGGCGTCGCGCGCAGCAAGCGCAGCGAGGCGATGCGCAGGCTCAGGAACACGGTTTGGTCGTCGGCATACTGGGCGGGGTTGAGGCCGATGGCGGCGAGGGCGCGGGCAACGCCGGCGCGCAGTTCGGGATTGCCGATCAGCAATTTGCGCTGCTCGATCACGGCGCGCGCCACTGGATGCTCGAACAGCCGCTCGGGCAGCACCCAGTCGAGCGTTTCGGACACGCCCGATTGGCCGGTTTCGTCCGACGCACGCAAAGTAACGCGCACATCGAGCCCGGCCCAGGGGTGGCTCGTGAGATCGTGCAGGCTGATGGCCGTGCTGTCTTTGGCGCGCAAGGCCGAGAGCGGCAAAGCAAGATCGATCGGTGCGCCGGGGCCGGGCTTGGCATCGGCCGGGCGGCGGATTTCGGCGACCACGCCCGCAAGGCCGTAATCGTCGCGCGCCCGGTATTCCATGCGCACGGCCGCGCGCGGATTGCGCTGCGGCGGGGCGACGAACTCGACCGTCGGCGGCGCGTCGGGTATCAGACGCAGCGCCCACGAGGCGAGCGTGCCGTTGCCTTGCTCGATCGTCAGGCGCTGGCCTTCCTTAAGGTCGGCCGCGACGCGCCAAGCCTGAAGGCTCGCAGGCCCGGCCGGGGCTGTGGCCGCAACGGCCGCGTTTTCCATGGGCGCAAAGGCCTGCACGACGGTGTCGACGACCAGCCGCGGCTGGCCCTTGCCGCCGGCAACCTGGGCGATCACTTGGCTCCCGACGGGCACTGCGATTTCGTTGGCCTCAAGCCGCGGCAGCACGGGCGGCAACCCCGTATAGGCAGGTGGCGTGATCCACAGATCGAGCGTGCCGGGCAGGGCTGCGATCGTCTCCACGCCCGGCGACAATGCGCGCGCAAAGTTGCGTCCGGCGCGGTCGCCGCCGACGGCAACCGCCACGATCAAGACAAGCCCCAGCATAACGCGCAGGGCCAGCGGGTCGCGCATCGCCATGCCGGGATGCGGCCATCCGGCGCGCAAGCTGGCGAGCATGCGCGCCACGCGCGCGCGGTGGGCCGCCCACAAAGCCTGCGCCACCGCATCGTTCGAGCCGGGCGGCAGCCGGTCGTCGAGCGTGGCGAGCGGGCGATGGGAAAGGCCGCTCGCGGTTTCCACGCGCCGCCGTGCGGCGGCCGGGTCTGGCAGGCGGAAGGCCTCGCGCGCATGCCACAAGGCCGTGCCGAGGGCCGCGCCGAACAGCAACAACGCGGTCCCGTGGCCGAGCCAATGCAGACGCGGCAACAGATCGAACAGGGCGACGGCTACGAATAGGGTAAGGACCGCGAAGGTCGGCCACAAAGCAGGCCACACTCGTTCCCACGCCAGCGCCAGCCGCGCGCGCCATAGCAGGGCGGGGACCCCAGGCAGACCCGGTCCGGTCGGCGGCACTTGCGGCGTTTGAGGCATTTGCACCCCATCGAAAGTAGAACGCGGCGTGGCAAAAACGAGTCGTTGAACGTGGTCTTGCAACAATCATGCGCAGGCCAAAAGCAAGGTGTCTACCGTCACCGCGCGGAACAGCCCGGCAGTTTCTGCCGGTCGGTTCCTGCCGATCGGCATCGGCAGCACCCGGTGAAACATTTCAACCTATTGAATTAATTGATTTGTTACATGGTCCAGGGCTTGCGATGGAGGTGCGGCAGATCACCATTTCGAGGATTGCCCGCAAATGTCGACATCCATCGTGACACTCCCTTCGACCGGCGGCAGCTACAGCTATTCGACTCTGGGGACCATGGTTGGGGACGCCGCCGACGATACGGTGACCTTCACGGCCGCCCTCACCGGCGGCACGGTCGATCTGGGCGACGGGTTCGACGCCATCATCTTGAGCAATTCGGGCAGCCGCCTCACCATCTCCAATGTCGAAGCCATCACCGGCGGGTCGGGGGCCGATTCGGTCACGATCGACAGCGCCCTGGTGGGCGGCTCGATCGATCTGGGCAGCGGCAACGACCGGCTCGTGCTGTCGGACGCCGACAACACCTTGACGGTCACCAACATCGAAACCATCGTCGGCGGGGCCGGCAACGATACGGTCACGTTCGGCATCGGCATGCTGGGCGCTTCGGTCGATCTGCGCGCCGGCAGCGACGCGCTGGCGCTGGGCGGCAACGGCAACCGCGTGACGGTCTCGAACGTCGAGACGATCACCGGCAGCACGGCGATCGACACGGTCACGCTGGGTGCTGCGATCGTCGACGGTTCGATCGATCTGGGGGCGGGCAACGACCGCCTGATCCTCGGCGGTTTCAGCAACACCGTGACGCTCGCCAATGTCGAAGTGATCGTCGGCGTCGGCGGGGCCGACAATGTGACGCTCGCAACGGCCTATTCGGGGACGGCCACGGTCGATCTTGGCAGCGGCAACGATACGCTCGTGCTCGGCGATTTCGCCAACACGGTCACGACCGCCAACGTCGAAACCGTCGTCGGCGGCATCAATGCCGACACGGTCGCGTTGGCCGCCGCCATCGCCAACGGCTCGATCGATCTCGGCGACGGGTCCGACCGTCTGGTGCTCGGCAATTTCTCGAACACGCTCACGGTCACGAACGTCGAAACGCTGGTCGGCGGCACAGGCGCCGACAGCGTCACGCTCGGCACCGTCTATACGGGCGGCGAAAGCTTCAATCTGGGGGCCGGCAGCGACCGTCTGACGCTCGCCGACGGCGACAACGCCGTGACCCTTGCCAATATCGAAACGATCATCGGCGCGGCCGGCGACGATACGGTGACGCTCGGCGCGGTGATGACCGGCGGCCTCGTCGATCTGCGCGGCGGCACCGACACGCTGGTGCTGGCGGCAGGAACGAACCGCATTACGGTTTCGAACGTCGAAGCCCTGATCGCAGGTTCGAGTGCTGACACGATCACGCTCGGCACGGCGTTCACCGACGGCACGGTCGATCTCGGCGGCGGCGCCGACCGGCTGATCCTCGGCAACACCGCCAATACGCTGACGGTCGTCAACGTCGAAACCGTCGTGGGCGGCTCGGCCGCCGACAGCGTCGCTCTGGCTTCGGGCTATCTCGCAGGCGAGCGCATCGACCTGCAGGCGGGCTCGGACTATCTCACGCTCGCCGACACCGGCAACACGGTGACGGCGCTCAACATCGAATCGATCATGGGCGGTGCAGCCGACGACACGGTCACGCTGGCAACGGCGCAGTCGACGGGCTCGATCGATCTTGGGGCCGGCAATGACCGCCTCGTGCTCGGCAATTTCTCGAACACGCTCACGATCACGAACGTCGAAACGCTGGTCGGCGGCACGGGCGCGGACAGCATCACCTTCGGCATGGCCTACCAGGGCGGCGAAACGTTCAATCTTGGCGCCGGCTCCGACCGCCTCGTTCTCGACGACGGCGACAACACGTTGACCCTCGTCAACATCGAAACCACGATCGGCGGGGCGGGCAACGACACGGTCGTGCTGGGTGCGGTGATGACGGCGGGGCTCGTCGATCTGCGCGGCGGCAGCGACCAGCTCACGCTCGCAAACGGCAACAACCGCCTCACCGTGTCCAACGTCGAGACGCTGGTCGCGGGCACGGGCAACGATACGGTCACGCTGGGTTCGGTCGTTTCGACCGGCAATATCGATCTTGCGGGCGGCAACGACCGCCTGATCCTCGGCAATTTCAGCAACACGGTCACGCTCGTCAATGTCGAGACCGTTGTCGGCGGTTCGGGTGCCGACGACGTCACGCTGCAGAACGCGTACGCTTCCGGGCAAACCGTCGATCTGGGCGGCGGCAACGACAAGCTCACGCTGGCCGACCAGGCCAACACGCTGACGATCATCAACGTCGAATCGGTTGTCGGCGGTACAGGCAACGATACGGTCTCGACCGGGGCCACGATGGCCCTCGGCTCGATCGATCTGGGCGACGGCACGGACCGCGTGGTCCTTGGCAATTTCTCGAACTCGCTCACCATCACCAACGCCGAAAGCATCGTCGGCGGCACGGGAACGGACAACATCACGCTCGGCACCGCCTACAACGGCGGCCAGAATTTCAGCCTCGGTGCGGGCAACGACCGCCTGGTACTGGCCGACGGCGAAAACAGCATCACGGTCGTCAACATCGAAACCGTGATTGGTGCTGCAGGCGAAGACACGGTCACGCTCGGTGCCGCAATGACGTCGGGCCAGTTCGATCTGCGCGGCGGCTCCGACACGCTCGTTCTCGCCGCAGGCACCAACCGCATCACCGTCACAAACGTCGAAACGCTCGTTGCCAGTTCGGGTGCCGACACGATCACCTTCGGCTCGGCGATCACGACGGGCCAGATCGATTTGGGTGCGGGAGCCGACCGTCTGATCCTCGGCAATTTCGCCAATACAGTCACGGCCGTGAACGTCGAAACGGTGGTCGGCGGCACGGTCGCCGACGAAGTGACCTTGGCCAACGCCTTCAATGCCGGCCAGACGGTCGATCTCGGTGCCGGCAGCGACAAGCTCACGTTGGCCGACGCCGCCAACAACATGACCGCCCTCAATGTCGAGACGGTCGTCGGCGGTACCGCCAACGACACGGTGTGGCTCGCTTCGGCGGTGGTCGGCGGTTCGGTCGATCTGGGCGACGGCGGCTCGGACAGGCTGGTCCTCGGCAATTTCGTCAATTCGCTGACCGTCACGAACGTCGAAAGCCTCGTCGGCGGCACCAACAACGACAACGTCACGCTCGGCACGGGCTATACGGCCGGCGAAACCTTCAATCTCGCGGCCGGCAACGACCGCCTCGTGCTGTTCGACTCGGGCAACACGGTAACGCTCGCGAACATCGAAACGGTCGTTGGCGGCTACGGCTACGACACGGTCACTTTGGCATCGGCCACCACCAGCGGCTTGATCGACCTCGGCGACGGTGCCGATACGCTGATCCTGGCCTCGGGCGGCAACCGCCTGACGGTGACGAACGTCGAAACCATCGTCGCGGGTTCCGGTGCCGACACGATCACGCTGGGTTCGGCTATCGAGACGGGCACGGTGGATCTGGGCGTGGGCAGCGACCGTCTGATCCTCGGCAATTTCAACAACACGCTGACCCTCGTCAACGTCGAGACGGTCGTCGGCGGTACCGGTGC
>JAIXXA010000008.1 GCA_027490975.1 Rhodospirillaceae bacterium
CGAGGGCCGGCACTTTGGCCTTCTTGGCGGCGGTCAACACGGTTTGGGGCTTGGCCGTTGTCACCAGATAGCGTGCTTGGTCTTCGCCGAACAGCAAGGCAGGGGTGGGATTTTCGAGCGCCAGAGCCGCACCGCGCTTGCCCGCAAGCGCCATCTCGGCGATCGCGACGAGCAGCCCGCCGTCCGACAGATCGTGGCAGGCATTGACGCGGCCTGCTTGGATCAGTTTGCGCACGAAATCGCCGTTGCGCTTCTCGGCTTTGAGGTCGACGGGCGGCGGAGCACCCTCTTCGCGCCCTTCGATCTCGCGCAAATAAAGCGTTGCCCCGAGCCAGCCGGCCGTCTTGCCGATCAAGATCAGCGTGTCGTCCGCGTTCTTGAAGGCAAGGTCGGTGCGCTTGGTCGCATCCTTGAGGATGCCAACCCCGCCGATGGTCGGGGTGGGCAGGATCGCCTGGCCGTTGGTTTCGTTGTAGAGCGACACGTTGCCCGACACGACTGGATAAGCAAGGGCCAAGCACGCTTTGCGCATGCCTTTGATGGCGCCCACGAACTGGCCCATGATGAGGGGGCGTTCGGGATTGCCGAAATTCATGTTGTCGGTGATGGCAAGCGGGGTGGCGCCCACAGCCGTGAGATTGCGCCAGGTTTCGACGACGGCTTGCGCCCCGCCGATTTCGGGATCGGCCTCGACGTAGCGCGGTGTTGAATCGACGCACATGGCGAGCGCCTTTTTGGAATCCGGCACGCCGACGATGGCGGCATCGCCGCCGGGGCGCTGCAGCGTGTGGCCGCGCACGAGATGGTCGTACTGCTCCCAGATCCAGCGCCGCGAGGCGAGATCGGGGCAGCCCATGAGCTTCTGCAATGCCTTGCCCGGATCGCGCGCCGCGATCTTCTTGGGCTCGATCATTTTGCGCTTGGGCGTCTTCTTCCAGGGCCGCGCATATTCGGGGCTGGCCTGCACCATGGGGGCGATCGGCATATCGGCATCGACATTGCCGTTCTTCTTTACGACGAGCCGCCCGTTGGTCGTGAGCGTGCCGATCGTGGCGCAATCGAGCCCGTATTTGGCGAAGATTTTCTGCGCAACCTTCTGGCGGTTGGGCTTCAGGATGATCAGCATGCGCTCCTGGCTTTCGGAGAGCATCATCTCGTACGACGTCATGCCGGTTTCGCGCGCCGGAACCGCGTCGAGATCGAGTTCGATGCCGAGCCCGCCTTTGCCCGCCATCTCGACCGACGACGAGGTGAGGCCGGCGGCCCCCATGTCTTGGATCGCGACGATGGCGTCCGTCGCCATGAGTTCAAGGCACGCCTCGATCAGCAGCTTCTCGACGAACGGGTCGCCGACCTGCACGGTCGGGCGCTTTTCGTCCGACTTGTCGTCGAACTCCGCCGACGCCATCGTGGCCCCGTGGATGCCGTCGCGGCCGGTCTTGGCACCGACATAGACGACCGGGTTGCCGGCCCCTGCGGCGGCCGAATAGAAAATCTTGTCGGTCTTGGCGATGCCGACCGTCATCGCGTTGACGAGGCAGTTGCCGTTGTAGGCTTTGTGGAAATTGGTCTCGCCGCCCACGGTCGGCACGCCCACGCAATTGCCGTAGCCGCCAATGCCGGAAACCACGCCCGCCACGAGGCGGCGTGTTTTCGGATGCGACGGCTCGCCGAAGCGCAGCGCATTGAGATTGGCAATGGGACGCGCACCCATCGTGAAGACGTCGCGTAAGATGCCGCCGACGCCCGTCGCCGCGCCCTGGTAGGGCTCGATATAGGACGGGTGGTTGTGGCTCTCTATTTTGAAGATGCAGGCGTCGCCATTGCCGATATCGATCACGCCGGCGTTTTCGCCGGGGCCGCAGATCACCCATTTGGCTTTGGTCGGCAGTGTTTTCAGCCACTTTTTCGAAGATTTGTAGCTGCAATGCTCCGACCACATGACCGAGAAAATGCCGTGCTCGGTGTGGGTGGGCACGCGGCCCAGAATGCGGCAGGCGAGATCGTATTCGGCCGGCGACAGGCCCATCAGATCCTTGGGCTTCGGATAGGTCTTTTTCATTTCGCGAGCGCGTCCACAATGCCGTCGAAAAGCTTGATGCCGTCGGTCGAGCCGCCGAGCGCGCCCGCCGTCGCCGGATCGGTCGCGTTCTCGGGATGCGGCATCAGGCCGAGCACGTTTTTGGCCGCGTTGAACACGCCCGCGATGTCGTTGGCCGAGCCGTTCGGATTGTCGGCGTAGCGGAACGCGACTTGGCCGCGATCTTCGATGCGCTTCAGCGTGTCGGCATCGGCAAAATAGTTGCCGTCATGGTGGGCGACGGGGAAGAGCACGTCTTCGCCCGTTTCGTAGCGATGCGTGAACAGGCTCTGGCTCGTTTCGACTTTGAGGGCCACGTCGCGGCACACGAATTTGAGGCCCGCGTTCGACAGCAGCACGCCCGGCAGCAAGCCGCTTTCGCACAGGATCTGGAAGCCGTTGCATACGCCGAGCACGGCCGTGCCCTTCTCGGCATGGCGCACCACTTCGCGCATGATCGGGCTGCGCGCGGCCATCGCCCCGCAGCGCAGATAGTCGCCGTGCGAGAACCCGCCCGGCAGCACGATCAAGTCGAGCTTGTCGGGCAGGGCGGCTTCGCTGTGCCACACGAGTTTGGGCTTCTTGCCCGAGGCGCGCTGCAAAGCGTCGGCAACGTCGCCTTCGCGATTGGAGCCCGGAAATACGACGACCGCCGCCTTCATCGGCAAGGCTCCCTTACTCGACGATTTCGATGCGGTAGTTTTCGATGACCGTGTTGGCGAGCAGCTTCTCGCACATTTCCTTGGCGGTCTTCTCGGCGGCGGCGCGCGACGAAGCCGCAAGTTCGACTTCCACGTAGCGGCCGACGCGCACGTCGCCGATCCCGCCGAAGCCAAGGCCCACGAGGCCCGCCGCAACCGCTTTGCCCTGCACGTCGAGTACGCCGTTTTTCAGGGTGACGTGGATTTTGGCCTTCATTGGATCGTTCCCGAACCTTTGAGATCGCGCGGGCCGCCCTCGGGCAGGATGCCCAAGCGGCGCGCCACTTCCTGGTAGGCTTCCTCGACATTGCCGAGGTCGCGGCGGAAGCGGTCCTTGTCCATTTTTTCGTTGGTCTTGAGATCCCACAGGCGGCAGCAATCGGGGCT
This sequence comes from Rhodospirillaceae bacterium, assembly GCA_027490975.1. Lineage (GTDB taxonomy): Bacteria > Pseudomonadota > Alphaproteobacteria > CACIAM-22H2 > CACIAM-22H2 > Tagaea. The sequence goes on from JAIXXA010000008.1 coordinate 3,169, forward strand.
GATCTCGTCGGCGAGGATCAGGCGCATCTCTTCGTGCTCGTTCCAATGGCGGCCGAATTCGAGTTTGAAATCGACGAGCTTGATGCCCACGCCCAGGAACAGGCCCGACAGATAGTCGTTCACGCGCAGCGCCATCGACATGATGTCGTCGAGGTCGCGCGTGTCGGCCCAGCCGAAAGCGGTGATGTGCTCCTCGGACACCATCGGGTCACCGAGCTCGTCGTTTTTGTAGTAGTACTCGACGATCGAACGCGGCAGCACCTGGCCTTCGGCAAGCCCGAAGCGTGTGGCAAGCGAGCCCGCGACGACGTTGCGCACCACGACTTCGAGCGGCACGATTTCGACCTCGCGCACGAGCTGTTCGCGCATGTTGAGACGGCGGATGAAATGCGTCTGGATGCCCATCTCTTCGAGCCGCATCATCAGGAATTCCGAGATGCGGTTGTTGAGCACGCCCTTGCCGGTGATGATGCCCTTTTTCTTGTTGTTGAACGCGGTCGCGTCGTCCTTGAAATACTGGACGATCGTGCCGGGCTCGGGGCCTTCGAACAGGATCTTGGCCTTGCCTTCGTAGAGCTGTTTGCGGCGGGACACTGGCAGATCGCCCCCTGGCGTCGCTGGATCGCGGATGCGGGAAAGAGGGGTCTGTATAGCCCTTGGCCCCGCGCGCCGCAATCGGGCGCTAATGCCTTGCTTTAGCGAAGCTTAACGGGCTCGAAAGACGGCGAATCGGCGCTGGCGGCAGCAAATCGCCAAACCGGCTTCAGCGCATGCGCGTGCCGCGTGGACGGCAGGCCGATCAGGCTGTGCGACGAGGTGCCGAAGCCAGACGGCAAATCGACCCGCATGAAGGCGGCAGGGGCAGGGCCCTCGCGGCTGACAAGCAGCTTCTCCCAGCCTTGCCAGTCGCCGCTTGCGGGATCTGGGATCGCAGCGGCTTCGAAGCGCGGCAGGTTGAAGGCGATGCGCGGGGCCGCAAGATCGTTGCGGTCTTCGGCCGTGATCATCGACAGGCCTGCGGGCAGGGGCTCGACCGCAATCCGGCCTGTGCCGGTCGATTTGAGCCAGAACGCGTCGCGGTCGTCGGCCAGCAGCATGTTGAAGGGCCGATAGGCGGCCGGATCGAGGCCCGCAAACGCGCGGGCGGTCTCGTTTGCGTCCGGGTAGTCGAGCGCGTCGAGCACCAATTCGCCGCGACTGCGCTTGCCGGCCGCCGGGCCCAAGGTGCCGTGGCGATTGAGGATCGACGCGACCACGCCCGTGTCGTTGAGACCGAGCCAAGAGCCTCCGGCCAGAAGATCTTGCCCGGCCACGATATCGGGTCGGTCTGGCCAATGGCGGCCCGGTATTGCCCACGGGCGGTCGCGCATTTCGTCGCGGTTGGCGGCGATCAGGACCGGCCATTCCGCATCCGGGCGCCGCAGAATTACGATCGTGCACATCGGCCAAACGCCTGAGATTGAACCGGATGCGGCAGCCCGCTATATAGCCGGTGGGTTGCAGTTGCCCGAGCCAGTTCGAGAGGACGTGCCATGAGCGGATTCGACGATCGTCAAAAGGGTTTCGAGAACAAGTTCAAGCACGACCAGGAGCTTCAGTTCAAGGTGACGGCGCGGCGCAACAAGCTCGTCGGCCAATGGGTCGCGGCGAAATTCGGCCTTGCGGGCGAGGCTGCCGACGCCTACGCCAAGGAAGTGGTCGCGGCCGACTTCGACAAGCCGGGCGACGACGACGTGATCGAGAAGATCCAGAAAGATGCGGGGCTGCGCGGCGTGGCGCTGTCGAGTGCAGATATCAAGGCGCAGCTCGAGCATTTCATGCCGATCGCCAAACAGCAGATCATGGAGCAGCTGTAAGGCTGCTTCAGCAGGGGCCGGCGGCGACCACGATCCCTGTGAGGCGCAGGCCGAAACTCGCGCGCAGCGGCACGAAAGCCAGCGCGTAGCCGCCCACGTCGTCGCGCGGCGGCACTTCCAGAAACAAAGGCCGCCCGTCGCGCGCGCGTTCGCAAACGCCCTGCGTCAAGGCCGAGGCGTCGGCGCCCAAGACGGGCTCGAGCGCTTGCTCGAGCGGGCAGCCGGGTTTGATGTCGTCGAGCACGTCGCGCTGTTCAGGGCCCGCTCGGTCGATGATCGGCATGCCGGTGGGGCCGATCGCGGCGTCGAACGTGCGCGCGCGCAGGTCGCCGACGATCACATTGGCGGCCCACTCGTCCCAATCGGGCGGCTGGTCTTCGTGCGGGCGCATGCCCCAGCGCACCAGCAGACGCCGGACGACGCAAGGTGTCGTCGATGCAGAGTTGGCAGCGCCAATGCGCGGCGTTGCCTTGTGGCCTTCGGGCATGGGAATGGCCCCCCTTGGCCAAGCCGATCCGGAAAGCCCCCCTTCCGACAATCGACCTTACGGACAATCTAGCACAAATCATCGCTGCTTGCGCTTTGTATTTGACCCGAAAACGCGCTTGAACACGGTATCGACGTGCTTGGTGTGGTATCCGAGGTCGAACAGCGCGTCGATTTGTTTGTGCGACAGTTTTGCGACCACGCGCGAGTCGGCTTTGAGCGACGCGGCAAAGTCGCCGCCCGCACGCCAGATCGCCATCGCGGTCGCCTGCACGATTTGGTACGCGTCTTCGCGCGCCACGCCGGCTTGCGTGAGGGCCAGCATCACGCGCTGCGAATGCACGAGGCCGCCGAGCGCGTCGAGATTGGCCTTCATGCGCTCGGGATAGATCGTCCATTTCTCGACGAGACCGGCCGCGCGATGCAGCGCAAAATCGAGGGCTATCGTCGCGTCGGGTGCGAACACGCGCTCGACCGCCGAATGCGAGATGTCGCGCTCGTGCCACAGCGCCACGTTCTCGAGGGCGGGGGCCACGGCCGCGCGCACGATGCGCGACAGGCCTGTGAGATTTTCCGACAGCACCGGGTTGCGCTTGTGCGGCATGGCCGACGAGCCTTTTTGGCCGGGGCTGAAAAACTCTTCGGCCTCGCGCACTTCCGTGCGCTGAAGATGGCGCACTTCGATCGCCAGACGCTCGATCGAAGCCGCGACGACGCCGAGCACGGCGAAAAACATCGCGTGCCTGTCGCGCGGGATCACTTGCGTCGAAACGGTCTCGGGCGTCAGCCCCATCTTCTTCGCCACGTAGGCTTCGACGAACGGATCGATGTTGGCAAACGTGCCGACCGCGCCCGAAATGGCGCAGGTCGCGATTTCGGCGCGCGCCTGCACAAGGCGTGCGCGCGCGCGCGCGAACTCGGCATAGTAGCCCGCGAGCTTGAGCCCGAACGTGGTGGGCTCGGCATGGATCGCGTGGCTGCGGCCGATGGTCGGCGTGTATTTGTGCTCGATTGCGCGCTTTTTCAGCGCCGCAAGCAGCCGGTCGAGCCCTTCGAGCAGAAGGTCGCTTGCGCGCGCGAGCTGCACGGCAAGCGTGGTGTCGAGCACGTCGGACGAGGTCATGCCTTGGTGCACAAAGCGTGCGGAAGGCCCCACATGTTCGGCGAGATTCGTCAGGAACGCGATGACGTCGTGCTTGGTTTCGCGCTCGATCTCGTCGATGCGCGCGATCTCCCACTTGCCCTTCTTCCAGATTTCCTTGGCCGCTTTCTTGGGCACGATGCCGAGCTGGACTTGCGCGTCGCACGCATGCGCTTCGATTTCGAACCAGATGCGAAAGCGCGTTTCGGGATCCCAGATGGCGGTCATTTGCGGACGGGAATAGCGCGGAATCATGGGGCCTCGTGCCGGTCGGATGCGAAGAGGACAGAGGTTTAGGCGAGGTGCGCGTCTGCGGCAAGGGGCAGATGCGCGACCGTCAGCCGCCGATCCAGTCCGCGATCGCGCCGATCGTTTGGGCCTCGATGCCATTGAAGCCGTGATAGGCAAAGGCCTCGCAGGGATCGCCTTGCGTGATCCCGCCGTCCATCGCGATCAGCGCTTTTCGCGGGGCAAACGCAACGCGCGCGAGGGTGGATTCGGCCGCGGCGAAATTGCACAGGCGGCAGGCGTCGCGGCGATGGTGCACAAACAAGGTCGGCACGTCGATCCGGTCGAGCGCCATCGCGGGCACGGGGCGCGAGCGGTCGTCGCTGAAGATCGTCGCCGTCAACACGATGCCATCCGCACCGCCGTCGGCGCGCCGCACTTGCGTCGCGAAATAGGCGACCGATTGCGTGCCGCGGCTCGTGCCCACAAGCCAAACCGGCAGATTGGGCGCACGCGCGCGCAGCCACGCCAGCGTGGCTTTGATGTCGGCGACATGCGCATCCGTCTGCCGCACGCCGCCGAGATAGGGTGCCGTCTGGCGATCCGAGGGGGCGTCGAACGCGACGGTCCAAAAGCCCGCATCGGCGAATTCGGCGCGCGAGCGGATCAGGAAATTGCCTTTGCCGCTGCGCAAAGTGCCGTTCTCGGCGATCGCCAGAATGCCGTTGCCGCCGGCGAAGAGCACGAGAATGCCGCGTGCCTCGCCCGGCGGCGGCGTGATCTCGACGCGCACATGCACGCCCGGGCGCGTCGGGATGTCGGCGACGGCGGGCAGGGTGGGTTGGGCGAGGGCGGGCGCTGTGGCGAGGAGGGCAAGAATCAGCAGTGCGCAGAATTTCGCCATGGCAAGCCTCGCGCGAGGGTACCGTTTCAGACGGCGGGGATCGTCGTGCCGATCAGGCTGTCGCGGCCGACGAGAGCGGCAAGGCGTTCTTCGCTCCACCCGTCGGTGCCCGCCGGGCGCTTGGGCAGCACGAGATAGCGCATGTCGGCTGTCGAATCGACGACGCGGATTTCGACGGTGTCGGGCAGGTGCGTGCCGAACTCGGCCAGCACTTTGCGCGGCTCGAGCACGGCGCGCGCGCGGTAAGCGCTCGATTTGTACCAGGCCGGCGGCACGCCGATGATCGCTTTGGGATAGCAGCTGCACAACGTGCATACGACCATGTGGTGCAGCGTGTCGGTATTCTCGAGGGCCACGACGATGGCCGTGTTCGAGGTGTCGATGCCGAACTCTTCGGCTGCTTTGCGCGCGTCGGCGAGCAGGCGGGCCTTGAAGGCGGGATCGGTCCAAGCGCGCGCCACGATCTTGGCGCCGATGGCCGGCGTGCGGCTGTCCATCAGTTCGATCTGCGCGCGGATCTCGTCGGCCGTCAGCACGCCCTTGGCGATCAGCAATTCGCGCACCGCGCGTTCGAGGCGCCGATATTCGGGTCGCGGCTCGTGCGCGTGAACCGCATCGTGCGCGTGGTGATGGTCGTGCCCGGCATGGATATGGTCGTGATGGTCGCCGCTCATGGGGCCCCCTCGAGCCAGGATTCGTAGATGTCGGCCGTCAGCGTTTCGCGGCCCTCGGCGGTGCCCGGAAACAGTTCCGCGCGCTCGAACCGCACCATATAGAGAGCGAGTTTCGGCAGCCCGTCGCCGCCCGCGGCGAGCGTTTCGGGATTGCCGAAGCTGCCGAGCGCGCGCTCGACCGTGCCGACGGCGCCGCGCACGAAATGCGGCGTGCGCACATGCACCTTGCGCCCGGCGGCCTCGGGCCAGTCGTTGCGCACGCGCACGCGCATGCCGGGTGCGAAGCTCACGCTTCTTCGTCCGCTTGCTTGAGTTCGGCGAGCTTCAGCACGAGCTCCTCCTCGCCGATCACGTCTTTTTCGACCATCACGTTGGCGACCGCCTGGATCCATTTTTCGTAGTAGGCGAGATCGTCGTAGATGTCGGCGGGCAGCGATTCGATCGCGTTGCGAAGTTCGTCCGTTCGCATCAAGCGGCGGCTCGGATGGTTCAAGAGATTGACGAGCGCATCGACCTGCTTGTCGAACTGCGACAATTCGTGGTCGGTGCGGTCGATGGCTTGCGTCGCAAACGGTGCGACGCCGCCCATGTCGTGATGCGATCGCGAAGGATGGCTCATAGGCGCAAGCTTAGCGCCGCGCGTTCGCGAAGCCAAGCCTGTGCCGGGTGTTCTCATGCCGTCGGACGGGCGAAGCGCTTCAACAGGTATTCGAGCGGACCTTGGCTGAAATGCGACAACCAGATCCGCGCAAAGAACTCGAGGGCGAGCCAGACGGAAAAAGCGACGGCCAATGTCCAGGCCGCGCCCAGCGTTCCGAACAGACCGCCGCCCCAGCCGCAGAAGATTGCGGCAAGGACAGCGGATTCGCCGATATAGAGCGTCAACGACATGCGGCCGGGCAGCCGAAAAAAGGAAAAGGCATCGACGAAGCGCCGACGCAGCAGCACCATCCAAGCGACGTAGCCCGCCGACAGAAAGGGCGCGGCTGCAAAGCCGAGAACGGTGCCATAGATGGTGCGAGCATCGGACCCGACGCCGCCCGGCGAGCCCGGGCCAGCCATCAGCCATGCAGAGACAAGGCTGAGCGGCAGTCCGACCGCTGCCCCGAGCCTGCTGCACAAGATCCACAGTGCGGCAAAACGTTCCGGATCTGCGAAAAGTCGACGCCGTGCGGCGAGCAACCCTGCGAAAAAGCAGGCGAGAGCAAGGCCCCAATTCAGAACGGCCAAAACGAGCAAGAGGATCGGCCACACCTGTAGGCGCGCTTGGACGGTTTGAAGGAACGAACCGTCGCGCATGCGCTGGTCGTAAGCCGCAACCGCTTCGAGGGTGGCGGCGTCGTCGAACCCCGGCTGGGCCGCGGCGATCGCCAGCAAGCCGAGCATCGCACCGGCGAATAGCAGGGCTAGACACATTGCGACGATCACGCGGCGGTCGGTCCAGTTCGCGGCGCGAAGCATGAACAGTCCGAGTACCGCGTAGCTCAAAAGAATATCGCCGACGAAGAGCAACGCCGCGTGCAGGATACCGAGCGCCCCAAGCCCCAGCAGACGCCTTGCGAAAGCGCCTCGGCTGCCGGGTTTCGACAGCATCAGATGCGCGCTGTAGCCGAACAGAAAGGCGAACAGAAGATAGAATTTGGCCTGGAAAAACGCGAAAACGGCAAACTCGGCAATGCGATCCGCCAAAGATGTTTCGTCGCCGCGCACAAACCCATTCAAGGAGATTCCCAGAAACGGGACGTTGACAAGTATGATGCCGAGCAGGGCGAAGCCGCGCAGTTCGTCGGCAAAATCGTCGCGGGACTTGTTCATTTTTTCGCCGGCGTCGCGATTGCGGCTTCGACGGCGATTTCGACGAGCCTCGCGGCACGCGGGGCGATTCGGCCGACAGTGGCGCCGCGCACTTGGATGCCGTCGATGACGGTTGCAACGAGTTCGACGGCGGCATCGGGATCGCTTTCGAACAAGCTGCCGGGCTTTGCCGCAGCGGCGAGCAGGTCGCGCAGCTGACCTTCGACCGCGTCGCCATGTCGGCATACGCTTTCCCGGATTGCCGGATCGTGCGCGGCCAATGCGACGATCTCCGCACGCAAGCCGAGCTCGATCGGGTCGGCCAAATCGTCCAGTTGCGCCTGCGACCAGGCGTGCAATGCGTCTTTTGGATTCACGCAGTTTTCGGTCGCTTTCTTGACCTTGGCCAGCAGTCGCGCCGCATCTGCAGCGACAAGGGCCGCGAGCAGCGCGGCTTTGCTTTCGAAATGGCGATAGACGGCGCCGACGCTCAATCCGGCGCGGGCTGCGATATCCGGGATCGTTGTCGCGACGAGTCCTTTTTCCGCGATCAACTGTGCTGCAACGTGGAGAAGCTCCAGTTGCCGTTCCGAGGTGGTTTTGTAAGGGCGAGGCGTTTTTTTCATGATGTGAATGATAATTCACATCTATGGCCGATGCAAGTCTTTTCCGCGTTGGCCCAATGCACGCGTGCAGACGGGGGGCTAGATCAGGCCCAGGCTTTTGAAGCTGCTGTGGCCGTTGCGGCCGATGGCGAGGTGGTCGTGTGCGATCTGGGATCGCCCGGCGGGAGTTTCTGGAGCAGATTGCGCACATCTGCCGAAAGCGCGAGGCGGCGTTCGGCGACCGCGCGCAGCTAGATTGCGTGCAACGCCGCCGATGCCGCGGTGCGATCGCGACGGATAGTCGATACGTTCGAACTCAGCGCTGCGCGTTTGCCAAGCCAAGAGCGGGCTGCGGCGGCCTTGCGTCGGCAGGCCCGCGCTCCGCAAAGCGCGCGCAGGCGCGCAAGCCGCCTTCGGCGCGATTCGCCACGACAAGATCGCCGCCATGCGCGCGCGCGATCTCCCGCGAGATCGACAGGCCGAGGCCGGTGCCGACGGGCCGCGCGGTGGC